>JAULUH010000533.1:0-5135 GCA_032111745.1 Anaerolineae bacterium | reverse complement strand
GTGCCGCCAATGACCACCGCGGCCACCGAGGCCAGGGTCATATTGGTGCCGTTCTGGTAGGCGCCCGACTGCAGGCGGCCCATCACCAGGATGCCGCCGATGGCGACCAGAAAGCCACTGATGCCGTAGATGCTGGCCTTGACCAGGTCGACCCGGATGCCCGACAGGCGGGCCGCGGTCTCGTTGCCGCCGATGGCATAGGTGTAGCGGCCGAACTTGGTGTGCCGGAGCACGAACCAGCTCACGAAGTACACGATCAGCGTGATAATGAATGGCACCGGGATCTGGATGCTGCCGATCCTGATAATGCCGGTCAGCGCGCTCAAGAAGTCATCCTTAAGGATGTTGATGCCCGCCCCGCGCGTACACACCAGCGCGACGCCCAACAGAATGCTGCGAAAGCCCAGGGTCACGATCAGCGGATTCATGCGAAACAGGGTGATCAGCATGCCCTGGAACAGGCCGATCAAGGTACCTGCCACCAGGGCCAGGGCAATGGCCTGCCAGGCCGCGATGCCGAACGCGATCTGCCCACCGGCGATACTGGTCCCGGCGATCAGCACCGCCGCCATCACCCCGGCGAAGGATACCATGGCCTCCACCGATAGGTCGATGCCGCCGGTCAGGATGACAAAGGTCTGGCCGGCTGCTAACACGCCGATCGCCGAGGCCTCCAGGGCCAGCAACATCAGGCTGGTGGGCCGGCGAAACGCCGGGGACAGGATTGCCAGGATGATGCCCAGGGCCAGCAGGATCAGCAAAGGACCTGTGCTGGCGATAAGCCTGCGCAGAAATCCACCTGCGCCGTTTGTCGTGCCTTCCGGCTCAATGGCGGTTTCAGTCATTGGCGGTCAAACCTCAGCTGCGATCTGGTAGTCGACGGGGGAGACCCCCCCATCGGCGCCGGTCTTGTCGGTGGTGGTGGCCAGCTCCATGATCTTCTCCTCGGTGGCCTCCTCCCGGCTTAGGTAGCCGCGTATGCGCCCTCCCGCTATGACCATGATGCGGTCGCTCATGCCCAGAATCTCCGGCAGCTCGGAGCTAACCATCAGGATGGCCACACCCTTGCTGGCCAGGTCGTTCATCATGCGGTAGATCTCGACCTTGGCCCCGACGTCGATGCCGCGTGTGGGCTCGTCGAAGATTAGCACTCGCGGGTTGGTCGCCAGCCACTTGCTCAACACCACCTTCTGCTGGGTCCCGCCTGAAAGGTTGATGGCTACCTGGTCCTGGCTCGCCGCCTTGATGGCCAGGCCGTCGATATAGCGCTGCGCCAGCTCCGTTTCCTTGCGGGTATTGGTGGCCAGGCCCCGGGTCAGGCGATCCAGCACCGACATGGTGATGTTCTCGCGCACATTCATCTGCAGGAACAGCCCCTGCCGCTTGCGGTCTTCCGTCAACAGCCCAATGCCCTGGCTCACCGCGTCCCGGGAGGACTTGATGGAGACCGGCTGGCCCATGATGGTAAACTGGCCGCTGCTGATGGGGTCGGCGCCAAAGATGGCCCGCACCAGCTCGGTGCGGCCGGCACCCATCAGGCCGGCGATGCCCAACACCTCGCCCGCGTAGGCCGAGAAGCTGATATCGCGCAGAAAGTCGCCCTGGTTGAGGCCCTCGACCCGCAGCACCTCCGCCCCCCGCTCCGCCACCTCCTTGGGGAACTGCTCCGACAGGTCGCGGCCCACCATCAGGCGGATCAGGCGATCCACTGTCAGGGTTGGTGTGGGCTCGGTAGCGATGAGACGGCCGTCCCGCAACACCGTGATCCGATCGCTGACCTCGAAGGTCTCCTCCAGGTGATGGCTGATGTAGACCACCGAGACCCCTTGCGCCTTGAGCTCATGCACGATGCCAAACAGGTCGTTGATCTCGCGAATGCTCAGGGCCGAGGTCGGCTCGTCCATGATGATCAGGTCGGCCTTGTGGTAGAGGGCTTTGGCTACCTCCACCATTTGCTGCCTGCCTACGCCAAGCTCGCCCACCGGCGTGCGCGGGTCCACGTCCAGGTGCAGCTTGCCCAGCAACGCCCGGGCCTGCCGGTGCATCTCCGGCCAGTTCAGGGCAACTCCCGCTCGGGTAAGCTCGGTTCCCAGGAAGATGTTCTCCGTGACCGATAGATATGGCACCAGGTTCAGCTCCTGGTAGATGGTGACCACGCCCGCATCCTGCGCCTGCCGCGGGTTGCGAAAGGCCACCGGCTGCCCCTTGAAGCTGATCTCGCCGGCGTCCGCCTGGTAGACACCCGACACGATCTTCATCAAGGTGGACTTGCCAGCACCGTTCTCACCCACCAGGGCGTGCACCTCCCCCTTCTTCACGTCGAAATCGACCTGGTCCAGCGCCAGCACCCCGGGGAAACGCTTCGTGATCGCGCGCATGTTGAGCAGCGAGGCGCCTGCCGTAGGAACAGCATCCTGCGGTAACTCTCTTGGGTCAGACACTTTGGCTCGCTGCAGCTCCTCGTCGCTGAGGTTCAGTCTTGGCCGGCCAGGGAAACGGATCGTCGATGCAGGCCACCGGCCCCAGAAAATCGTTCAGGACTTCGACGGAGCGGTGGAATAGGGGGGACGGGGGAATGACTTCTACTCCTGCCATTTGCACAGGAAGGCTCTGTGCAGCCAGGAGAGATAAAGAAAGACACGGGATATGCCTATGGTAACGTTCCCGGTATCGTTCCCAGGTATCATAGCACACATTGTGGGTGGCGTCAAGGTTTTGCTGGAATATCTTGACTCGCCAGCCATTGTGTGCTAGACTCCCTGTGAACGATACCGGGAACGATCACAAAGCCGTCGCGCCGGCGTCTATGGTAGACAGGGATCACCGCGATGAAGCACCGCGAGCGTGTTGAGATGGCTCTCGACCATCGGGAGCCCGATCGCTGCCCCATGCAGGTCAGTTTCACCCCCGAGTTTGCCCGTCGCCTGCGCGCCCAGCTGGAGATCCAGGGCCAGGTTGAGCACAATCCCCACGGCGGGGGGAATACCTACGAACTGGAGCGGGCCCTGGAAGAGGACATGCTCCTCACCTCCGTCGGCTGGGCCAACTCCTACTACATGGACACCCAGCCCTACGTCGATGAATGGGGTGTCGGCTGGATCCTCCAACGCTACGAGACCCCCTTCGGCACCGGCTACTACACCGAGCCGGTAGGCCATCCCCTGATCGACGATAGCGCCATCAGTCGCTACCAGGCGCCTGACCCCCACCGGCCAGCCCTGTATCACGACGCTGAGCAGATGCTCCGCACCTTCCAGGGCGAGTATTGGATCGTGGGCGTGACAGTGACCACGATCTTCGAGACCGCCTGGGCTCTGCGCGGCCTCCAGCAGATGCTGCTGGACATGGCCACGGATCCCGACCTGGCCAATGCCATCCTCGATATCCCCTACCACTACCACCTGGCCGCCGCCCGGAAACTCGCCCACCTGGGGGTGGACATGATCTGGACCGGCGACGACGTCGGCACGCAGCACCGTATGCTGATCTCGCCCGCCATGTGGCGCCACTTTCTCAAGCCTCGCATGGCCACCTTTGTCGCCGAGCTGAAGGCCATCAACCCTCGGCTGAAAGTCGCCTATCACTCCGACGGCGATATCCGGCCGATTATCCCTGACTTGATCGAGATCGGCCTTGACGTCCTCAACCCGGTACAGCCAGCCTCCATGGACCCGGCCGAGCTCAAGCAACAGTTCGGCGATAGGCTCTGTTTCTGGGGCACCATCGACGAACAGCACACCCTGCCTTTCGGCTCACCCCAAGATGTCGCCAATGAAGTCCTGGAACGGTTGCATACCATCGGCCGCCAAGGCGGCTTGATCCTGGGCCCCACCCATCACGTCCAGCTGGATACACCGCTGGAGAACTTCTGGGCCATGGTCGACACCATCCGCCGGACACCCTACGCCTCACTGCACTGACCCACGTTGATCACCACTGGCTCTCGCAACGATGCAGGCAGCCTCATGAACAGCTCGCAACCGGCTCACGCCCCCCCAACCTTGCAGCTGGAAACCATGCCCGGCTTCGATATGGCCTTGCAACGCCTCGAGGCCTGGTTCGCGGGCGAGATCGTCGACCGGCCTCCCGTGCGCTTCATGGCCCACAATGCCTTCCTAAACGCCGAAGCCGACTTCCACGACTGGACCCCCCAACAGAAGAAGGCCCGCTGGTTTGACGTCGACTACCAGGTCGAAGCCTTTGTCAGGTCCATCGAGGGCCGCACCTTCCACGGCGAGACCTTTCCCGTCTTCTGGCCCAACCTCGGCCCGGATGTCTACGCCGCCTTCTACGGCGCCCGGCTCCATTTCGGCGAGGTCACCTCCTGGTCCGAACCCCTGGTCCACTCCTGGGATGACCTGCCGTCGCTGGAGCTGGACCTGGCCAACGAGTACCTCGCCAGGCTCGACCAGCTCACCCTGGCCGCCCTGGAGCGCTGCCCCGGCCAGTTCATGGTCGGCTATACGGATCTGCACCCCGGGCTCGACTGCGCCGCGGCCTGGCGCGACCCCCAACAGCTCTGCCTCGACATGGTCGATGACCCGGACCAGGTCAAACAACTGGCCGAGCGGGCCATCGCCGATTTCGAGACCATCTACGACCACTTCGACGCTATGCTCAAGGCCAGGGGCCAGCTGTCCGTCAGCTGGATGGGCATCCCCTCCCGTGGCCGCATGCACATCCCCAGCTGCGACTTCTCCGCGTTGATCTCGCCTGTCTTCTTCCGGGACTTCGGCCTGCCGGTCCTGCAGCGCGAGGTCAAGACCATGACCCATAACGTCTTCCATGTGGACGGCCCCGGTGTCGCCAAACACCTGGACGCCATCCTCAGCGTGCCTGAAATCCACGCCCTGCAGTGGGTGCAGGGGGTGGGCGACCTGCAGCCTATCATGCAGTGGGTACCCTTCATCAAGCAGCTGCAGGCTCGCGGTATCCCTCTCATCGTCGACCTCGATCGCACCGAGCTGGCCCAGTTCGTCGACGCCATGGATCCCCACGGCCTGTTCCTCTGGGTTGCCGCCACAGACGAAGAAGACGAGCTGGCCCTGCTGGAACTCGTGCAGCGGTGGTCCTAGTGCCCATCAGCTGAATACCCTCCCCGACGAACTGATGGACCAGACGCCAGGAGGTGTCTA
>JAULUH010000532.1:0-4596 GCA_032111745.1 Anaerolineae bacterium | reverse complement strand
CCACCCTCCAGCTCGACCCTGAGCTGCTGGCCGGCCTCAAGGCCGCGGCGGCCCGCTACGATTTCGACCTGGCCGCCTCTTACATTTCCGACGACCTGCTGGGGAGGGTCGCCTTCGCCGGCACCCCGCAGCAGGTGGCCACCCAGGCGGCCGCGCTCTACGCCGCCGGTGCCACCCGCATCGAGTTTGGCACGCCGCACGGTATGACCCCCCAGGAAGGCCTGCGCCTCCTGGGCGAAACTGTCTTGCCCGCCCTCCGCAGCGACGGCATTCTAGGATCCGGCTAGCCCATGGACGATCCCCAGCCTCTGCCAGACGAGTTCGAGCTCTACGATCTGGCTGTCACCGTCGAGGCCATTGAGGGCCATTGCACCTGCGCCATGCGCGTCGGCGACCGCTTCTACCTGCGCAGCGGCAAGATCTCCCTGCCCGCAGGCGCGGATTTCTGCCTCTACGCGCTGCAGGCCACCATCCCCCTGCTCCCGGCCAAGCAACGCCGCAGCCACCCTGCCGACTGGATGGAGACCGACACCCGCGTCACCTGCCCCGATCCGGCCTGCCGCCTGATCATGCGCATCGAGCGCGTCGGCCAGCGCCGGCTCCGCCACGACGACGCCAGCCCCATTCCCTGGGATGAGCTCAGCCAGGGGCAGCAGGGCCCGTGATGCGGTCCGGTCGCCTCGCTGCCAGAGTTGCCGTAATCACAGGCGCCGGCTCCGGCATCGGCCGCGCCAGCGCCCTGCTCTTCGCCCGAGAGGGCGCCTACGTGGTGGTGGCCGACCTGGTGGAGGCCACCGCTCTTGAGACCGCCGCCCTGATCGGGCCGGCCGCCACCGCCCTGGCCGCTGACGTCACCGTTCCCGCCGACCTGGAGCGCCTGGTGGCAGCCACCCTGGCCCGCCACGGCCGCCTGGACATCCTGTTCAACAACGCCGGCATCGACCGGCCCCAGGCCACCAACGTGGTCTCTACCAGCGAGGCGGACTGGCAGCGTATCGTCGACGTCAACCTCAAGGGCGTGCTGTTGGGCGCCCGTGCCGCCCTGCCTGTTATGAAGGCCCAGGGCCGCGGTGCCATCGTCAACACCGCCTCCCAGGCCGGCCTGGTGGGCACACCGCAGGAGGCCGCCTACTGCGCCTCCAAGGGCGGCGTCGTGGCCCTGACTCGGCAGATGGCCGTTGACTACGCCCCCTTCAATGTCCGGGTCAACTGCGTCTGCCCCGGTGCCGTGGACAGGCCTACCGTAGACCGCGCCGGCTGGCTCGCCGCCACACCCGATGGCCTGGCGCAGCGGCAGGCCCGCCTGGCCGCAGCCATCCCCCTGGGACGCCTCTGCACGGCCATGGATGTCGCCTACGCCGCGCTCTATCTGGCCTCCGATGAGGCCGCATACGTCACCGGTACCGCGCTGGTCGTGGACGGCGGCGTGCTGGCGCTCTAGAAAGCACTCTCCAATGCCGTCATCCTGCCTGGCCGCCATCGCTGCTCGCGAGACCGTGGCATGACCCAGAATGGTGTATCCGTCTCCCCGGCCGAGGCGCCGGGTACCCGCGGAATCCAGTGGCAGGTGATCCTGCGCCGCGAGATCCTGGCCATCTGTCTGTACATCTTCCTGGCCGATCTGGTCATCGGTATGATCGTATCCACCTTCTCGCTCTTCGCCACCAGCCTCGGCGCCTCGCTGGTGCTCATAGGTGCGCTTACCGCCTTACGCGGCGTCAGCCGCTTCGTGTCCGGCATCACCATCGGCAACCTGTCCGATCGTTACGGCCGTCGCATCCTGCTCCAGATCGGCATGGCCTGCCTGCTGATTAGCTGTGCCGGCTTCGCGGTAATCTCCAATCCGGTGGTGCTGTTGCCGGTGCAGGTGGTCCTCGGCGTCGGCTTCATTGCCACTCTGTCGGTGGCCTTTGCCTACGCCACCGACGTCACCCCCGCCGCGCAACACAGCCTGGTGATAGGCCTGCTGGCTACCTGCATGGGCCTGGGCTTTGCCCTCGGCTCCCAGGTGGCCGGCCAGGTGGCCTCCCGCTGGGGCTATCCGGCCACCTACGCCCTGGCCGCCGGGCTGGCGCTGGCCGGCCTGCTCATGGCCCGCCTGGTGATGCCACCGGCCCGCAGTCGCAGTGGTGCCCGATTGGCCGCACCCTTGCCCTTCTATCACGAGATCGGCCAGCTGCTGGCCGATCCGGTCATCGCCGTCGTTTGCCTGTGCAGCCTGCTGATGAGCACCGTCTTTGGCGCCCTGATCGTCACCTTCTTTCCGGTCTATGCCGGTAGCCTGGGCATCACCCAGGCTCTGCTGGGCACCATGTTCGCTGTCCGGGCCTTGATGTCGACTCTATCCCGGCTGCCGGCCGGGATCGTCGATACCATGATCGGTGGCTATCGCGTGCTGATGGTCTCGCTATTCCTCTCTACCCTGGTGTGCTTCGGCCTCACCCGGGTGACCGACCCCCGGCTGCTCACCCTGCTCTTGGTGGTGGAAGGCATCGGCTTCGGGATGTTCCTGACCACCGGCCAGGCGGCCATGGCCGGCCGGGCCAGCGAGGCCAGCCGGGGCGCCGCCCTCGGCCTATTTATGGCCGCCCAAAGCTTCGGCGAGGGCTTCGTGCCCCTTTTCCTGGGCTTCGTGGCCCAGGCCTTCGGCGTGCCGAGCGTCTTCACCCTGGTCGGCGTGGCCGGCGTCGCCATCACCAGCGCCGTGTTCTGGATCCTGATCATTCGCCCTCAGAGGCATCTCGTGGTAAGCTAAGCCGCTCCAGGTTCGTAGTGGCGGCTTCAGCCGCTCCGGAGTCGGAGTCGAGGCTTTAGCCGGTCGGTAAGCACAACTCCCCCTGGAGCCTGCGCCCGCCACCCCGTCTCAATCAAGGAGACAGCCCATGCCAATACCCTTTCCCTTGCTTTTTACCCCCATCCAGGTCGGGCGCCGCGAGGTCAAGAACCGCATCGTCATGACCGCCATGTCCGGCCACATGGCGCCCGACGATGGCTCTCTGACCGAGCGCGAGCTGGCCTTCTACGAACGCCGGGCCCGGGGCGGCGTGGGCTATATCGTCGTCGGCGCCGCCTTCGTCCATCCCTCAGGCTCCTTCGGCGCCCAGCTCGGCATCCACCACGACGACATGATCCCCGGCCTCAGCCGCCTGGCCGCCACCATCCGCCAGCACGGCGCCGTGGCCAGCATCCAGCTCCATCACGCCGGCCGCCAAACCAATTCTCGGGTCACCGGCCATCCTCTGATCGCACCCTCGGCCGTGCCCTGCCCAATCAAACAGGAGATGCCCCGTGCCCTCTCCCGGGATGAGATCGCCGAGGTCGTCGACTGGTACGGCCAGGGCGCCCGCCGCGCCATGGAGGCCGGCTTCGACGGCATCGAGGTACACGGCGCCCATGGCTACCTGCCCGCCCAATTCCTCTCCCCGCGCGCCAACAAGCGCACCGACGACTACGGCGGCAGCCTCGAAAACCGCGCCCGCTTCATCATTGCCGTCGTGCGCCGCGTGCGCCGGGAGGTCGGACCTGACATCCCCCTCAGCGTCAAGATCTCAGGCCACGAATACGCCGAGGACGGCCTGACCCCTGCCGAAACCCCCCTGATCGCCCGTATGCTGCAGGACGCTGGCGTCGACATGGTGGCCGTGTCGGCCGGCGTGGCCCCCTACTACATGACCGTGCCCAATATGTCGCTGCCCCGCGGCTGCTACACCGAGCTATCGCGCGCCGTCAAGGACCTCTGCACCATCCCCATCAGCACCGTAGGCCGCATCAACACGCCTGAGCTCGCCGAGGAGATCCTGCAGCGGGGCGATGCCGATCTGATCTCCATGGGCCGGCCCCTGATCTCCGATCCCGACCTGCCCCTCAAGGCCATGTCCGGCCACCCGGACGACATCTGCATCTGCATCGGCTGTAACAAGGGCTGCCATGACCCCACCCGCGGCGACCGCTCCACGGCCTGCCTGCTCAATGCCGAGGCCGGCTACGAGTTGGAGCTGCGCGAGTACCGCCTTGGCTACCGCTGGGAGCTCTGAGCGCCTGTAGGATTCGACCCGATACGGCCTGTGCCCGGCCAGCGCAGATTGACCGCGCGCCCGGCCCGGGCGTGGCCAATAAATCGTTGAAATCGGCGCGGTTTAGCAAATTATCATCCCGTGGGAACCAAGCGCAAAATATCCCAGACCCAAATTGCCCGTGACCTCGGTGTGTCCCAGGCCCTCGTTTCGCTGGCGCTGAACGGCCGCAGCGAGGGTATCCATCCCGAGACGTACCGCCGCATCTGGGATCGCGCGATCAGCCAGGGTTACCTGCCCAAGGGCATGCGCGTCGAATCGGCGCCGGACAAGTCGCGCATCCAGCAGATCGGCTTCATCCTCCGCTCTCCCTTCCGCCTCTACATTCCCAGCGCCTACTTCGGCCACGTGCAGCACGGGCTGCATCAGGAACTGGAAAAACACGGCTACCGCTCCGTCTATCTCGGCGCGGAGGATGAGCTCACGCCGGAAAAACTGCGCTCCATCTTTCACCCCAGCAATCATCTCGGCGGCGTCGCCGTGCTGGGCGAGGTCGCCAAGCCATTCCTCGCTGACCTCCTGA
>JAULUH010000531.1:0-9686 GCA_032111745.1 Anaerolineae bacterium | reverse complement strand
GAGTTCTTCCTGCCGCTGCGGCAGATGGCCCTGCGTTTCCACGCCGGCACCGCCGGCAAGGCCACCGCCGAGCGCATTTTCGCCATCCTCGACGCGCCTGCGCTGGCGCCACCTACTCCAGATATCAGTTCAACCCTGCTAACCGCCGCCGCGCTGCCAGCCCGCTTCGACATCCAGCTCGACGACGTCTACGTCAGCTACCCGGCCCTACAAGCGGATCGCACCGTCGCCGGCCAGCGCGCTGCCCTGGCTGGCCTCTCCCTGGCCATCCCCCATGGCCAGACCGTCGCCCTGGTCGGGCCCACCGGCGCCGGCAAGACCACCGTGTCCCAGCTCCTGCTGCGTTTCGTCGAGCCCCAGGCGGGCACGATCACCGTGGACGGAGTGCCCCTGGCTGCCATCGACCCCACGGCGTGGCGCGGCCAGCTGGCCTGGGTCCCTCAACAGCCCTATCTCTTCTATGGCACCATCCTCCAGAACATCCGCCTGGGCCGGCCCGAGGCCAGCCTGGACGCCGTGGTCGCCGCTGCCCGCGCTGCCCATGCCCATGATTTCATCTCGGCGCTACCCCAGGCCTACGACACCCCTGTCGGCGAGCGCGGCGTGCGCCTCAGCGGCGGCCAGCGCCAGCGCATCGCCATCGCCCGGGCTTTCCTCAAGGACGCCCCCTTCTTGATCCTCGACGAGGTTACCGCGCACCTGGACGCCGAGAGCGAGGCCCTGATCCACGATGCGCTGCGCCGCCTGATGGCCGGACGCACCGTGCTGCTGATCGCCCACCGGCTCAAGCTGGCCTATGCCGCCGACCAGGTCGTCGTCCTGGACCAGGGACGGGCCGTGCAGGCCGGCCCCCACCGCACCCTGCTGGAGCGGGATGGCCTCTATCGCCAGCTGGTGCTGACCTACGAAGGTGCCGGGCGCCCGTGAAAGGACCTGCCAGGGCTTCTCAAAGGCCCCTCCTCCACCCCTACGCAGCCGGCGTCCGTCCGAGTTCTGCTCCGGCTCCTCCGGTCCTTTCTCCCCTTTGCGTTCTCTGCGTCTTTGCGGTTCATCTCCGGTGTCCGTGTCCGTCCGTGCAATTCCTGTGACGCCCTAGAAGCCCTATGGACACCTTTCGCCGCCTCCTGAAGCTCATGAAGCCCTTCCGCTGGTGGATCTTCGCCGGCGTGCTGCTTAGCTTCGCCACCGTGGGCTCCAGCGTCGGCCTCATGGCTGTGTCGGCCTACCTCATCTCCCGCGCCGCCATCGCCGTGGACGTGACCCAGCTCACCCTGGCCATCGCCGGGGTGCGCCTGTTCGCGTTGTCCCGGGCCGCCTTCCGCTACGGCGAGCGCTACGTCACCCACCTGGCCACCTTTCGCATCCTGACCCGGCTGCGGGTGTGGTTCTACCAGGCCATCGAGCCGCTGGCCCCGGCCGGCCTGCAGGACTTTCGCAGCGGCGACCTGCTGGCGCGCATCGTGGCCGACGTCGAGACCCTCGAAAACTTCTATGTGCGGGTCATCATACCCCCCTTCGCCGCCGCCCTGGTCACCCTGCTGGCCTGCGCCGTCCTCGGCCGCTTCGACCTCCGCCTGGCCCTGGTGTTGCTGGTGTTCATGGCTCTGACCGGCATCGCTTTGCCTCTGGCCAGCCGCTGGCTCAGCCGGCAGCCGGCCGGCGAGCTGATCGCGGTCCGCGCCGAGCTCAACGCCGCCATGGTGGACCAGGTCCAGGGCCTGCCTGAGCTGCTGGCCTACGACCATGGCCAGGCCCACCTGCAGCGCACTGCCGGCCTGGGCCATGAGCTGAGCCGGCTGCAGGAACGCCTGGCCTTGATCCGCGGCCTGGGCAACGGCCTGGCCGCGCTCTTCACCAGCCTGGCCGGGCTGGCTGTGCTCTTTCTGGCTATTCCCATGGTCAGCTCCGGACAGATCGACGGCGTCTACCTGGCCCTGCTCCCCCTGACCGCCATCGCCAGCTTCGAGGCCGTGCAGCCCCTGTCCCAGGCCTTCCAGGTCCTGGAGTCCAGTCAGGCTGCCGCCCGGCGCCTGTTTGAGCTGGCCAATGCACCCCCCGTGGTGCAGGATCCGCCCGAGCCATCGCCAGCGCCCCGCGATATGGGCCTGGAAGTGCGCAGCCTCACCTTCCGCTATCCCTCCAGCCCATCCGGCGCCACCGTGCCAGAGCCCCTGGTCCTGGATAACCTCTCCTTCTCCGTGCCTTCCGGCGGCCACCTGGCCCTTATTGGCCCCAGTGGCGCCGGGAAGTCCACCCTGGTCGACCTGCTCCTGCGTTTCTGGGACTATCACGACGGCCAGATCCTGCTGGGCGGCCACGACCTGCGCGCCTATCGCGCCGCTGACGTGCGCGCCCTGATCGGCGTGGTGCCCCAACACCCCTACCTGTTCAACACCAGCCTGCGCGACAACCTGCTGCTGGCCAACCCCGATGCCAGCGAGGAAGCCATGGTCGCCGCCTGCCGCCAGGCCCAGATCCACGATTTCGTCCTCGGCCTGCCCGAGGGCTACGAAACCCTGGTCGGCGAAAACGGCGTGCTGTTGAGCGGCGGGGAGCGCCAGCGCCTGGCCATCGCCCGCGCCATCCTCAAGGACGCCCCCATCCTGATCCTGGACGAGGCTACCTCCCACCTGGACTCGCTGACCGAGCAGCAGGTCTGGCACGGCCTCGCCGGCTTCATGGCCGGCCGCACCACCATCATCATCTCCCACCAACCCACCGCCCTGGCCCACGCCCACGCCCTGGTCCACCTCGACGGCGCCGAACCGCCACCCACCTTTGTCCCCATCGCTCTTATGGTATAATTGGCACCATCGCCCCCCCTGCTCCGTCATCACCGTAGGAAGGATCCGTTCCATGTCCAATTCCGAACCCCTCCCCGACAAAGAGCGCATCGCGCGCTTCATCAAGCGCTTCCAGGTCGAGCCCGGGTCGGAGGTGCGCCTCGCGGACTACGACCCCGCCTATACCGGCGAGCTTATCCGGAAAAAGGAAGCCAGGGTCATGCTGGAGGAGGGCATCCAGTTCATGGCTGACCTCCAGGACAGGCTCTACGCCGAGAACGTGCGCTCCCTGTTGCTGGTCCTGCAGGCCCGGGATGCCGCGGGCAAGGACAGCACCATCAAGCATGTCATGAGCGGCCTCAACCCCCAGGGCACCCACGTCACCAGCTTCAAGCAGCCATCCACCGGGGAGCTGGACCAGGATTACCTCTGGCGTATCCATGCCGCTATGCCCGAGCGCGGCGGCATCGGCATCTTCAACCGCTCCCACTACGAAGAGGTCCTGGTCGTGCGCGTGCACCCGGACATCCTCGCCAGCCAGCCGCTGCCCGAGTCGCTCAAGGGCGACGACATCTGGCAGCGCCGCTTCGCGCAGATCAATAACTTCGAACAGCACATGGCTGAGAACGGCACCGAGATCGTCAAAGTCTTCCTCAACGTCTCCAGGGAGGAGCAGCGCCAGCGCTTTCTGGAGCGCATCGAGCGGCCAGACAAGAACTGGAAGTTCTCCGCCGGCGATATCCATGAGCGCGGCCACTGGGATGACTATACCAGGGCCTACGAGGACTGCTTCTCCCACACCTGCACGGCCTGGGCCCCCTGGTACATCGTGCCGGCCGACCACAAGTGGTTCACCCGCCTGGCCGTGGGCGCCATCCTGGTCGACAAGCTCATGGAGATGGACCCCCAATACCCGGCCCTGGACGAGGCGCACCTGCAGGAGCTGGAGCAGTGCCGGCGCCTGCTGGAAGCGGAGACTGAACCGTCCTGAAAGCGGCCCGCCCTTGCGCTGCCGCCCGACCGTCTTGCGCACCAGCTTGAGCGCCGAGGATGAGGCCAGGCTGAAGGAAGCGTTCAGCGGCCACGCCGAGGACGAGCCCGCCGCCTGGCCCGCCTTGGAGAAGGTCATGGCCCGGGCCTCCGGACTCTGCGGGCCGCCCGCCAGCCCGCCCGCACCGGGCGCAGCATATGGTGGCGCGTGACCCACCAGGCCGCCTGCGCCCGCTCCTGCGGCCCGGGCCAGATGCACCGGCCTTCGTGATAGGCCGCGGCCACTTTTCCCAGCACCTGCTCGTCGCGCAACGGCGGGTCCGGCCCCAGCCTGCCGTCTCCATGGGTGATCCAGTGCCCGTGGCTCTGCCGCACCAGCCGGTGGGCGATCAGGGTGTCGCCGCTGGCAAAGACCAGCACGTCGCCCAGGTCAGGCCCTGCCGGCGGCAAGGGCACGATGTCGATCTCGCAGTCCGGGGGAAATGTCGGCTCCATGCTGCGGCCGCGCAGCCGCCAGCGGAAGTGCCCGGCCTGGGCCAATGCCTCCTGCAACAGCGGCAATAGCGTGCCACCTGGCATCCGCGGCGCAGGCCGCCCATCGCCGCGCACAGCGTGGGAAGCCTCATCCCGGGGGGGACTTTCCCGATCAGGCATCGTCGCGCTCGATCACCGCCAGCGTCGTGCGATAGATCTCCTCCAGCGTCGCACCGCGCGCCCTCTCGATGCGGTCCATCCGCTTCTGGAACTGGCTGATGGCGTAGTCCGTGAAGTCCTCGTACCGCAGGCCGAAGGGCACCGGGTCGTAATGGCTGAACACGTCCCCGATGACGTCCAGGGCCATGGGCAGTAGCTCGTTCATCGTCTCTTCCGCCAGCGCCCACAGCGAGCCGTCCTCCGCCACCAGGCGGGAGATCAGGTACACGCCATAGGCGATATGCCGCGCCTCGTCCTGTTTCAACAGGGTGATGCCCCGCACCTGGCCTGGCAGCAGCCCATTGCGCTGCAGCACCGTGAAATAGGCGTGGTAGCCGGTCTCGGCCAGCACACCCTCCACCACCATGTTGTATGTCACCGCCGCCCGCAGCTGGGCCGCTGCCGACGGGTCGTCGCGCAGCCGGTCCAACGCCTCTGGCAGGGCCTGGTAGAACAGGACGCGATAGCCGTCCGTGTGATAGCGGCTGAGGTCCCGCGGCGCCCGGGCCACCTCGCTCAAAAACCGGGCAAAGAAATCCGTGTGCTTGGCTTCCTCCCACAGGAACGTGGTCAGAAACATCTCCTCCTCCAGCCGGCCCTCCTGGGCCACGACCATGATCAGCGGCAGCAGATCCAGCGTGACCGCCTCCTCCCCGGCCTGGAACAGGGCCGTCAGCCGTAACAAGATATCCTTTTCATCCGCGGCCAGCCCCTCCCAATCCCGGATATCCTGGCTGAAGTCGATATCGCTGGGGTTCCAGATGCCCAGGCGCTTGGCCTTCTCGAACAGGCGCATGGGCGGCAGGTCGCGGCGCAGGCCACGGGTGGTCGTCGCAAAGGTCTCGTGACTCATGGTGCTCTCCTTCGTTCAGGTCCGCATCAAGTGCTGCGCTCGAAAGCCTCGATCAAGCGCCAGGCCCGCAGTACCTCGGCCACCGTCCAGGCCTGGGCGATGCAGCCGCGCGGGGTGAACGGAGCATCGCCGTCGAAGATCTCGCTCATGCTCCCTATCCCATGGCCGTCCAGGTGGTAGAGCAAGGGGACCAGGAACGAGCGCGCCAGCTGCGGGTCGCCATACGCGGCCAGGAGGGCCGTCACAAAGGGCCCGATCAGCCAGCCCCAGACCGTGCCCTGGTGATAGGCGGCGTCACGGGTGATGCGGTCACCGCCGTAGTGTCCGATGTACTCCGGGTGGTCCGCGGCCAGGCTGCGCAAGCCATGGGAGGTCAGCAGGGCGCGTGCACACACGTCCACCACCCGGCGCTGTCGCTCCCGGTTCAGCAGGCTGTGCTGCAAAGAGACGGCGAACAGCTGGTTCGGCCGCAGGCTGTTGTCGTCGCCTCCGGGCCCCTGGAGCACGTCGTAGCAGTAGCCGCCCGCCGCGTACCAGAACCGGTCGAAGCTGGCCCGCGTCTGCTCGGCCAACGCTGCGTAGGTTGCCGCATCGCCCTCCTGATGGAGCATCCGGGCGAAATCCGCCATGGCCCGCATCGCGTTGTACCACAGCGCGCTGATTTCCACCGGCTTGCCCATGCGCGGCGTCACCACCCAGTCCCCAGCCTTGGCATCCATCCAGGTCAGCTGCACCCCCGCCTCACCGCCGTAGAGCAGGCCATCCAGCGGGTCCACCCGGATGTTGTGGCGCGTGCCCCGGCGATGCCAGTCCACAATCTCCCGCAGCACCGGGTACAGCGCCTGCACGAGGTTCCGATCGCTCGTCGCCTCATAGTAGGCCCGGATGGCTTCGACGTACCACAGCGTGGCATCGATGGTGTTGTATTCCGGCTCCTCGCCCGCGTCGGGAAAGCGATTGGGCAACATGCCCCGGTCCACGAAGGCCGCAAAGGTCAGCAGGATGCGCCGGGCCAGCTCAGAGCGCCCGGTCGCCAGCGTCAGGCCGGGCAAGCTGATCATCGTGTCCCGCCCCCAGTCGCCGAACCACGGATACCCGGCGATCACCGATCGCCCGCCACCGTCTGCGGTCTGCTCGTTTTGGTCTGGCCTGTCGTCGCCCTGCTGCCATGTTCCGGTCGCCACCTCCCGCCGCACCACAAACTGGTCGGCCGCCAACACCAGGTGCTCCAGGGCTCGCCGCTCCGGCTCAGCTGCGCCACGTCCAATCGGCGGCGCCAGCTTGGTGAGCTCCCGCTCGTAGGCTCGCCGTCCGGCATAGGCCGCCGCCCCGTCCAGTACGGGGCCGGCCTCCGTGCTCGCCACCACGGTCAGCGACTGGCCTGGTAACAGCGTCCCCTCCAACTGCGCCGCCACCAGGTAGGAGGCCCGGTCCTTCAGCCCGCGGTAGTGTTCCACGGCCAGGAAATACCCCTGGCGCCACTCGTGCCGGGGAGTCGCCTGGGCCTCCCGGCTCAGCACGTAGAACGGCGGGATGTCCTCGCAAGCGGTGATGCGCAGCCCGTGCGCCACCGGCTCGATCGCCAGGCGCCAGCCGGGCGGATAGGCCACGTCGTCGTGGTGATCGCGGCAGGTCACCAGCGCCTCCAGGCTGAGCCCGACCGGGCCACTGGCCCGCACCAGGGTGTAGTGCACGTAGGTGGTGTTGGCACCCTGCTGCATCCAGACCCGCCTCTGCAGCACGGCGTCTGCCATGGCGCAGGTCCACACCGGCGTGGTGCCCTCCAGGTGAAAGCGCTCCAGGTGCACGAAGCCGTCGGGGCGTACCTCCACGGATTCTTCGCCGTCCTCAGCCTCGGCCAGGATACTGTTGGCGTATAGGCGGTAGTCCTGGCCACCGTAGCTGGCGGTCTCGTCCAGCTTGGCCAGCAGCAGGGTGCGGGCCGCCGGGGGCAGGCCAGCCGCGCCCGGTGGGGACATGGCGGCCACCAGCAGCCCGTGGTAGGAGCGGGACAGCACGCCGGCCACCGTGCCCATGGCATAGCCGCCCAGGCCATTGGTCACCAGCCACTCTCGCGCGCCGGCTTGCCCAAACACGTTGCAGATGTCACGTCCGAAATCCAACATCAGCCCTCCTGGTCGCCAGGGTATCCGCCAAGCTCGCAGACGTCCCCCATTGTACGCCACCCCATGGCCCCCTCGCAAACCATCACGGCGGGCTTCTCGGAAGCACTCCCCCTTCCTCACGTGCCCAATGCCTACGGCCAGGACACCGTCCGTCCTCTGTTCCGGCTCCTCCGGTCCAGTGTCCCCTTTGCGCACTCTGCGCCTTTGCGGTAAGCCTCTGCTCCGCCTCCTCCGGTCCAGTGTCCCCTTTGCGCACTCTGCGCCTTTGCGGTAAGTCTCTGCTCCGCCACTCAGGGCGCCGGCTGCCCTCCCAGGCGGTGCACCAACGCCGCGACCGCCGCGACGCAACTCGGCAACTCCTCTTCCATCTGCTGCCGGCTAAAACACAGCACATGCCAGCCGGCAGCTGCCAGGGCATAGCTGGCCACACTACCCTCGCGCAGCTCGGGCCGCGGGCCCGCCACATCCTCAACCAGCACGGCGATCCGGCCATCGCGACAGAACACCGCCAGGTCCACCCAGATGTCGTCGGGTGGGTTGCCTACCCGGTAGTCGCAGGCCACCTGGAGCCCCGCCTCACACAACGCCCGCCTCAGGCGCTCTTGCCCATCGTCGCGCCACCAGAGATCGTTGATCTCCTGCGCTACCAGCAGACGGCGCAGGGTGGTCGGGATGAAGCTCACGCGGCGCAGGCGCCGGCTGCGCACAGGCCGGTCCAACCGCTGCAAGGGGCCTATCTCTATCTTGTAGTACCAATGCTGGGCCCGTGGGTGGTCCGCCTCCTTGGGCAACAGCTCCGCGCGGCGGGCTACATGGAACGCCCGAATCGGCGCATAGTAGTTCACGGCGTGCCCCTCCTCGCCAAAGATCCCGGTCTGGTAAAAGGCCAGGTAATCGGCCGCCACCCGGCGCGGCACCTGCCCCAAGGGAATGCGATACCAGCCCTCCTCCCGCGCGATCTGCCAGTCCCGCTGGCTGTTCAATACCGCCACCAACACCGGCGGGTCGTCCTCCTGCGCCGGCAATCCCTCGCCATCCACCTCATCGTGGGCCAGGTCGTCGTCGATCTCATCGGCTTGCATGCTACCCCCTTCTGTCTCCATATCCCGGCCAGAAAACCTCCGGCCCTCCGCAGTTCGGAGTCGAGGCTTTAGCCGGGTCTTTAGCGCCCGTCACACCAGGCGGAGTCGAGGCTTTAGCCGGCTCTTCAGCGCCCACCCGCCTAAAGCCTCGACTCCGAATTACGGGCGATCTTCCATGCCGATGCACTAGTCCACCATCCCCGCCAGGTCCGGCGCAAAGCGCTGCAGGTCCGCGGCCAGGCGCAACACCGCCAGGTCCTTGGCCTTGGCCTCCACCATCACGTCAAAAGCGCGCAACGCGCTGGCGGCCCGCATAAAGGTAATGAACTCGAAAGGATTAACATAATCAGAGTGCCGCGTCCATATCGGTGCCTGCACCACCGCCACGCGGCGTCCGGTCAGCACATCTCTCCGCTCGCCCACGCGCATCTCCGTACGCGGCGTACTGAAGTGCACCTTCGGCCGCACGTCACCCGCCCAGGTGCCCAGGCACCGGGCCAGCGCCTCCGGCATGGGCAGGCCCTCCCGGTTGTTGTTGGCGTGGTGCAGGTTGTCGAACACCAGCCGGATGCCCGTGCGCTGGTGGATCCACCAGGTGTCGGCTACGCCGAACCGCGTATCGTCGTTCTCCAGCGCCAGCCGCTGCCGGGCACTCGCCGGCAGGCTCTCATAGCGCCGGGCGAACCGCGCCCGGGCCTGTTCGTGGCCATCATACACACCGCCCACGTGCACCACCACCACCGCCTCCTGTCCCATCCCCATCCGGTCCAGGATCTCCACCAGGGCCTTGAGCTCCGCCATGCCCCGGGCCGCCAGTCCCTCATCCAGGGCGTTGAGCACCACATACTGGCACGGGTGAAACGACAGCCGGATGCCACTCGCTCGGGCCAGCCGGCCCACGTGTGCCAGCTCCACCTGGCACTCGTCCAGCTGGCCGTGGAACTGCGGCAGGTCGGGATGG
This sequence comes from Anaerolineae bacterium, assembly GCA_032111745.1. Taxonomy (GTDB): domain Bacteria; phylum Chloroflexota; class Anaerolineae; order JAAEKA01; family JAAEKA01; genus JAULUH01. The sequence continues at coordinate 198 of JAULUH010000531.1, read as the reverse complement.
GTCAGGTACGGGGCCAACCCCGCCGACATGCGATACATGCGGATGCCGTTGCCTTCCAGGTACGCGAAAACGTCTCTCAGGTAAGCCAGGCTCACGCTGAGATGCGGCCCGTTCTGCCACCGCCGGTTGTCGCTATCCTTCAACCCCGCCCGCCCCCACACCTTCACCGCAAAGCCCAATCGCATGGATCTTTCCCCC
>JAULUH010000530.1:0-1548 GCA_032111745.1 Anaerolineae bacterium | reverse complement strand
TCTGTGAAGGACAGGTAGAGGCTGTAGAATAGGGGGAACACATTCCACGCGATGAGCAGGATCAGCGTCGGCCAGATGAAGAGGTTGGCGATAGCGGCATCGCTGAGTCCCCGCCGCTTGGGCGGTGAGCTGCTGCTGGCAACGGCTACTTGGGCGCCAGAGGCAGAGTTGGCTGCAGTCATAGGTCCACTGTCCTCGCTCCGTGGCGCTTACCGGAGAATCTACCTCCGGGAAGCGCGCGGGTGGCTCAAACCGGGTCTATTCCGTGATGAACCCGGTCTCTCTCAGAATCTTGTCGAACTCGGCGGCCATGGTGTCCATGGTCTCCTGGGCCGTGCCCTGGCCCTCGACCACGAACTTGCTGAACTCGCGCTGGGACACTTCCATCAGCCGGGCGTAGGGCGGGATGTTGAAGAAGTCCTTGACGAAGGTCATGGTCTCGGCGAAGGCCGGATTGTAGGGGTTGGCGTTTAGGAAGGCATCGGACTCGAGCACGTTGCTGTTGCAGGTGTAGCCGCCCAGCTCGGCCCACTTGGCCTGCACATCCTCCTGCGCAAACCACTCGATGAAGTCCAGGGCGGCCTGCTGGCGCTCAGGGCTGACGAAGCTGATGACGCTCATGCCCTGGCCACCCAGGGCCGCGCCCCGCTCACCGGTGGGGCCCTCGGGGTTGGCGAAGAAGCCCATGCTATCGGCGTAGTCGGGATTGGTACCAGGGTTAGTCAGCGCCGGGAAGAAGGCGAAGTAGTTCATGCTCATCGCTACCTGGCCGCTGATCATGGCGTCGTTGGTCTGGGTGAAGAAGGCGTTGCTAAGGCCAGGCGCCTGGCAGCAGTCGTACAGATCCCTGTAGTACTGCACGGCCTCCACGTTCTGTGGAGAGTTGACCACATCCATGACCTGGTAGCCCTCGCCGAACCAGTCGCCGCCCCAGGGGAACATGGTGTTCTCCACGCCCATGGTGATGGCGTCGTAGTCCTTCTGGGTGTAGATGGCTACGCCGTACAGCCCCTGGTCCGGCCGCGTGAAGAACTTGGCGATGTCCATCAACTGCTCATAGGTTGCAGGAGGGGCTAGCGGGTAGCCGTACTCGGCCTCGAACGCGGCCTGCTCGTCCGGATTCTCGAACAGGTCCTTGCGATAGGCCCAGCCGTCGGCGTCACCTTCGGTGGGATAGGCCCAGTAGGTGCCCGAGCCCGCCGGATACTCGCCGTAGTAGGTCAGGGTGGCCGGGGTGACCGTGTCCTTGATACCGGTGCTGGTGAGGAACTCGGTCAGGTCGACGTAGTAGCCGCTGGTAGCGCCCTGACCCAGCCACTGGCTATCGCCAATAACCATGTCCCAGGCATCACCCTCCGCCGCCATCTCGGCGAAGAAGAGATTTTGGAAGCTCTCCCAGGGCTCCTGGATCACATTGACCTTGACGCCGGTCTCGGCCTCGTAGTCGGCAGCCACCTGCTGCAGGTAGTCGGCCGGATCCCACTGGGCCCACAGGATGTTCAGCTCGGTGACACCGCCTGCGGCGGGCTGTGCCGGCTCCTCGACCGG
>JAULUH010000529.1:0-8573 GCA_032111745.1 Anaerolineae bacterium | reverse complement strand
GAACGCAATTAATAGGTCCTCGTCTAGCTCCAGCCTGGCCAGTGCCTCTGTGATCCGCTCGATCTCTGCGACCAGGTCGTATCGCTCAGCCGATATGCGCTGATAAGCGGCCCGGCGACCCAGGGCATCGGCTGTAGCACGGGCCAGCTTGGCCAGGTTGTACTGGCCTTCGCCTTCCAACTGCAAAGCCAGGGCCAAAAGAGGCGACAGAACGCTGGTCCAGTTCGCTTGTTCCATGGTGCATCCTCGTTCCTTCTTGAGATCGTTGCCCCTCACAGCCTTTTGTGGGCGCGGACCATGATATCCCGGGCGTCAGATTCCGGCGAATCAAGCCTCAGAAGTGCCAGTAGCGCGCGGTGGCCATGGTAACCAGTGAGAGCATCAGCAGGATCATATCCCAGCGCTCGACGGTGTGCATCTCCTTCTCCAGCCGCCCCAGCTCGGCGGCCTGCTCAGGCGTAGGCGGGCCGCCCGCAGCGGCGATGGCCTGTCCCAGGGCGTTCATGCGCTCGACCCGCGGCCTGATCCCGAAGAAGCCGACACCGTAGGCTGCCAGGGCCGCCAGCGACCCAATGGTGAAGCCAAGGCCCGGCCCGGAGGTGATCCAGGCCATGCTCAGGCCACCGGAGACAATCCAGAAGAGCAGGAGGCCGGCCAGGATGGTCAAACCGCTGGAGACATTCATGAACGTGGGATAGCGGCGCTTGGTCACCAGGTCCTGCATGAACTTGGGCCCGGCCGGGCCCAGCCCTTTCACGGTGGGCACAACAAATAGGAAGTAGAAGATGCCGGCGCCTACCCACAGAACGCCGGCCACGATATGGATCAGGCGGAGCAGGATCATCAGGACGAGCATAGTTGACCTCCAAGGCTTCTGGTTTGGGATGTAGTCAACGCCCACGCGGATGAAGGTTCACCATCATGCGCCGGCGGGTTTCTTGAGCAAGATCGCATTGAGGGTGAACAGGCTCTTCAGAGTCATCGAAGGTTCTCTGGAGGCCGCGATGATGAGCACAGATTATCAGGCACAGCGTTTCAGAAGCGTTTCGTCGCACCCATACCCGGCGACGAAGCTGGCTGCTTACCCGCGGCGAAGCGACATTAGTCGTAGACAAGCAGGCCACAAAGTCAGATAATCGTCCCGTAGCGGCGCGAAGACTTTCTAATCATCGGAGCAGCATGTGACGCCGGGCCTGCACATCCACCTGCTGGGCGAATTCGGCCTGACTTTTGACGGCGCCCGGGTGACGGCCGTCAACTCCCCGCGCCTGCGCGCCCTATTGGCGTACCTGATCCTGCACCGGGGCGCGCCGCAATCACGGCAGCACCTGGCCTTCCTCCTGTGGCCCGATTCCACCGAGGAACAGGCCCGCACCAACCTGCGCAATCTGGTCCATCTGTTGCGCCATGCCCTGCCCCACAGCGACTGCTGCTTGCACTGCGAGGGGCAGGTTCTCGTTTGGGAGCCGCACGTCCCCTACATCCTGGACACAGCAGAGTTCGAGGCGGCGGTCGAGGAAGGCGCGCACCAGCGCGCGATTGAGATGTATCGCGGCCAGCTGTTGCCGGAGTGCTACGGCGACTGGGTGGCGCCCGAACGCGACCGCTACCATCGCCTCTATATCGCCGCGCTGGAACGGTTGGTGCAGCAACTGGAGGATGCGCGTGATTACCAGGCTGCGCTGGGGTACGCCCAACGGTTGGCCCGCGAGGACCCGCTCTGCGAGGGCTACTGCCGGCACCTGATCCGCCTGCAGATGCTTGCCGGCGACCGGGCAGCCGCGCTGCGCACCTACCATGCCTGCGCCACCGGGCTGCGGCACGAGCTGGGAGTCGAGCCTGCCCCCGCGACCCAACAGCTCTACCTTCAGGCCCTGCATGGTGCTGCACCCGCCGCCGAGTTACGACCCGGTCCAGCGGAGGAGAATTCGCCGCTGGTGGGACGCCGTCGAGAGTGGTTAAAGCTCTTGAGGGTTTGGCAGTCTGCCGCCAGCGGACGCCCCCAGTTGGCCCTGATCACCGGGGATGTAGGCATCGGCAAGACGCGACTGGCCGAAGAGCTGCTGGCCTGGGTGGGCCACCAGGGTTATCCGGCCGCGCGGGCCGCCTGCTATGCCGCCGAAAGCAGTCTGCCCTATGGCCCTATCCTTATCTGGCTGCGCAGCCGGCCTGTGCCCACCCTGCCAGAACCCTGGCGGCGTGAGGTCAGCCGGGTGCTGTCTAAAGGGCCAGGCAGCCGGCGCCATCTCGCCGCGTCATGGGAGCGTCACCGGCTCTTCGAAGCCCTGGCGCATGCCGTGTATGCGTGGGGTCGATCGCCTGGCTGCGCCTTGGGCCGCGTGTCGCCGGCGGGAACGCCTGCGGCGGAGCCACTTCCGATCCTGCTGGTCCTGGACGATCTGTTGTGGTGCGATCACGATACCCTGGACTGGCTACACTTCTTGCTGCGCTTCGATGCCCGCGGCCGGCTGCTGGTGGTGGGCACGATCCGTTCCGGTGATCCGGCGGAAAACCGGCCGCTGGCGCTGCTGATCGACAGCTTGCACCGCTACGGCACGGTCAGCGAGATCGACCTGGCGCCGCTGGACCGCCAGGAGGTGTCGGCATTGGCGAGCCATATCGCGGGCCGGCCGCTGGAACCCGCAGTGGCCGAAGCGCTGGGCAGGGCATCGGAAGGCAATCCACTTTTTGTGGTGGAGATGGTGCGGGCCGGGTTGGGCCGCCCCGGCCCCTGGGATCTCCAGCATGGCGAGTCGGCACTGCAGGCCGGGCAACCGCTGCCGCTCAAGATTCAACAGGTGTTGCGGGCGCGGCTGGCGCAGCTCTCCCCGGCTGCGCTGGAGGTGGCCGAGCTGGCCGCCGTGATCGGAGGCGCCTCCCGGTATACAGTCCTGGCGCACGCCTGCGGCAGTGACGAGGCCAGCCTGGTGCAGGCGCTGGATGAGCTGTGCTGCCGGCGGATCCTGCGCGAGGCGACGGGCGATAGCTACGACTTCACCCACGAGAAACTGCGCGAGGCCTGTTACGATGCCATGAGCGCGGCGCGACGCCGGCTGGCGCACCGTCGCGTTGCCAAAGCGCTGGCCGCAGTGAACGACGGGCAGGTCGATGCCCGGGATGGCCATAACGAAGACACGAGGCCGTGAGCAATTGACTAACCATCATCCCCGTGTCCTTGCCGTGACAGCGCCTGTAACTGGTGGGAGGGACTGGCTTTGCTGAATCGTCTGCGGTATTCGCTATTGGCGACCGCCATCGCGACCCTGCTGGTGGCGACCTGGGCCGGGCTGCGGCGCATGGGATGGGAGCTCCCAACGCCCAATAGCCTGGTGGCCGGCCACGGGCCGTTGATGGTCTCCGGCTTCCTCGGCACCCTGATCGGGCTCGAGCGGGCCGTGGCACTGGCCGCCCTGGGCGGTTGGCCTGACGTGCGGCGCTGGGCGGGGATGCTGAACGCGGTCGCCCTGCTGCTGTTCCTGGCCTTCATGGTGCTATCGTTGCGGCGGCGCACGGCTGCGCCCTGAGGAGTGCTCTCCATGCCCAGAGTCTCTCGTTTCTTCGTCAAGAGCGCGCTGGTCTGGCTGGTAGTGGGCGGCGCTGTGGCCGGGCTGGCCCTGAGCGGTGCCGGCGGGCTGCCGCCCGTGCTGTTGGCCCTGCGGCCGCTGGCCTGGCACCTGCTTACCGTGGGCTGGGCCACCCAGCTGATCTTCGGCGTGGCGTTCTGGATGTTCCCGCACATGCCCGGCGGCCCGCCGCGGGGCGATGAGCGCCTGGCGTGGCTGGTCTTTTGGACCCTGAACGCCGGATTGGCGCTGCGCGCGCTGGGTGAGCCGATGGCCGCGCTGCGCCCGGGGCCTGCCCCGGTCGTGCTGTTGCCATTGGCCGCTACCTTGCAGCTCGCCGCCGTGCTGACCTTCGTGCTGTTGGCGTGGCCGCGCGTCCGGGCGCACGGCGCCCGTCACTCGTCAGGATAGCCGCCATGCCGAAGCTGGCGCGTTGGTACCTCAAGACCGCGCTGCTGTACCTGGCTGCAGGCACGTTGCTGGGCGCCATCGTCCTGTGGAACAAGGGGCTGCCGATCCCTGGCGCGTGGCGGATGCTGGCTGCACACATCGCGCTGGTCACCTGGGGCTGGCTGTTGCTGTTGACCTGCGGCGTGGCCTACTGGATCCTGCCGCGCTGGGGCCAGGAGCGCCGCCGCGTGGGGCTGGCTGCCGGGGCCTACGTCTGCCTGAACGCTGCGCTGTGGCTGGTGGCCCTGGCGCCATGGCTGCCGGCCGGGTGGCCGAACGCCGTAGGCGGGACCTTGCAGGCCGTGGCCTGCCTGGCCTTTGCCCTGCACGCCTGGCCGCGGGTGAGGAAGTCGGCCTACGGTGAGTAGCTGGCCCAGAGGGAATCACGGAATCCAGATCAGAAGCAGTCGCTGCTCTGGTCAACAAGGGTGGCTTGCTGGTCGTGAGGGCTGAGCCCCTTGCTGACCTGGCCGACATCGTCAAGCAAGAGCGCGAGCAGCGGGTGGTCGAGTTAACCCGACAGGCAGGCTTGTGAGAATCCTGTTCGATACCTCGATGTTGATCGCTGCCGTCGTGGAAGGGCATCCGGCTCACGATGCAGCCTTTCCCTGGCTACAGCGGGTCAAAGACAAGACGGACGATTTCCGGCGCGTCTATCCGGCGCTGGTCGACAAGATCATATCCCCCCTGGATTCATAACCCCACCTGCCAGCACATAGGGGGTGTGTTTAGCCGCCCTTCGTCTTGAATTCCCAATTCTTGCGCGTCAAGGTCGCTGGTCTCCGCATCGCCCCTTGGTGCGCGCCCAGACCAGGCATTGCGCCCGGCGATGCCTGCAAGAGGCCTGGTTGCCAAGTGACCCCAACTCCTCGCGTGCAGTGGACAGGTTGGGCGACCTGTGCTATCATTTTGATAGCACTCGCCTGAATACACGGGTGTAAGGGCGCCAGGGACAACAAGACACGGGAGGGATGAGACGATGCCTCAATTGCTGGTCAGAGACCTGGATGCCGATACGGTAGAACGTCTGAAGTTACGCGCCCAACGTCACGGCCGCTCGCTGCAGGGCGAGGTCAAGGCGATCCTCGAGGCCGCCGCGACTTTCTCCATGAGCGAGGCGGGCAGCGTGGCGGAAGGATGGCAGCGCAGACTGGCTGGCGGCGCCTATCGCGACAGCGCCGAGGCCATTCGCGAGGATCGGGAGCGATGAGCGCGCCGGCCGGAATGCCGGGTGATCCTGGTCGCTTCGTCGTAGATGCCAGCGTGGCGATCAAGTGGTTTGTGCCCGAGATTCACGCCGGCGCCGCGCGCCGTCTCTTGCGCGAAGGCGTCATCCTGTTGGCGCCCGACCTCATCTGGGCTGAGGTGGCCAACGCTCTGTGGCGTAAGTGGCGGGAGAGAGAGTTGGCGGCTGAAGCCGTGGAGGACATCCTGAACGACTTCCGCCGCTACCCGTTGCGCATCCACTCCGGCGAATCGCTCTACGAGGTGGCCTGGCCGGTGGCCCAGGAAAGCGGCCGGACCCTCTACGACAGCCTCTACCTGGCCCTGGCGATGAGTCAGGGCTGCCTGATGGTCACGGCCGACCTGCGTTTCTGCAACGCGGTACAAGACACACCGTGGGGTGGGTATTGCGGGTGGGTAGAAGACGTGCTATGAGTGAAGCACTGGCGCTGCAGGTCCGGGCCAGCGGCATGGCTCTTGCCTGGCGCACGGCACGGTGTGTTGGACCACAGGATTCTGTGGTGGTATAATCCTGGAGTCACGGAGCGCCGCATCCGCGCGGCCCGAGTGTTATTGCCGGCCTCCCTGGTACCAGTCCTGTTCGAGCAGTTATTGCGATGGCGGCCGTGTCCCAACCTGATTCATCCCACCTGTTGACTACCAAGCTGCATCCCCCGCTCAGCGCCGGGAACCTTGTGCCGCGCCCGCGCTTGCTCGCGCGCCTGGCGGATCCTGGGGGCCGCCGCCTGACCCTGATCTCAGCCCCGCCCGGCTACGGCAAGACGACGCTGGTCAAGGTGTGGCTGGACACCCTCGCGGTGCCGTTTGGCTGGTTGTCGCTGGATGAAAACGACGCCGACCTGGGAACCCTGGCCAGCTACTTGATTGCCGCCGTGCGCACGGCGTACCCCGAATCCCTGCAGACTACATCTACCTTCCTGAACGCCGCTCTCCTGCCTGATCCGGAGCGCCTGGCGGATGCTTTTCTGCGCGACCTGGAACGGCTGGGCGATCCGATCGTCCTGGTGCTGGACGATTACCACGCCGTGCAGAGCCCGCCGGTGCAGGTGTTCATGTCGCGATTGGTGCAGCATCTACCGGACAACGTGCACATGGCCATCATAGCTCGCTCCGATCCTCCGCTTCCCCTGGCGCAGCTGCGGGGACGGCGGCAGATGGTCGAGGTACGGACCGCCGATCTCCGCTTCTCGGCGGCAGAGGCCGGCGCCCTGGTCCAGGAGATTGCCGGTGAGCAGGCATCGAACTCGATCGCAGCCCTGCTGGCGGAGCGTACGGAAGGCTGGCCGGTGGGACTGCACCTGGCTTCCCTGTCGCTGCGCGATAGCGACGACCCGGTGGCGCTGGCCCAACGCTTCGCGGTCAGGAGCGACCGGCTGGTGGCCGAGTACCTGGTCAGCGAGGTGCTAAATCGGCTACCGGAGCAGCAACGCCGGCTGATCGTGCGCATGTCCATGCTGGACCGGATCTGCGGACGCTTGTGTGAGGTTGTTGCCGAGGGTGAGCTCCAGCCGGGAGATGGTGAGGCATCCCTGGCGACCATGTGGCAATCCAACCTGTTCCTGGTCGCCCTGGACGAGCAGGGGCAGTGGTACCGTTTTCACCAACTATTCCTGGAGTTGTTGCGCCACCAGCTGCGGCGACTCTACTCCGAGGAGGCAGTTGCTGGATTATACAGCCTGGCCGCGGCCTGGTGCGAGTCCCAGGGACTACTGGAGGAGGCGATTGCGTACGCAGTTCGCGCGGGGGATGATGTGGGAGCGGCCCGGGTGGTCGAGCAACACCTGCACGGGCCCCTCAACCAGGAAGACCCACGGCGGTTGGAACGCTGGCTCCACGAGCTGCCCAAAAGTGCACTCTCACGGCCGGGGGTCCAGATCGCCCATGCCTTCCTGCAGCAGTTCCGTTTTCACGGCACTGGCATTCTGCCGCTGGTGGAAGCGGCTGAGGCCGGACTGGAGGACGCTGCAGGCGACTACACACCAGTGCAGATCAACACCCTGTTGGGAGCCATCCATGCCCTGCGGGCTGTGGCCCTCAGCTTCTCCGCCTCTGCGGACGACTGCATCGCCAACGCGCGCCGGGCATTGCAGCGGTTGCCCCCGGAGATGATCTTCGCGCGCAGCATAGCCGAGTACCACGCCCTGGCGGCCATGCAACGCCTGGGCCAGGGCCAGGAAGCTGTGGCTGCCGCGCAGGCTGAGTTGGCGCGCCAGAGCGGCCAGCCCGACGCGCGGACCTTCAGGTTGTTCCTGGCTTTGTGTGGTATCCACCATGCCGAGGCGGACGCGCCAGCGCTGGAATCCGTCGCCACAGCCTACCGGCAGCTGGCCGAGGAGTGGGGATACACCCTGAGCCTCGGCTGGGCCAACGCCTGCCTGGGTTGGGTCCACTACCAGCGGGACGAGCTGGTGGAAGCTGAGGCCTATCTAAGAGAGGTGCACCGGGATCGGTATGCGGTGCACGGCCGCTGCGCCCTTGAGGGACTGACCGGGCTGGCACTGACGCTGCACGCCGCGGGGCGGAGTGGCGAGGCCCGCGCAGTGGTCGGCGATCTACGCCGCCTGTTCCTGGATCGCGGCATGATGAACAACCTGCTATTCACCGAGGCGTTAGCCGTGCACCTGGACCCGGATGCCGGGGAGACGGCGGCCCCAGAGTCGTTTGCCAGGGATCTGGAGGTGCAAGTGGCCACGGATCTCTGGTTGCTGCCAGTTTTTGTGGCCGTGCGGGCTCGCCTGCGCAGTGGCGCACCAGACAGCCTGCAGGCGGCGGCCGCCTGGTTGCGCCGGTGCCGGGCCGTGGCAGAGTCCGGCCACGCCAGGCGCCAGCTGATCGAGATCGGCGCGCTGGAGGCGCTGGTGAACGCGGCGCGGGGGGAGGAACAGGCAGCCCTGGACGCGCTGCACGCGAGCATTCTGCTGGGCGAGGCGGGCGGCGCGCTGCGGCTCGTCGCCAATGCAGGGCCAGGCCTGGCGCCACTCTTGCATCAGCTCCAGGAGCAGGGCGTGGCTCCAGCCTACGTGGCGAGCATCCTGGCAATTTGCACCAGGCCTGTACCGGCCCCACCACCTCGTCACCGGCTGCCGGCGCCAGCCACCGAGATGGCGGTTGTGCTGACCAACCGGGAGATCGACGTGCTCCTCCTGCTGGAGCGGCGCCTGACCAACAAAGAGATCGCCGCACACCTCACGATTTCCCCCGACACCGTCAAACAGCACACGCTGAGCCTCTATCGGAAGCTACACGCCGAGAACCGGCGGCAGGCCGTGATGCGGGCCAGGCAACTCGGGATCATTTCTCCATCACCATCGGCTC
>JAULUH010000528.1:8282-8724 GCA_032111745.1 Anaerolineae bacterium | reverse complement strand
TGTGGCGCAGCCGTCTACGCTACTTTCGTCGCTATCATGGGCCGCTATTCAATCGCCTGGCTCAAAGTCTGGTGCGATCCGGGGCACAAGCCGAGGCACGGCGGGCACGGCAGATCAACCCACCCGACCTGGCCGAGCGCCTGGCCACGTACGACACCGTGAGACGGCTTGCCGGCGGTTAGCAGTGTATCATCTATGAAGCTTGTCGCCGCTATTCTGACCAAGAACGAGGCCCGCCATATCGTAGATTGCATCGAAAGCGTGAGGTGGGCGGATGCGGTCCTGGTGTCGGACTCCTTCAGCAGCGACGCCACTGTGGAGCTGGCCCAAGGAGCCGGTGCCGTGGTGACCCAGCGGGTCTTCGAGGGCTGGGCCATTCAGCGCAATGCCGCGCTGGAGGAAGCCGCGGCCCTGGGGACCGACTGGATATTCTTTGTCGACG
>JAULUH010000528.1:0-8272 GCA_032111745.1 Anaerolineae bacterium | reverse complement strand
CATCGTGGGCCATCAGGTTCGCCATGGCGGTTTCTACCCCGACTACCAGGTGCGGCTGCTGCGCATCGGCAAGGCGCATTTTGACCCTGCCCGGCCGGTGCACGAGGTCGTGATGTTGGATGGCGCGGAGGGCAAGCTGGCCAATCACCTCATCCACTACAACTACGATTCGTGGGCGCAGTTTCACGACAAGCAGCGACGGTATGCCACCTACGAGGCGCGCATCCTGGCCGCGCAGGGCATTCGCCCACGACCGCACAATTTCGTCTTGCAGCCGTTGCGGGAGTTTCGCCGCCGCTACATCACGCTGCGGGGATATCGAGATGGCCTACACGGGCTCAAACTGTCGCTGCTCTTAGCCTACTACTACGGCTTTTATCCCTATTGGGTGCTGTCACGCGGGGGCGAGGATAGCCCAAGCCGCCGCACTATGTTGCCATAGCCGGCGGTGAGCAAGCGGGTGAGCTCGTCGACGCAGCGCTCGTAGGCCTCCCTGGGCTGGCGATAGGGGTCCTTGACATCGCCGTGCTCACCGGCCATCTCGCTGAATAGGAAGACCTTGCCCAACAGGTGCGGATAGCTGTAAAACAGCGACCGGCGATGGGCGTCCTCCATGACCAACACCAGGTCTGCCCGGGCCATATCGGCGGCAGTGATGGTGTGGGCGCTGTGGTCGCTGATATCCACACCACGGCTAGCCAACACCTCGACTCCGGGCTGGCTGGCCGGCTCACCATCCAGGCCATAGACCCCGGCCGAGCTGACCGTAACTACGTCTGCCAGGCCATCCATGGCCAGGCGTTGGCGCAACAGGCCAGCTGCCATGGGGGAACGGCAGACATTACCAGTGCAGACCAGCAGGATATGCTTCAACGAATCGGCCTCCGCGATCACGCGATCAAAGGTATGAGGGTCGCTTGGTGTCGACGCGGCAGGGCCAGGGAGCATTCCCTGGCCCTGGTCATGCGAGATGACTATTGTTCAGGCGAGTTCAGGCTGGAGCAGACCGTAGTTGCCGTCGGAACGGCGATAGAGCACGTTGACTGCGGCGTCCACTGCGTTGAAGAACACGAAAAAGTCATGCCCCAAGAGCTCCATCTGGTCGATGGCCTCATCTTCGGACATGGGGGTAAGGGCAAAACGCTTGGTGCGGACGACGCGACCTTCGAAGAACTCCTCTTCCTCCTCTTCCACCTGCTCCACCAGATCGGTGTGTTCATACACCTCAGCTGCCACCGCAATGGCCTGGGCCCGTTCAAGCTTGCGGCGACGTTTGCCCTTGTAGCGACGGATTTGGCGATGGAGCTTCTCGGCGACGGCGTCGATGCTGGTGAAGATGTCGCTGCTGCGCTCTTCAGCCCGCAGGAGGGTGCCATTGCTCCACACGGTAACCTGGGCTACCTGGCGCTGGCTGGACTTCTGGCTGGCCTCCTCGGCGAGCTCGACCCGCGCCTCCGCCATTTCCGGCAGATAGCGATCGAGCTTGCCGATCTTCTTCTCGACGTACGAGCGCAACCGGTCAGTGATCTCGATGTTGCGGCCTTTGACGGTAAGCTGCATACGCAACTTGCTCCTTTCCTGTCGTGAGTCACTCAACAACCCGGCCAGCACGATCCCACGGGCCCGCCGGATCGCCAGCACGGGAGCGTTACTAGCATTGTAGTCCCTCTCCCAACAGATGTCAACCCATCTGCGCCGACAGGGTTGGTGCTCAGGAGACGGCGCGCGCCACGGTCAGAGCCCAGACTCGCGACGCGCCCGCGGCACGCAGCACCTGCCCGCAGGCCGAGAGGGTGGCCCCGGTGGTAGCCACATCGTCGATGAGCAGCACGCGCGCGCCCTGCAGCGGCGGGCCGTGCCAGGCAAAGGCGCCAAGCACATTGTGCCGCCGTTCCTCCGGCCCTAGCTGCACCTGCTGGGGCGTATCCCGGCCGCGGCGCAAAAGCCCTTCCTCAACCAGGGGCAGCCGGATGCGCCGGCAGAAGACCGTAGCCAGCAGCTGAGCCTGGTTGAAGCCACGGCTACGGAGCCTGCGCTCGTGCAGCGGCACCGGTACCACCACATCCATGGCCACAGCCCGGGCCAGCCAGAAGTCCGCCATCAACTGGCCCAGTGGCTCGGCCAGGGACATCACCCCCTGGTACTTGAGCTGTTGGATGGCGGCACTGAGGGGTTGAGCGTACAGGCCCACTGAGCGTATGACGATCCTGCCAGGTTGACCAGCCGCACAGTCGGGACAGGTGGTGCCGACAGCGAGGGGCAGCCCACAGCGCCGGCAAGCTGGTAACGGGACGGGCTGGAGCGCAGCATTGCACTCTGCACACCAGAAGGTGCCTGCCCGCTTACAGCCGCCGCATTGCGGCGGAAACAAGACGTCGAGCAGCCGGCCAGTCCATTGCCTGGCCGGCGATAACGGAGCGGGCACACGCGCGATCCCCTGGACGACAGACAATGTCGCAGGCATCTTAATCCCCCCTGGATGAAGGCGAATGAACTAGCCAGGAAACCAGGTTTGCAGCAGGTCGTTGACGAAGGTTCGGATCTCGTCTCCCATGATCAAGAAGATGGCCAGGACGACGATGGCGATCAAGATCAGGATAAGGGCGAACTCTAGAAAGCTCTGGCCTGCTTCACCGTGGCGTGCAGGTTCTCTGGACATGTTGGGCGTAGTCTCCTCGACTGCTCTTTTGCTTTCCCTGCCATTTTAGCATAGAACGCACCCTGTTTCAAACTGGGCTGGAGCCGTTGATGCTTGGCGAGTGAACCGGGCTATGCTATACTCAGGGACTACCATCACCGGGGCCGGACCAGCGCAGCCTGATGGGACGCGCTGGCCGGAACCCGACTTAGGGAGACTGCCATGAGCACCGTTGCCGACCTGTGGGCGGTTCAAATGACCGACCTATCTGCCGAGGCGATACGCCAGCGGCTGGCCGAGTTGGAGAAACAGCTGGTGGAGCCCCACGATCTCAAGACCACGCGCACGGAGGTAGCCGAGGCTACAGCCGAGCTGGCACGATGGCGTGACCAGCAACGGGCGCTGGACACCGAGATTCGGGACCTGGTACAGCGGATCCAGTCTGCCGAGCGGGACCTGATGAGTGGACGAGTACGTATCCCCAAGGAGCTGGCTGCCATGGAGGCCAACGTGGAGGCCCTGCGGCGACACCAGACGGCGCTGGAGGATCAGCTTCTCGAGGCACTGCTGGAGGTTGAGCGCTGGCAGGGAGCGCTAGGCCAACGGCAGGCACAGCTCGCCGAGCAGGAGTCAGCCTGGCGCGCCGCGCAGGAGGCAGTGTTCCAGGAGCGCGAGCGCAGCACAGCGGAACTGAAATCTCTGGGCGCTCGCCTGCAGCGCCAGTGGGCCTCCCTCTCGAGCGTGGACCAGGAGCTCTATCGCACCCTGCGCACGCGCAAGCGGGGACGGGCGCTGGCGCTACTGCGCGGCGACGCCTGTGGCGGATGCGGTATGGTGCTGGCGACTGGGATCATCCAGCAGGCCCGCAACGCCGAACAGGACGGCCAGCGAGTCTTCTGCCCATCCTGCGGCCGGTTACTGCACAGCCAGGCGTGATGGCCGGCGCGTTGCCGTGAGTAGACGGATCAGCGCGCCCCCTGCGAGCAGAGGATGAAGTTGCCCTGCAAGTCCGTATGGTAGGTGTAGATCCCGTCTCCAACGGCCAGCACGATTTGCAGACCTGGCGTGATCACCTGCATGTACATCTGGTCTGGCTGCTCGCAACCCAGGCCGCTGGTGCGCCACTGCTGTGGGGTTACCGATACCACTTCAATGCTATCAACCGGTACACCCAACTGTTGGGCCAGGTCGGCCTTGACAATGTCGACTATGACCTGAGTCTGGTCTACGGGAGTGGAGATGCTGCCGCGGGTGTCGCTGGCTGCGGGCAGCTGGCCCGGGGGAACCGGCCCTGTGGGGCCACAAAGAAACATCTGGTCTGGGGACCGGCCATGGTAAGCATAGGCCTGGCCGTCGACCTCCAGCACGACCTGTAGCCCCTCCACAAGCACCTGAGCATAAGCCATACCGGGTTGCGGACAGCCCAGGCCAGCATCCGGCCACACGACGGCTTCGGCCCTGACCACCGTGATGGCCTCCTGGGGGACCGCCAACCGCTGGGCCAGGTCGGCGGCGACCTCAGTTACCACAGGTCCTAGTTCAGGAGGCACGACAGGGATGTCGACCTGGGCGGGAGAACGCGGTGGCTCGGCGTCGGCGGGCGTTGATGTTGGCATGAGGATCACAGTTGCCGTGGGAGTGACGGCTGAGGAAGAGGTCACGGTAGCGGCCAGGTCACCGGCCGGCACGGGCGCGCAAGCCGCCACCAGCAAGGCGATAGCGGGTAGGGCGAAGGCTCGGCTACTGGGCATGGTCACATTCCTTGGCACCGGGCTGGCGCCGGGCCTACATCAGCCTGGCGAGCAGCTGCAGCGTGAGCGGCCGGATCACGAAATCGATCAGAAGCAGCACGATCAACGGCGAGAGATCAAGCCCGCCAATGGGCGGAATCAGGCGGCGGGCCGGCTCCAGAATGGGATCGGTCAGCTGGTGAATCAGACGCACCAGGGGGTTGGACGGATCCAGGTTGGGAATCCAGCTCATGAGGACCCGAACCAGGATGAGAAGGCTCAGGGCCCCGAACAGGAAATTGAAGAAGTTGTAGAGGATCTCTGCCATTGTTCTAGGACTCCGGTTTCTCCGAGAGATCGCCCAGGAATTTGGACTTGCGATAGGCTGCCCACACGGCCTTGGACACCACGGTGCGCAGGGTGCCCTTCTCCAGCTCATAGATGGCCTCGGCCGAGGTGCCCCCGGGCGACGTGACCATGTTGCGCAACTGGGCCGGATGCAGGCTGGACTGGCGCGCAACCTCCACAGTGCCAGCCATGGTCTGCAACACCAGCTGCTCGGCAATGCGGCGGGAGAATCCCATGTGCACTCCGGCGTCGATGAGGGCCTCCATGAAGAGCAAGACATAGGCCGGGCCGGTGCCGCTGAGGGCCGTGGCCATATCGAGGTAACCCTCGTCTTCCACAAACAGCTCCTCGCCCAACGCCCCCAGCACAGCACGCGTGTGCCCGCGTTGCCGGTCGCTCACCTCATGGGTGGCCGTCCACACGGTCATCCCCATCCCAACTTGAGCCGGCGTGTTAGGCATGGCTCGCACGATAGCAGGATGGGCCAGGCCGCGCAGGATAGTGCTGATGCGCACGCCGGCCAGGATGGATAGCAAGAGCGCATTGCGGCGCAGATGGCCGCGCAGGTCGCCGATGAGGTGGGGCAAGACCTGGGGCTTGATGCTGAGCACCACGGTCTCGCCAAAGTCCGCGGCCTCGCTGTTGGATGCAGTGAACCGGATGCCGTAGCGGTCGGCCAGTTGGCTGCCGCGCTCGACATTGGGGCCAGAGACGATCACCTGGTCAGGGCCCATGAGATCGTTGCCGAGGATACCTTTGATCATGGCCTCGGCCATGACCCCTCCGCCAATGAAACTGAGAGTCGTGTTCTGTAGCATTGTCATGTTCGCTCGCCAAATATCGCCGTGCCAACCCGCACGATGGTGGCGCCCTCCTCGACCGCTACGACAAAGTCGTGGCTCATACCCATGCTGAGGTGGCGCCAGCTGGCCTCGGCATAGGATGCCGCCAGGCGCTCCTGCAGATGGCGCAGCTGGACAAAGTAGGGCCGCGCCATCTCCGGGTCTGAATGATACGGCGGGATCGTCATCAAACCCTGTACCAGCAGGTGCGGCAGGCTCAACAGCCCGTCCATGGCTTGATCGAGCTGATCGGGCGCAAAGCCAAACTTGCTGGGTTCGCCTGACACATTTATCTCGAGCAGGATGCCCAGGCGGAGGCCGGCATCGGCAGCAAAACGATCCAGCCGGTGGGCGATCTTCAGCCGGTCCACCGCATGGATCAGCACAGGGCGGCACGCCACGGCCAACGCGGCCTTGCGGCTTTGAATGGGGCCGATCAGGTGGAGTCGCACACCAGGCACACCCCTGCTGGCCAGTGAGGATTGGTCGCCGGGATCGGCGAACTTCGCCCAGGCTTCCTCCACCAGGTTTTCGCCGAAATCCACCTGCCCGGCTGCCAGGGCAGCCTGTACCAGGGTCACCGGCTTGGTCTTGCTCACGGCGACCAGGGTGATATCGCCGCCCTGGCGCCCTGCCCGAACCGCAGCCGCGGCAAGCTGCTCGCGCACCCGCCGCAGGTTGGCCGCCACGTCCGGCACCTGGGAGGACCGCTGCCCTTGCTCCCCAAGCAGGTGCAGGGATGGGTCTTGGATCGTGCCTTTGGCGCCGTGGGCCATTGTTGCCTAGCTCTTCAGCATCATCACCGCGGCAAAGCGGCCAGTGTGACCGGCATCGCCCCGGTGGGAAAAGTAGACATCACGCCGGCAGCGGGTGCAGACCCCAGAGACTTCGATGTGGCCTATGCCAGCCCGCGCCAGTTGCCATCGATTGGCCTCCCACAGATCGAAGTGGACATTGGCCGGGCCGGCCCCGTCGTGCCCGTTGGCCGGCGAGGCTGCGTGGCCGACTAGCAGGTGATCGACCCCAGGGAAGGCCTGTTGCACCGCAGCCACCACCTCCGGCCCCACCTGGTAACAGCACGGTCCAATGGCCGGGCCCACGACGGCCACCAGGTCGTCGACCTGGGAGCCATAGGCTGCCGTCAAGGCTGTGACCAGGGCCGACGATACCCCGGCCACCGTACCGCGCCAGCCGGCATGGACCATGCCCACCGCGTGGCGACGCCAGTCATACACCAGCACCGGCGTGCAATCGGCGTAGCGTTGGGTGATGGGGAGATTCGGCACATCGGTCACGATGCCGTCGGCTTTGGCGATCATGGACCCGCGGTCGCCAGCGGCTGCCGTCACAATCTGGCGGCCGTGCACCTGCCAGGTCGTCGTCAAATCACCCCGCGGCACGTCCAGGGCAGCGCACAGCAGCTGATAGTTGCCTTCCACACGGTCGCGCTCGTCGCCGACGGTCCAACCCAGATTCAAGGTGGCAAAGGGGCCGCGACTGACACCGCCGTGCCTGGTGCTCAGGCCATGGAGCAGGCCGGGGTAGGCAGCCAGGCTGGCGAAGCGTTCCAGCGGAGGAAGGGGCTGAGTCACGGCGTCACCCGGGTGAGATTGTTGGTGCCGCCGGGACCAGCGAGATAGGCACAGGCGCCGGGCGCCAGTCCGCGGCCCGCCAGGGTCCCTTGCTCTTCACGGGGAGGCCGCCGGTGGCCCGATAGGCCCACTCGGTGTCACAGGAGCCGCAGGTGAGACAGCCGCTGGCGTCAGGCGGGCAGCTCAAGCCGGTCTCCGCGCGCTCGGCGCGCCGGTGTTCGAACAAGAAGTAGTTGGCGCTGACACCGCTTTCGACGATATCCCATGGCTGGGGTTCGCCGGGCTGTCGGGCACTCAGAAACTCGGCCCGGCTGAGGCCGTGGTCGGCCAACGCCCGGTCAAAGCCGGCGATAGATAGCTGATCCAGGCTGAGCAGCACAGGTGCCAGCCGCCGGTCACCCCGTGCCAGCACGGCCTGCACACCCGCCCACGGTGCCGAGTCGGCGCGTACCGCCACCTGGTGGCGGCCCACCGCGCGCTGGATCGCCTTTTGCCGCTGCACCACGATATCCTCGCCCGTCATGGCCTCCCATTGAAAGGGGGTATGGGCCTTGGGCACGTAGGGTGTAGCGTTGATCACCAGGCGCCGCCCGAAGCGCCGCCGTGTCTCCAACACCAAATCGACCAGCGCTTGCACGTCGGCGTCGGTCTCTCCCGGATGTCCAACCATGAAATACATCTTCAACTGGGGAAATCCCAGGGACTCGGCCAGGTCTACGGCGTCGAGAATCTGCTGCTCGGTCTGGGTCTTGTTGATGATGTCGCGCAGGCGCTGGCTGCCGGCCTCAGGAGCAATGGTAAGGGTTTGGGCGCCGCTATCCCTCAGCGCCTGCACCAGGGGGACCGAGATCGGATCGACGCGCATGGAGCTGACGCTAAGCCTGGCCCCCAGGGCCCGCAGCCGGATGGCGAGTTCGTCGATTTGCGTATGATCGGACACCGCGGCGGAGATGAGTCCTATGCGATCTCTGTGCTTGAGGCCCTGCCTGGCCCATTCCATGAGCAGCTCCAGGGGCTGCTCGCGCGGCGGCCGGTAGACGTAGCCAGCCAGACAGAAGCGGCAGCCACGGCCACAACCGCGAGCGATCTCCATGAGGTGCAGACCGCCGAACTCGGTATCCG
>JAULUH010000527.1:0-3846 GCA_032111745.1 Anaerolineae bacterium | reverse complement strand
AGTGTCTCCTGGTCGGATGCGAGATAGGGCATGGGCTTGCCGTTTACGAAGATCAGCAGGCCCTCCTTGGTCATGATGAGCTCAATGTGCTGAATATCCCCAGCCTGGAGCTGCGCCAACAGGTCGGGCGGGATCTGCAGCGCGCTAATGTCTTGGCCCAATAGCCGGCCGACCGATCCCAGTGATATACCGGCGACCGTCGGCGAGCCGTTTTCGTCTATAGAAACGGTCAAGCGTGGCAGGAGTGTGGTGGTGGATTCGGTATCCCGGGGCTGGCCAATGGAGCAACCGGCCAGGACGAGGACCAAGATGAGAAGGACAAAAGCTGTCACCACCTGGCGGTTTCGGATTGGGTTTGGCATGGCGTTGCACCTCGCAGCACTGCGAATAAAGAGAGGGGTTGACAGCCGCGATTATAACACAAGAGGTCAAGTAGTGCAACGTGCGCTTAGCCTACCTCTCCGGCCAGCCACAGATAGCTCAGCGCGCATATCACCACCCGATCCTTGATCGTGCCATCCAGGACGCGGGCCTTCACCCAGTCCAGATCATACCAGTCCCATGTCAGAAGCTCCGCTGTATCCTGCCTGGCCACGCCGCCCGGCCACACATCTCGAGCCAGGTAGAGCACCGACAGCCCGTCGCTCAGGGCCGGGTTGTTCCAGAAGCTGCCCAGGTATCGCAGGTCCCCTGCCACGAAGCCTGTCTCCTCCGTCAGCTCACGGCGAATGCATTCAGCCGGATCCTCCCCTGGCGCGGCCAGCCCTCCCGGCACCTGGTAAACCACCTGGCCTACTGGCAGGCGATACTCCTGTTCCAGCAGCATCTGTCCGTGCCCATTGAGCACCACGACCGCTACGCCGGCGCTCTCGCGCCGAACGGTCGTATATTCGTAGGCCTGCCCATCAGGCAGGCGCACGGTGTCCAGGGTGACATGCAGCCAGCGATTGCGAAATCCATCCCGCGAGGCAATGAGCTGCCAGGGCTCAACCATGAGCACACCTCCACAAACGTTGAAGGGATAACCTTGCCCGTGCACCATAGACCTGTGGTCGAGGCACCGAGCGACCTCTCATGGAGATGATATGCCACGGGCCAGGTTCAGGCAAACGCCCACTCACACATCCCCGGGCTTTGCACTTTGACCGTTTTGATGTACTATCACTTAAATCGCTCTGTCTGAGACACCCACCGATGGCTCGTCATCCCTGGCTTGACCCCTCAGCCTTCACCTATCCCGGAGGTTTGGTGGGCGTGCTGCTGATCCATGGATTTACCAGCACTCCGACCGAGATGCGCTTGCTTGGCATCTTCCTGGCGGAACACGGCTACGCTGTGTCGGCCCCGCTGTTGCCCGGACACGGTACCGAGCCAGCCGGTCTCAATCGCCAGCGCTGGCAGGACTGGGTGCAGGAGGCCGGGCGCGCCTACCGAGACCTGGCAGGACGGGCGACAGAAATCGTGGTGGCCGGCAATTCCATGGGTGCCTTGATCGCGCTGCATTTGGCGATTGATCCGCCACCGGCTGCTACGACCGTGCCTCTGCGCGGCCTGATCTTGTTTGCGCCGGGCCTGGAGCTCTACGAGCGCCGGTTGCCGCTTACCGCTGTGGGCCGGTTCCTGGTGCCTCTCGTTGCCAAGCAGGAGCAGTCCACCCCGGATACGGTCGATCCCGAGGCCTTCAACCTCTACTGGTGCTACGAAACCTATCCGGTAGGTGGCGGCTATCAGTTGTGGCGACTTCAGCGCGAGGTACGCAGCAAGTTGCAGCGGGTGCGCGAGCCCCTGATTGTATTTATGGGCAGAGAAGACAGAGCGGTCCGGCCCGCAAGCGCGCGCACTATCCTGAGCCGGGTGAGCTCTGTCGACAAGCAGGTAGTCTGGCTGGAGAATTCCGGCCATGGCCTCATCGTCGATGCTGAGCACGAGGATGTATTCCAGCGCTGCCTGGAGTGGATTCGATCGCACTCAGGTGACGCTGCGAATCGCTGAATCCCTCTACATTGTCTATATTTCACGTGCACAGAGACTTGGAGGCTTCTACAGCAATGTCGTCACCGGTCACGCCAGAATGGGTCAAGGACGCAATCTTCTATCAGATCTTCCCCGATCGCTTTGCCAGCAGCCGCACCATCCCCAAGCCGACTCACCTGGAGCCCTGGCACACCACACCTACCGCCCATGGCTTCAAAGGCGGGGACTTGGTTGGCGTCGTGGAGCACCTGGACTATCTCCAGGATCTGGGCATCAACGCCATCTACTTCACACCCGTCTTTGCCTCGACCGCCAACCACCGTTATCACACCTTCGACTACTTCCAGGTGGACCCCATCTTGGGCGGCAACCAGGCCCTACACCAATTGCTAGACGAGGCCCACCGCCGCGACATGCGCATCGTGCTGGACGGCGTCTTCAACCACGCCAGCCGTGGCTTTTACCAGTTCAACCATCTGCTGGAGAACGGAGCTGCCTCACCCTATCTGGACTGGTTCATCGTGCGCGGATGGCCCTTGCACGCCTACGACAGCCGCCGGCCGCCGAACTACGATAGCTGGTGGAATCTGCATGCCCTGCCCAAGTTCAACACCGGGACTCCCGCTGTGCGCCAGTTCCTGTGGGACGTGGGCCGCTACTGGGTCGAGCAAGGGATCGACGGCTGGCGATTGGATGTGCCCAGCGAGATCGACGACGACGAATTCTGGCGGGAGTTTCGCCGCCAGGTCAAAGGTGCCAATCCCGAAGCCTACGTCGTCGGCGAAATCTGGCACGATGCCAGCCGGTGGTTGCAGGGTGACCAGTTCGATGCCGTCACGAACTACCCGGTGGGGCGTGCTTGCCTGGGCTTCTTCATTGGCGATATCCTCGATCAGAGAATGATCGACCACACCGGGCACAGTGGCCATGTGGTGGCGCTGGATGCTGTCGGCTTTGCAGACGCAATCGAGTATGCCCTGAGCCTGTATGCACGCGACATCACCCAGGCCCAGCTGAATCTTCTGGACAGCCATGACACCCCACGCTTCCTCTCCCTGGCCCGGGGTGACCAGCGCGCGCTGGAGCTTGCCCTACTCTTCTTGATGACCTATCCCGGTGCGCCGTGTGTCTATTATGGCGACGAGGTTGGGTTGACAGGGGGCCGTGACCCCGACTGCCGGCGCGCCTTTCCCTGGCCCAATGGCGCTACGGACCAGCCTCACCCCTGGAATCTGGACCTGCTGGACTACGTGCGCCGGGCCACTGCATTGCGCCATGCCCATCCGGCCCTCCGCCGCGGCACCTTCACCCGGCTCTACGCTGCCGGCCAGGTCTATGCCTTCGCCCGCCAGTTGGGGCAGGAGACGCTGATTGTAGTGCTAAACGCGGGCCACCAGACGACCCGGCCCGAGATGACGGTCGGCGGCCTCTTACCTGACGACACGTTGTTGGAGGCAGTTTGGGGTCAGGGGGCCGCGGGGGTTACATTGGGCCAGCTCCATGGCGTGATGGTGCCGCCTCGCAGCGGCCTGGTGCTGGCCCGGCTGTGGCACTCGCCTGTTGTTGGCGATCGAGGGTAGGGAATGGTATAATCGGGTGCGGAAACGACCGGAACTATTGCCGCGCATGACCCGTGCCCTCCGCTTCATCCTCAGAGCTGTCGCCCTGGCGGCGCTTAGTGGCCTGGTGCTGGTGGTGGTGCTGGGCTGGCAAATCAACCGGCTGGGCAGCCGTGATCTGGCGCGGCCCGCAGATGCCATAGTCATCTTGGGTGCCCGGGTCAATGCCGATGGGTCGCCCGGCTCAGATCTGCTCAGCCGGACCTATCACGGGATCGACCTATATAACGCCGGCCTTGCGCCCGTGGTCATT
>JAULUH010000526.1:0-2295 GCA_032111745.1 Anaerolineae bacterium | reverse complement strand
TGGTTGGGCGCGGCGGTGGGCGCGGGCGTCGCCGTGGGGAGGGGCACCAGGTTATCGGGGTCGACGCCCAGGTAGGTGACGGCGAGCTCGTCGATCACGCCTTCCTCTATGAGGTCGTCCAGGGCGCGGTCGAGGACGTGGCGCAGGGCGGACTGGTTGAGGGGCACGGCGATGGCGTAGTCCTGCTCCTGGACGCTCTCGCCGACGACCTCCACGCCGCCCTGGTCCGCGAAGGTCCGGGCCACGTCCAGGTCGAGGAAGGCGACCTCGATGCGGCTGTCCTTGACGTCGGCCACGGCATCGGCGATATCGCGGTAGACGTGGAGGTTGGCCTCGGGCAGGATGCCCTGGTCGATCAGCTCGTTCTTGGCGAAGGACTCGTAGATGCTGCCGTCCTGGACGCCTATGCGCAGGGGGCCGAGCTCCTCGGCGGTTTCGATCTCGCCCTGTTGCCAGGTATCGGCGGCCAGGGCTGCGCCGACGCCGACGTAATAGCTGGCGGTGAAGTCGACCTCCTCGGCGCGGGCGGGAGTGACGGTGATGGCGGAGATGGCGGCATCGATGTTGCCCAGGGCCAGGGAGCCCAGGAGGCCGTCGAAGGCGCGGTCGACGAACTCGACGTCGACGCCCAGCTTCTGGCCGATCGCCTGCATGAGGGCGATGTCGAAGCCGTCGAGCTGGAGCTTGTCGTCGTAGAACTCGAAGGGGGGATAGTCGGCGGAGACGCCGACGGTCATCTTGCCATCCTGCTGGATCTGCTGCCAGAGGTCGGGGACGGGCGTGGGCGGCACGACGGTCGGTGCCTCCGTCGGCACGACCGCGGGCGCCCTGGTAGGCAGGCGGGGCTCCGGGGTGGGCGTGGGCGACGGGCTGCCGCAGGCGGCCACCAGCAGGGCGGCCAGCAGGGCGATGGCTACCAAGAGCAAGGGACGGGGTGATGGGTGGGGCATGGTAGTTCTCCGGATGGGCGCGGGTCCCGGAGGGGAACCGCAGAGGTAATAAAGCGCAAAGGCGAGCAGGGCCAGAGAAGCCGGAACATGGACGGACGGGCGCGGATGACACGGGTCCCGGAGGGGAACCGCAGAGGCGCCAAGAGCGCAAAGGCGAGCAGGGCCAGAGAAGCCGGAACATGGACCCAGGGATCGGAACCCGGGCTGCGGCTCCGGGACGGGCGCTGAAGGCAATCCCCTGGCTGGGATCCGCTCAGCGCGCGAGGAAGCGGGCGCGCAGGGCGTCCTGGCCGGCGCGATCGATGCCCAGGCCGGCCGCGAAGTAGCCCTCGACGGTGCCGAAGCGGGCCTGCATCTCCTGGAAGGAGGCATCCAGGTACTCGCGGCGCACGCCCAGGATGGAGAGCAGGATATCCTCCTCCACGCCCGCGGCCACGGCGCGCTGGATGGTGGCCTGGTATTCGGGC
Organism: Anaerolineae bacterium; assembly: GCA_032111745.1. Lineage (GTDB taxonomy): Bacteria > Chloroflexota > Anaerolineae > JAAEKA01 > JAAEKA01 > JAULUH01. The sequence continues at coordinate 878 of JAULUH010000526.1, read as the reverse complement.
AGGATGAAATCGTTGCTGAGCAGGTAGTCCTGCATGACGACATCGTCGGGCACGCCGCACAGGGTTAGCAGGGCGGCGGCGGCCCAGCCGGTGCGGTCCTTGCCGGTGGTGCAGTGAAAGAGTGCGGGCAGGTTGGCGGGTTCGGCGAGCTCGCGGAACATGAGGCCGAAGCCGGCCAGCGCGGTGGGCAGGCTGACGACGTCCCGATAGGCCTGCTCGAACATGGCCACGACCTTGCCGCCGCCCAGCTCGGCATTGGCCTGCTGGGGGGTGTGGAGCAGGTTGAGCAACTGGGCGGGCGCGGCCTGCTGCTCGCCGGCGAGGACGTCGACGACGACATCCTGCGCGCCCGGCGGCACCATGTCGGGCAGGGCCGCGCGCTCGTCCGCGGTGCGCAGGTCGTAGATCTTCTTGAGGCCGAGGGCGGCCAGGGCGGCCATGCCGGCGTCGCCGACGTGGCCGAGCTGCTCGGAGCGATAGAGGAGGCCGGTGCGCACCCGGGCGCCATCGCGGGTGGCGTGGCCGCCCACATCCCGCAGATTCGGCACAGAAGGGATGGTAAGGTTTTCGCTCATGGTTGTCCTCCGGCGAGACCTGGCAGCCAGGGGTTATCGTTCCCGGCAGGGCGGAACCGGGGATGGCCGGGGCTGCACATCCCTATTACAGCACAGGCGCGTGGCGAAAACGTGGCCTGGGGCCCAGGTGCACAGATTTTGTTGAGACCATGAGCATGGCTCCAGGCTCAGTCACAGAGGGCACGACCTCCGTGTTCTCGACGTCGATCAGCAGAGGGGCCAGGGCGACGAGGGTGGCGGCGGCGAGGGTGAAGGGGGCGAGGCGCGGCGGTTTGGGGCGCATGGGTCATCTCCTGGCTGGCT
>JAULUH010000525.1:0-16377 GCA_032111745.1 Anaerolineae bacterium | reverse complement strand
CGATTACAAGACGCTAACCGTCCCCTAACCCTTAGCCGCGGATTCCGTGGTATCGTTGTGGTGTTGCCCCATCCGTCGATCCATTCCTGGGCCAGGGCCCATACCTCCTGTCCCAACCATCCAGCCCGCTCTCCTCAGAAAGGAACGCCGATCCATGGTCACAAGGAAGTGGTTCACCCTCGCCACCCTGGTGGTGCTATTGGCCGTCGCCGGCCTCCCCGCAGCCGCGCCGGCTGAGGCCGTGTCGCCCAACGTCGTCATCAGCCAGGTGTACGGCGGCGGTGGCAACAGCGGCGCCACCTACACCCACGACTTCGTCGAGCTCTTCAACCGCGGCACCTCGCCAGTATCACTGGTTGGCTGGTCCGTGCAGTATGCGTCGTCGACGGGCAACACCTGGCTAGTCACATCGCTGGTCGGCTCTATCGCGCCGGGCCAGTACTACTTGATCCAGCAAGCTCAAGGGTCTGGCGGCACCACGCCCCTGCCCACGCCAGATGCCACGGGCACGGTGGCTATGTCGGCTACAAACGGCAAGGTAGCCCTTGCCAACTCTACCACGGCTCTGAGCGGCACCTGCCCTGCAGGAGGCACCATTGTGGATTTCGTGGGCTTCGGCTCCGCGAATTGCTCCGAAGGCGCTCCTACACCGGCTCTGTCCAATACCACAGCCGCGCTGCGCAACAGCAACGGTTGTGTCGATACCGACAACAACGCCGCTGACTTCACCACCGGCGCCCCTGCCCCGCGCAACACCGCATCACCCTTCGCCTCGTGCGCCGGGCCCACGCCACCCACCGGCTCTGGCAGTGCTAACCCCGCCGCGGTCGACGCCGGCAGCACCTCCCTGCTTACCGTGGCCGTCACCCCAGGAGCCAATCCGCCGAGCACAGGCCTGGCCGTCAGCGCTGACCTCACCGCCATCGGCGGTGCCAACCCGCAGCCCTTCTACGACGACGGCACGAACGGCGACGCGACTGCCGGTGACCTGGTGTTCTCTTACCTGGCCACGGTTGACCAGAGCACAACCCTCGGCGCCAAGACCCTGCCCGCTACTGTTACCGACGCCGAGGCGCGCAGCAGTGGCGCCACCATCGCCCTCACCGTGCAGCCCCCCCTGGTCAAGATCCACGACGTCCAGGGCTCTGGCCCTGATGTCGTCATCACCACCCTTGCGAAGGTCGAAGCGGTGGTGGTCGCCGACTACCAGAGCGGCGACCAGCTCCGCGGCTTCTTCATCCAGGAGGAGGACGCCGACGCCGATGCCGACCCCGCCACCTCCGAGGGCATCTTCGTCTTCTGCGGCTCGTGCGCCACGGGCGTCGCCGTGGGCGACAAGGTCCAGGTCACCGGCCAGCCTGTGGACTTCTTCGCCATGAGCCAGATCGACGTCACCAAGGCCGGCGGCGCCGTAGCCCTGGTCAGCACCGGCAACCCCCTGCCCACCCCCGCCACCCTCGACCTGCCCGCCCCCGGCAGCACCAAGGCCCCTGCCACATTCGAAAACGTCGAGGGCATGCTGGTCACCTTCGCCGATACTATGGTCGTCAGCGAGTACTTCGAGCTGGCCCGTTACGGCCAGCTCGTGCTCACCGCCGACGCCCGCCCCCCGCAGTTCACCGATGCCTTCGAGCCGAGTGTGCCCGGCTATGCGGCCTTCCTGGCCGATCTCAACTCCCGGCGTATCATCCTCGATGACGACAACAACATCCAGAACGATGCCCTGGGCAGCACCCCCGCCGGGGATGAGCCCTACTTCTGGCCCCGGGCCGGGCTCAGCATCACCAACCGCGTCCGCGGTGGCGATAGCATCTCCAACCTGACCGGCGTCCTGCACTGGTCCTTCGCCGGCCAGGGCGGCACCGATGCCTGGCGGGTCCGCCCCGTGGAGGAGGCCTTCCCTTACCCCTTCACCGCCAACAACTCGCGCCCGCCAGCGCCCGATCCTGTGGGTGGTTCCTTCCGGGTCGCCGGCTTCAACGTGCTCAACTACTTCACCACCATCAACTCCCGCGGCGCCGATTCCACGGCCGAGCTGAACCGCCAGCGCGAGAAGTCCGCCGCCGCCATCTGCGAGCTCAACGCCGACATCCTGGGCCTGACCGAGATCGAGAACAACGGCCCGGTGGCCATCTCTGACCTGCTCAACGGCCCCAATGGCGTCAACGCCAAGTGTGGCCCCTACAGCTTCGTCGACACCGGCGTGATCGGCCCCGACCAGATTGCCGTGGCCTTCCTCTACCGGCCAGCCACGGTCAACCCGGTAGGCAGCTTCGCCATCCTCACCAGCGCGGTGGATCCCCGCTTCCTTGAGACCAGGAACCGCCCCGCCCTCGCCCAGACCTTCGAGGAGATCGCCACCGGTGCCCGCCTGACCGTCGTGGTCAACCACCTGAAGTCCAAGGGCTCCGCCTGCACATCCGACGGGGATCCCGACCTCCTCGACGGCCAGGGCAACTGCAACGTCGTCCGCCGGCAGGCCGCCGCAGCCATGGTCGACTGGCTGGCCACCGATCCCACCAGCAGCGGTGACCCCGATTTCCTGATCATCGGCGACCTCAACGCCTATCGCAACGAGGATCCCATCGACACCATCGAGGCTGGCTCCGACGACCTCCTGGGCACCGCCGACGACTACACCGACCTGCTCGATGCCCTGCTCGGCCCCTCGGCCTACAGCTACGTCTTCGACGGACAGCTCGGCTACCTGGACCACGCCCTGGCCAACACCCCCCTGCGGGCCCAGGTCACCGGCGTCACCGCCTGGCATATCAACGCCGACGAGATCCCGGTCTTCGACTACAACGACGATATCCTGGATGTTGGCAACGAGTCCTCTTTCGAGCGGGAGTCGACGTCCCTGCCCATCTACGAGTCCAACGCCTCTCGGGCCTCGGACCATGATCCCATCCTCGTCGGCCTGGACCTGAACGGGCCGCCAGTCTGCTCCGCCGCCTACGCCAGCCCCGACACCCTCTGGCCAGTGAATCACCACATGGTCGAGGTGCAGATCATGGGTGTCACCGACCCAGATGGCGATGCCACCATTACCGTGGACGCCATCTACCAAGATGAGCCCGTGAACGGCACCGGCGACGGCGACACCGCCCCGGATGGGGAAGGTGTAGGCACCTCCACGGCCCTCCTGCGCGCCGAGCGCGATGGCGGCGGCAATGGCCGCGTCTACCACGTCTTCTTCACCGCCACCGACACCGCGGGCAACACCTGCTCCGGTGTGGTGAAGGTCGGCGTGCCCAAGAGCCAGGGCAAGAATGGGGCCGCCGTGGACGACGGCCCACTATTCGACAGCACCATCATCCCCCAGTGAGCCCCGCTCCCCATCCCTGGCGGCCTTAAGGCCTTCCCCAGGGCACAGAGTTGAGGCTTCAGCCGGCCAGTCCCCCTCTGAGGGCACGGAGTCGAGGCTTCAGCCGGCCAGTCCAGACGTAGTTCCCGGCCCCGTTGCCGGCACCTCCTGAATGACGAGGAGGCGACTCGACAAGTCGCCTCCTCGTCGCTTCCCATGAGAGCCAGCACTTCCGCCTCGGCTACAGCCTCGCTCCGGGGACTGCGGTCGAGGCTTTGGCCGGTCGTTCCGCGCTACCCTAACGTCCCCACGTTGTTCAACTCCTCCATAGCCTGCATCAGCCGCGCCTTGAACGTCTCTTCTCCCTTGCGCAGCCATGCCCGCGGGTCGTAATAGTTCTTGTTCGGCGCATCCGGCCCCTCTGGGTTGCCCAGCTGCCCCTGCAGGTACGCCTCGTTGCCCTGGTAGTACCGCCGCACGCCATCCCAGAACGCCCACTGCAGGTCGGTGTCGATGTTGAACTTCACCACCCCGTACGAGATCGCCTCCCGGATCTCCTCCGGGCTCGACCCCGACCCCCCGTGGAACACGAAATTGATCGGCTTCGGCCCTGTGCCGAACTTCTCCTGCACGTACAGCTGCGAATCCCGCAGGATCTTTGGCTCCAGCTTCACGTTGCCCGGCTTGTACACCCCGTGCACGTTGCCAAAGGACGCCGCCACCGTGAACCGGTCGCTCACTTGCATCAGCTGCTCATAGGCATACGCCACTTCCTCCGGCCGCGTGTACAGCCGTGACTTCTCCACGCCCGAGTGGTCGATGCCATCCTCCTCGCCGCCGGTGATCCCCAGCTCGAACTCCAGCGTCATCCCAATCTTGCTCATGCGCTCGAGATAGCCGCGCACCGTGTCGATGTTCTGCGCGATCGGCTCCGTGCTCAGGTCGATCATGTGCGAGCTGAACAGCGGCTTGCCATGCGCCCGGTAATGCTCCTCCCCTGCGTCCAGCAGCCCATCCAGCCAGGGCAGGTTCTTGCGCGGGCAATGGTCCGTGTGCAAGATCACCCGCGCCCCATACAGCTCCGCCAACAGGTGCACGTGCCGCGCCGCCGAGATGGCGCCGGCAATCGCCGCCCGCTGGCCCTTGTTGTCCAGGCTCTTGCCCGCAAAGAACTGCGCGCCACCCGTCGAAACCTGGATGATCACCGGCGCGTTGGCGTCCCGCGCCGTCTCCATTACCGCGTTCACGGTGTCCGTGCCCGTGCAGTTGGCCGCCGGCATGGCAAACTGCCCCTCCTTCGCCGCCGCAAACAACGCCTGCAGATCGTCGCCGGCGATCACGCCGGCCGGAAATCGCTCCTTCAAGCTGGTCATGTCTCACGCTCCTCGTGTTACGTGGTCCGCGCCGTCAATGGTTAGCAACCATGCCACCACAGTGTAACCCACAAGTGCCCTCATACCAAACTCCGTGGTTCGTGCCCCTCTTGACAACCAATTCCATTTATGGTAAAGTGACAGTAACACCGTTCCTTATCAGTTCACCATGCCAGCTCACCATCGGCCCCAAAGGAACTGAGCCATGCAAGCTATCGCACAACCACTGCAACCCAACCGTGCCAGCCCCCAGGCCACCGGCTTGGCCGCCTGGTACCCGGCCCTCGGCCACGTCGGCCCCCGCCACTGGCGCGACGCCGCCGGTATCAGCCACCTGGCCCTGGCCGAGCCTGTAGCCCTGCTACCTGACCCCCTGCGGCACCAGGCCGCACGCCTCGGCCCCGGGGGCGGCCAGACCAGGATCGATCTGCCAACTCTGCTTCCCGCCAACGCCCTCTCCGTCTGCACCTGGGTAGGGATCCCCGGAGTGCTCACCGCGCCCACTTCACCCGGTGCCCCCACCCAGCACACCATAGCCGCCGTGCTCACCCCCCCGAGCTTCAACCTATCCATCGAGCAGGATGCTCAGCTGGCCTGGTCAGTGCACGTGGGCGGCTCATGGAGCACCTGTCGCACCAAACTGGCCCGTCCCCTCCAGGGCCTCCACCACGTTGCCGGCACCTGGGACGGTAGAACCCAACGCCTCTTCGTCGACGGCGTCGAGCGATGCCGCGCCACGCCGGCTGGCATCCTGGAGGCCGGATCAGGGCTGCTGCAGGTCGGCTCCGGCCGTCCCCTCCTCCTCGGCGAGCTGTCTATCCACGGCCGCGCCCTCCACCCGGCAACCATCTGGCAGATGGCGCACCCTCCCACCTGGTGGGACCTGTACACCGAGTCCACCCTCTCCCGGGTGGCCCTTATGAGCCCACCCGATCCCACCTATTTCACCTTCCTGCCCGTCGTCGAGGCTGGTAGCTAGCCTGTGCCCGCAACCCCCTATCTCCACCGAACGCACCCAGACTGGTCCAGTTTTCCGAAACTGGACCAGTCTGCCGCATCCGCCGCCACCCTGATCCCCTACCCAAAACCGCGGCCGGTTAGGCGGTCCCAGCCACCCTATGCCCGGTGACAACCTGCCCCTGTTCCTGACCTTCGCCATCCTGGCCGTCACCGTCGGCCTGTTCGTGTTCAGCAAGCTGCGGGCGGACCTGGTCGCGCTCATGGCCCTGCTGGCCCTCTTCCTCACCGGCATCCTCACCGCCCCCCAGGTCCTGGCCGGCTTCGCCGACTCCACTACCATCATGGTGGCCGGGCTCTTCGTGGTCAGCGAGGGCCTCGCCCGTACCGGCATCACCGCCTGGCTCGGCCAATTCCTCATGCGCCAGGCCGGCAATAGTGAGCGCCGGCTGCTCGTCGTGCTCATGATCGGCACCGCCCTGCTCTCGGCTGTCCTCAGCAACACCGGTACCGTCGCCATGCTCCTGCCCGCCGTGGTCGCCGCCGCCTGGCGCATCGGCGGCCTGCCCTCCCGCTTCCTGATCCCCCTGGCCTTCAGCGCCAACGTCGGCGGCCTGATTACCCTCATCGGCTCCCCGCCCAACATCGTCGTCTCCAACACCCTGGCCGCCGCCGGCTACGGTGAGTTCGGTTTTTTTGAGTTCGCCTTCATCGGCATCCCGGTAACCATCGCCGCCATCCTCTACATGGTGTTGGTCGGCCAGCGCCTGCTGCCGGCTCACACCACCGGCGACCGCCCCGTCGACCTCGAGAGCACCGTCAGCGCCCTGGCCGAGTCCTATCGCCTGCCCGGCAAGCTGTTCTGGGTCCGCGTGCGCAACGGTTCCCCCCTGGCTGGCAAAACCCTGGCCGAGTCCGGTCTCGGCCGGGACTTCGGCGTGTCGGTGCTGGCGGTCGACCGGCCCGCCGCCACCGATCTCGACGACGCCAGCCGCGCCGCCCGGCGGCGCCTAATCGCCCGCCAGTATGCCGAGCGCTTCCCGGGCAACGGTGAGCCCATGCCCGGCCCCGATACCGTGATTCGCGCCCAGGACTCCCTGCTGGTCAAGGGCAATCCCCAGGTTGTGGAGAGCCTGGTCGAACGCTTCAACGTCGGCGTGCAAGTCGTGGACTCAGAGACCGGCCAGCTGGCCGGCCTGCTGCTCTCTCAGGAGGTCGGCGTCGCCGAGGTCATCCTTCCCCCTCGTTCCGACTACGCCGGGCGCTCCCTGCTGGGCAGTCAGATCGCCGAGAAATTCGACGTCCAGGTGATCACCCTGCGCCGCGGCGATAAGCTGCTGCCGCGGCGGGAAACGGCGCTGGAGTTCGGCGATGCCCTCCTGGTGCGCGGCCAGTGGTCGGCCATCGATCGCCTGCGCCAGGAGAGCCGCAACTTCGTCGTCGTGGGCGAGCCCGAGGCCCTGGCCAAACAGGTCATCGAGCTTACCCCGCGCTCGCTGGTTGCACTGCTGGCCCTCACGGGCATGGTCATCCTCATGGCTACCAGCACCCTGCCGGCAGTGATGGCCGTCCTCCTGGCCGCCGTGGTCATGGTGCTGGCCGGCTGCCTCTCCATGGATAGCGCCTACCGCTCCATCAGCTGGCAAACGGTCGTGCTCATCGCCGCCACCCTGCCCCTCAGCACCGCGCTGGAGGTCACCGGCGGTGCTACCCTCATCGCCAATGCCCTGGTCACCACCCTGGGTGCCTTCGGCCCGCTCGTCCTCATGGCCGGCGTCTTCTTGCTGACCTCGGCTCTCAGCCAGGTCATGAGCAACACCGCCACCGCCGTCCTCTTGGCCCCCATCGTGCTGCAGGCTGCCCTTAGCCTCGGCATCGCCCCCGAGCCCATGCTGATCATGGTGGCCGTAGGCGCCGCCGCCGCCTTCCTCTCCCCCATCGCCTCCCCCACCAACACCCTCGTCTACTCCCCCGGCGCCTACACCTGGGGTAACTTCGCCAGGGTCGGCCTGCCCCTCCTCCTCATCGTCCTCCTGGTTAGCCTCTTGGTAGTCCCCCTGGCCTGGCCCCTCTGAGCGCCCGCCCGCACCGGCCGTTGCCTAATCCAGCGGGACTTGAACGGACTGCTCCGAGGTCTCTCCAGGTCCCTTCCGGTGTCCGTGTTCGTCCGTGTTCCGGCCCCTCTGGCCGCAGCCCCATGCGGCTTGACTAAACCCCTGGCATCATAGTTACTTTTGTTGTAACTTCTGGCGACCGGCATGCGCCTGAGCACCTCAATCTGTGTCGGAGTGTTACTTAATGATCAAGGAAGTCACGCTGCGCCCCTATGGCGGCTCTCTGGGCACGACCTTGCCCAAGACAATGACCGACCGGCTCAATCTCTCGGCCGGCGACAGGGCATATGCCATTGAGACTGAGTACGGCATCCTGCTGACTCCGTACGACCCTGAGTTCTTGCGGGTCATGGAGGCCGAGGCGCGTATCAGCAAGGAATACCAGAACGCGCTGCGCGAGCTGGCTCGGTGAGCGAGCCCGTCTGGCTCAAGCGCGTCTGGGTAGATGCGATCCATTTCCAGCAATTGCGCCGCTTTGGTGGTCTCTATGGCGTGCGCGATACAGGCGCCATCGACTCTGCCCTGGCCCGGCCACGCAACAACTGGGCCTACCAGGACCACACGGACCTGGCGGCGCTGGCGGCCGTCTATGGGTATGGCCTGGCCCGCAACCATGGCTATCTGGACGGCAACAAGCGCGTCGGCTTCGTGGCGATGGCGATCTTCCTGGACCTCAATGGCCGGATCCTCGAAGCCCCTGAGCCGGAGGTGGTTCGGGTCATGGTGGCTGTCGCCGCCGGCGAATTGAGTGGTTCCGACCACGCTGCCTGGATAAGCACCCACAGCGCGGCGAAGGAACACGAGTCTCCATAAATCCCAGACGAGTCGTTCCTAGTGAGCGCTTCAGCGCTGAGCGCGCAACGCCATCCGGACAAGGCGAGCCGGTTCGTAGTGAGCGCTTCAGCGCCTCCTGGCTCCCGCTTGCCCGTGCAACCGGCTATGCTATAATTGCGTATAGAGTATAGTGCCGCTGGCAAGGTGCCAGCACGGGCGGCTTCCCCCGCCATGGCGTTCGGGTAATAGGTTCCGGCCCTTAGTGGCCGTGCGTTTGTCGAAACCAGGAGGAGTCTATATGTTTCTAAGCCCAGGATATCTCTTGATCTTCTTGATCACCATGGTGATCTCGTTCGCCGCCCAGGCCTTCGTCAGCTCGGCCTACCGCAAGTGGAGCCAGGTCCGCAACGGCAGCAACATGACCGGCCTGCAGGTCGGCCAGGAGTTGCTGCGGGACACCGACCTCGGTGTCACCTACGAGACCGCCTTCAGCACCGGCGTCCAGTTCCAGGGCATCGGCGGCAACCTCTCCGACCACTATGACCCCCGCGCCCACACGGTCCGGCTGTCCCAGGGCGTGGCTACCCAACCGTCCGTGGCCTCCATGGCTATCGTCGCCCACGAGCTGGGCCATGCCCAGCAGCATGCCGAGAAGTCGCCCTGGATCGCCATGCGCAACTTCCTGGTGCCGGCCGTCCGGGTCAGCCCCATGATCTCCTACGGCCTCATTCTCATCGGCCTCCTGCTCAACATTGGCGGTCTCTTCAACCTCGGCATCCTCTTCTTCGGCATCAGCGTGCTCTTTGCCCTCATCACCCTCCCCGTGGAGTTCGACGCCAGCAAGCGCGGCTTGCAGCTCTTGAGCGACGCCGGGCTCATGGTCACCCCCGAGGACAAACAGGGCTCCCGCCGCGTGCTGAACGCCGCCGCCTCCACCTACGTGGCCGCCGCTGTCACCGCCGTGCTGCAGCTGCTCTACTATATCAGCATCGGCCGCCGCAGCGCCTGAGCTCTCCCTTGTTACGCCTTTCCCAGAGACGGCCCCCGGGCCGTCTCTGCGCGCCTCCCTAAAACTCGTTGATTTCCCCTACAACACCCGCGCGTAGGCCCGGTCCAGCACCTCCACGGTGTGATAGAGCGGCATCGCCCGGCCCAGCGCCTTGAGATGGGCCTGGATCTGGACCAGGCAGCCGATGTTGCCCGTCGCCAGGACATTGGCGTCGGTGCTGGCGATGTTTTGGGCCTTGCGCCGGCCCAGCTCCCCGGCCAGCTCCGGCTGCTCCAGGTTGTAGGTGCCGGCTGACCCGCAACACATCTCCCCCTCCGGCACCTCCACGACGCTCACCCCGGGGATGCTCTCCAGCAGTCGCCGCGGTGCCTCCCGCACGCCCTGGGCGTGCGCCAGGTGGCACGGATCGTGGTAGGCCACCAGCAGCGGCCGGTCCAGCTCCGGCGGTGGCTCCCAGCCCAGCTCCACCAGGAAGCTGCTGACGTCCCGCACCTGCCCCGCCACCGCCTCCGCGCGTTCCCTCTCCGGCTGGCCCACAAAAAGCAGGGGATACTCGTGCATCCCGGATCCGCAGCCGGCCGCGTTGGTGATGATGGCGTCTACGTCCTCCGGGAACGCCTCCAGAGCCCCTCTTGCCAGTCCCAACGCCTGCCCCAGGTCCCCGGCATGCATCGACAGCGCCCCGCAGCACCCCTGCTCGGGCGGGATCACCACCTCCACGCCGTTGCGCGCCAGCACGCGCACCGTGGCCCAGTTGATCTCCGGCGCCAGCACCTGCTGCACGCAGCCCGCCAGCAGCGCCACCCGCGCCCGCCGCTCGCCCTCCGCCGGCACCAGCGGCGGCAAGGGCTGCGCCTCGGGCAGGCTCGCCGGCACCAGGTCCACCATGGCCCCCAGCCGCGGCGGCAGGTAGGGCCGTAGCCACCTGCCAAGCCGCCCGGCCCCCGCTGCGGCCCGGAAACGGCCAGGATACGGTAGGGTCTCCCGCACCAGCTTCCGCCCCACCCGGTCGCCCAGCGTCTCCGGGCGCTGCTCCCTGGCCATCGCCCGGAAGCCCATCAACAGCTCGCCATAGGCCACCCCCGACGGGCATGCCGGCACGCACGCCACGCAACCCAGGCAGCGGTCCACATACTCCAGCGCCTCGCCCATGGGCAGCGCGCCCTCCAATACCTCCTTCATCAGCAAGATGCGCCCGCGCGGGGAGTCCATCTCCTGGCCCAACACCCGGTACGTCGGGCAGGCCGGCAGGCAGAAGCCACAGTGTACGCAGGCCGACACCGCCGCAGCCATCGCCGCGCCCTGGGGAGGAAGGGAGTCCACTGGAATCTGGTGCTGCATAACCGTCTCCTGCCGCCTCAAAGCTCCGGGAACCGCTCTAAAGGATCGAGGGCTCGCTTGACCCGCGCCGCAAACTCCCTGCCCCGCGGCGCGCCGAGGAACGGCACCCGGATGCGGGCCGGGCCGAGCACCGCCACCCCGTGCAGGCCCAGCTCGATCAGCTCGGTGTCCAGCCAGGCCAGGCGGCCCGGCAGCGCGATCCAGGCCAAGTTGCCACCTGCGCTGTAGCGCCGCTTCAGGTCGTCCGTGCTCACCGCGCCCTCCAGCCCGGGGATCAGGCTGGGCGTGATCGGCACCTTCACCAGGGACCAGTCCGCCGGCACCCAGTGGAACTGCCGCAACCCCTCCCAGTAGGCCGCCTCCGCCTCTCTCTGCAGCGCCTCACCGCCGCCCAGCAGGCTGCGCAGGCGCTCCAGCCGCGCATCCAACAGGTCCGCCAGCCCACCCAGGCGCACGACCATCGTGACCCCCCGCGGCGCCGGCTCCAGCTCGATCGCCTCGACGTCCAGCGAGGCCATGCCCAGCCTCGCCATCGCCTCCAGGGCCTGCGTGAGGTCGCCGTAATCCCGGCGCAGCGTGGCCGTCGCCGGCGGGCTGGGAAAGACCTTGAAGGTCAGCTCCACTACCACGCCCAGCCGGCCGGCGCTGCCCACCATCAGCTTGGGCAGGTCGAACCCGGCCGCGTTCTTCACCACCTTGCCGCCCCCCCGTACCAGCTGGCCCAGGCCATCCACCAGCCGCACGTTGAGGATGAAGTCGCGCACGCCGCCGTAACGGTAGCGCCCGGGGCCGCTCATCCCCGCCGCCAGCGTGCCCCCCAGCGTGGCCCCCGCCGCGCCCAACGGTGGATCGAACGGCAGGTACTGGCCGTTCCGAGAGAGCAGTGCCTCCACTTCCGCCACCGGCGTGCCCGCCAGGGCCGTGAACGTGTACTCGGCCGGCTCACACTCCAGCACACCGCTCAGCCCCCTCATGTCCAGCACCGTGACGTGATCATCCATCGGCTCCGACATCCCCGGCTTGCTCCCTCCCCCCCGGGGCAGCAGCTGCCGGTAAGTGCACACCGCCTCCTGTACCTCCTCCACCGTCTGCGGCCGCACCGCCCGCTGCCCTCGCTCCTGGTGGGCCATGCCTGCCAGGTCCGGCTGCAGCGCCGGACCGGCTGTTCCGCCATCCTGCGGGAACATCTTGCCCGGGTTGGCCAGCTTTCTCGGGTCCATGGCCGCCCGCAGGCGCTCCATGGCCGCGATATCCGTGGCATTGAACATGGCCGGCAGATAGGCCCGCTTCTCCACGCCCACACCGTGCTCGCCGGTAATCGATCCCTCCAGCCGCACGCACATCTGCAGGATGTCCCCCGCCATCTCCTCGGCCCGCTCCAGCTCCCCCGGCTGCCGGCCGTTGTACAGGATTAAAGGATGCAGGTTCCCATCGCCGGCGTGGAACACGTTCGCCACCCGCAAGCCATAGGCCTCGCTAAGGCGCTCGATCTCGGCCAGGGCCTGGCCCAGCTTGCCCCGCGGCACCACCCCATCCTGCACCACGTAATCGGGGCTCAGCCGGCCTACCGCCGAAAACGCCCCCTTGCGGCCCCGCCAGATCCGCAGCCGCTGCGCTTCGTCCTGCGCTGTGCGTACCTCGTAGGGCCGTGACTCGTAGATCACCTCCAGCAGTTGCTCGAACTCCACCTCCACCTGCGCCGCCTCACCCTCCAGCTCCACGATCAGCAGCCCCGCCGCATGGAGGGGGTAACCGGCCTGCACCGATGCCTCCGCCGCCTGGATCGCCAGGTTGTCCATGATCTCCATGGCCCCCGGCAGCAGCCCCGCGGCCACTACCATGCCCACCGCGTTGCCCGCAGCTTCCAAGCTCCGGTAGGCTGCCAGCACGGTGCGGTAACGCGCCACCTTGGGCAGCAGGCGCAAGGTGATCTCCAGCGCAATGCCAAATAGCCCCTCGCTGCCCACAAACAGCCCGGTCAGGTCAGGCCCGGTGCCCTCCAGGCTCTCCCCGCCCAGCGTCACCACCGCGCCGTCCGCCAGCACCGCCTTGATCCCCAGCACGTGGTTGCTGGTCATGCCGTACTTCAGGCAGTGGGCGCCGCCCGAGTTGAACGCCACGTTGCCACCAATGGTGCACACGAGCTGGCTCGAGGGATCAGGTGCATAATACAGGTTGTAGGGCGCGGCCGCCTTCGACACGTCCAGGTTGATCACCCCCGGCTCCACTACGGCGATGCGCTGCCTGGGGTCGAGCCGTAGGATGCGGTTCAGCCGGTTCAGCCCGATCACGATCCCCCCCTCCACCGGCAACGAGCCCCCGGACAGGCTGGTGCCGCTGCCGCGCGGCACGAAGGGTACCCCCAGCTCGTTGCACAGCCGCACCGTGCGGATCACCTCCTCCGCCGCCTCCGGCAGCACCACCGCCCGCGGCCGGGCCCGGTACGCCGTCAACGCATCGGACTCGTACGGGATCAGCTCCGCCGCCCGGCTCAGCAGCCGCCCCGGGGGATAGATCCCAGCCAGCGCCGCCAACAACCCATCGGAGGCCATGCCACACCTCGCTTCGCCGTGCCTACATCGGGGACGCCACCAGGCCATCCCTATCCCAGCCAGGAAACCGCCCCATTATACTCCAGGCCTCGCCCTCGCCGCAACCGGCCCCGCCTCATCTCCGGATGAATACGATCATAGGCAATAGTGTTCCAGCCCCCCCCTCCGGTGCCGGTGGCTGTGCTATAATGCCGATGGGCACCATGCCACAAATCCCCATAAGGAGCAACTCCCATGAAAATCAGCGCCCGCAATATCTGGAAGGGCAAGGTCAAAGCCGTCAAGCACGGCACCGTCAACAGTGAGGTCGTCGTGCAGCTGGCCGGCGGCGAAGAGGTCGTATCCATGATCACCAAGAGCTCGGCCGAGCAGCTCGCCCTGGCCCCAGGCCAGGAGGTCTACGTCGTGGTCAAAGCCTCCAACGTGATGCTGGCCACCGACTGACCCAGGCAGCCCGAAACGCGACAGGAGGCGCATGGCTTGACCAGCCATGCGCCTCCTGTCGCGTTCTGCCTCAGCTCAGGCCATCACCGCCTTCAGCTGTTTCGTTGCCCTGTCCCGCTCCCGCTTGTCCAGCAGCCGTTTGCGCATGCGCAGGCTCTGCGGCGTGACCTCCAGCAGCTCGTCGTCCGCCAGGTACTCGATGCACTCGTCCAGGCTCAGCTGCCGCGGCGGCGACAGCCGCTCCTGGATCTCCTTGGTGGCGCTGCGCATGTTGTCCAGGTGCCGCGCCTTGCATACGTTCACGTCCAGGTCGCCCGGCCGCTGGTGCTCGCCTACCACCATCCCCGGGTAGACCTCCACCCCCGGCCCCAGGAACAACACCCCGCGCTCCTCGCCGTTCTTCAGGCCATAGGTCGTCGTCACGCCGGCCTCCCACGCCACCAGCGAGCCCCGTGAGCGCGCGCCCAGCGCGCCGGCCAGCGGCAAGTAGTCGTGAAAGATGGCATGCATCACCCCCATGCCCCGGGTCGCCGTCAGGAACTGGTACCGGAACCCCAGCAGCCCACGCGTCGGCACTACATAGGTCAGCAGCGCGCTCCCGCCCTTGCCGTCGCGCATGTCCACCAACTGCCCGCGGCGCCGGCCCAGCATCTCCACCACCAAGCCCATGGTGTCCGGGCTGGTTTCCACATGGACCTCCTCGTAGGGCTCCAGCTTCTCGCCGTTCTCCCCGTCCCGCAGGATCACCTCCGGCCGCGACACCTGGAACTCGTAGCCCTCCCGGCGCATGGTCTCGATCAAAATCGCCAGGTGCAGCTCGCCCCGGCCCGATACCAGGAAGGTGTCCGCGCTGTCGGTGTCTTCCACCCGCAGCGCCACGTTGTGGCGCAGCTCGTTCTGCAGCCGCTCCCGCAGCCGTCGCGAGGTGCCCCAGCGCCCTTCCCGTCCGGCCAGGGGCGAGGTGTTCACGCCAAAGGTCATGCGCACCGTCGGCGCCTCGACCCTGATCACCGGCAGCGCCACCGGCGCTTCCGGATCCGCCACGGTCTCCCCGATGGCGATCTCCTCCAGGCCGGCGATGGCGATGATCTCGCCCGCCTCCGCCTGCTCGACCTCCACCCGCTCCAGCCCCTCGTGCACGAACAGGTAGCGCACCCGCTCCGGCAGCACCTCTCCGTCCAACCTCATACGCGCCACGGCTTGCCCTGAAGCGATGCGGCCGGCAAACACCCGGCCCACCGCCGTCAGCCCGCGGTAGTTGTCGTAACCCAGGGTGGTCACCAGCATCTGCAGCGGCGCCTCCAGGTCCACCTGGGGCGCCGGGATCTCGCGCAAGATGGCCTTGAACAGTGGCTCGAGGTCAGGCCCCATCTGTGCCGTCAGCCCCGCCCGGCCCTCCGTCGCCACCGCATAGATCACCGGGAAATCCGCCTGCGCGTCCGTGGCCCCCAACTCCAAAAAGAGGTCGAAGGTCTCGTTCAGCACCCGGTCCGGGTCGGCATCCCTGCGGTCCACCTTGTTGATCACCACGATGGCCCGGTGCCCCATCTCCAGCGCCTTCTTCAGCACGAACCGGGTCTGCGGCATCGGCCCCTCCGCCGCATCCACCAGCAGCAACACCCCGTCCACCATGTTCAACACCCGCTCCACTTCGCCGCCGAAGTCGGCGTGGCCGGGAGTGTCCACGATGTTGATCTTGACCGGCTGCCCGCTCTCCGGATCGACGATGCTGATGGCCGTGTTCTTGGCCAGGATCGTGATCCCGCGCTCGCGCTCCAGGTCGTTGGAGTCCATCACCCGCTCCGCCACCTGCTGGTTGGCTCGGAACACCTTGGCCTGCCTCAGCAGTCCATCCACCAGGGTCGTCTTGCCGTGGTCCACATGGGCGATAATCGCAATATTCCGTAGGTCTGTGCGTGTTTTTGTCATGACTCTGTCATTTCTCTGCCGGTTTGTCTGGACAAGCAAAGACTTCGGCCCACTGGCCGAAGTCCTTGCGCTGCACCCATCATACCACAGGCGGCCTGAACTACGAAATCTGCTCGCCTGCCCCTACGCCACGGATACCAACTGGCACTCCCCTACAACTCCTCCACCAGGATTACCAGTAGCCGCTTGGGGCCGTGCACGCCGATCGCCAGCGTCTGCTCGATGTCCGCGGTCTTGCTCGGCCCGCTGATCAACGTCACCGCCGCCGGCATCCCCTCCCCCCGGGCCGCCGTCCACGTGAACAGGTCGGTCGTCAGGGCGCTCGCCGCCACCAGGGCAATGTGTACCGGCGGCAGCAGCGACACCATCCGGCTGCGGCCCGGCCCGCTGCGCACCACCAGGCTCCCCGTCTCCGCCAGGGCCGCCTCCACCCCCGTCAGCCCGGCATCGGCGGCGGCACAGAAAGCCCGCAGCCTATCTTCCGCTCCCGCCGCCGCGCCTTCGGGCTCTCCGGCCACCAGCCACTCGACCTCCGGCCACCGGCGCCACGGTTCCAATGCCAGCACCAGCGGCTCGG
>JAULUH010000524.1:0-3953 GCA_032111745.1 Anaerolineae bacterium | reverse complement strand
ATCCTGAATCTCAGGAGGGATGTCCAGGACCTCAAAGACTCGCTCGGCAGCGACCAGGGCGTAGAGGGCGATATTCAGCACCATGCCGCTCTGGCGGATGGGCCGTACCAGCATGGCGATATAGGTCGCGAAGCCGATCAGCGTGCCCAGAGTGAGGCTATCGTCGATGACGCCAAGGCCGCCGAGCCAGAGGACGAGGGCGGTGCCGATTCCGGCCAGGACCTGGACGTAGGGCATCCAGAAGGAGGTGATGCGGGTGGTCTCTATATTGGCATCACGTAGCTCTGTGGCAAAGCGATCTATGCGGGCTTCTTCGAGGCCCTCGCGGCCGAACAGCTTCATCTCGGGGAATCCGGCCAGGCTTTGCTGCAGGGCTGTGGTGAGGCTGGCCTGGTTGCGCTGGACCTGTGACATGGCCGGACGCACGCGGCGCGCGTAGACATAGACGGCGTGGGCAAGCAAGGGAAACAGGGTCAGGTAGATGAGGGCCAGACGCCAGTCCCAGATCAGCAGCACAACCAGGATGCCGGCCAGCAGCAGCAGATTGCTCAGTAGCATGATGGCGGCGCGGCCGAAGAAGTCGGTGAGCACGCCGATATCGGCGGTGACTCGGGACATAAGGTCACCGGTCCGTGCCTGGTCGTAGAAGGAGAACGAGAGCCGGCTGAGGTGCTGGAAGACCTCGTTGCGCAGCTCGAAGACGATGCGCTGGGCGACAACGGCAGCGGTGTATAGCCGGGTGTAGTCGAAGAGGCCCTGGACGACGGCGATGCCCATGAGGCCCAGGGCGAGCAGAACGAGGTGCGTGGTCTGGCTGGCCGGCACCAGGTGGTCGATGGCATAGCGAATGGCCAACGGGGGAATGAGCTCGATGGCCGTGGTGATCAGCATAGCCAGGCCGGCGCCCAACAGGAGCGCGCCGTGGGGGCGCATGACCGCCAGGAGACGGCGCAGGATGGGCCAGATGGGGCCGGCAGGCCCTGGCCGGGAACGGGGGGTGGCCGGTCGCTCGTGGGGGAGGGCGGGGGCCGTGGTCATGAGGAGGTAGGAACCTGGCTGTCGAGGGCTTTGGCGATCACCTGGGCGATGGCCTGGCCGGGCTGGGCGTTGGCGGCCACGAACTGGTAGGCGTTGTCCACGATGCGCTGGCGCTCATCGTCGTGCTGGAGGTAGTAACAGATGGTGTCGGCCATGCGGTCTATGGAGGACTCGACCAGGTGCACGCCGGGCTCAAAGTAGGTATGGCGCAGGGTGGGCTCGCTGACCAGCAGCACGCGGTTGTGGGCGGCCAGGGGGTAGCGCATGGAGTTGTCGTCGTATTTCTGGCGCACGAAGTTCACCATGACCTTGGTGCGGTTCAGCAGGGCGGTGCGCTCCTCGCCGAGGACGAAAGGATGCTCGACGCCGTCCACGACCGTCATAGGCACGCCGCGCGTATCCAGCTCCTGGCGCAGGCGGTTCAGAAGCTGGACGCGGCGGCCGGACACGGGCTTGCCCAGCCATAGGACCGGGATATCGCGTGGCAGGCCCAGATCGCGGCCCCAGTCGAGTTGGTAGCCCCCGGTGAGCACGATGGGGTCGAAGCCCCGGGCCCGCAGAAAATCGGCGATGACGCGGGACCACACGGCCAGGACGGAGAGCACACCTTCCTGGCGAACCCAGAACAGGTCGCCGTAGTAGCGGTAGCGGTGGGCCCGGCTGAGGAGGCGGCGGAGGGAGGGCGAGGGCTGCCATGCGCCGGAGGAGGTCTGGTAATAGATGGCGCGCTCGGCGCGGGAGCGCAGGGCGCCGAAGCTACGGAGAAACCACTCGGGCAGGTCGGGATTGGGCAGGGGCTCGGTATGGATGAGGGCCCAAGGAGGGCGCCGGGCTGGCGAGCAGGCGATGAGCTGGTTGGCCAGGGGCACGAGGCTGGAAAGGGGGCCGATGGTGATGACCAGGTCGAGGCCGGTCGGCAGGCTATCATCGTCGGCGAAGGCCACCGGCGTGTGGCCAAGGGAGGCGACACTGCGAGCAACGCCCCTGGCCATCTGCACGTTGCGGTCGTGGGTGGGGATAGAGACGCCGATGCGGAGGGGACGGCCTGACATGCCGGTGGGCTCCAGGAGTTATACCGGCCCCAGCAGGTGGAGGGCGCGCTCCAGGGCTGTCGGATCGAGGGGGACCTGTCCATCGGCAGCGATATGCGCCGCGAGGGCGGCGACCGTGGGCGCCTCGAAGACGGTGCGCACAGCCAGGTCGACCTGTAGCTCCTGGCGTACACGACCGGCCAGCTGGGCGGCGGCCAGGGAATGCCCGCCGAGCTCAAAGAAGTTGTCGTGGATGCCGATGGGCTCTCGAACCAGAATCTCGCGCCAGATGCGGGCCAGGGTTTGCTCCAGGGGCGTCCCTGGGGGCACAAAGGGGGTAGCCAGGGGGGGACGGGCACTTTCAGGCGCGGGCAGAGCGCTGACATCCACCTTGCCGAACGGGAGCATGGGCAGGCGGTCCAAGGTGACGAAGGCGCTGGGGATCATGTAGTCAGGCAGCAGGGCGGCGAGGGCGGCCAGAAGATCGCTGGTGGTGGGAGGGGGCTGGACCGATGAGACGAGGTAGGCCACCAGGGACAGGTCACCGGGCTGTTGCTCTAGGCCCAGCACTACGGCCTCCTGAACTCCGGAGCATTCCAGCAGGGCAGCCTCCACCTCTCCCAGCTCCACGCGATGGCCGCGAATCTTGACCTGGGAGTCATTGCGTCCCAGGTGTTCCAGGCAGCCATCAGGCTGCAGCCGGCCTAGGTCGCCAGTCAACCAGAGCCGGGCATCGCCACCTGCGGGGTCGAGACGGTAGACCTGGCGGGTCAGTTCGGGCTGGTTCCAGTAGCCTGGGGAGAGGAAGGAGCTCTGGACCGCGATTGCCCCGACTTCGCCGGGGCCCAGCGGCTCACCGGTGGGCCCGAGGATCAGCACCTTCTTGTCCCGAACCGGATAGCCTACGGGCACGATGGGAGTTGTCACCGGGCTATCGTGGTAGAGGAGCAGGCGGGTATCGAGGTAGTTCTCGGTAGTGCCGAGGCCGTTGCGCAGGATACAGGTTTCGGGGAAGTGCTGCCAGAAGCGCTCCACGTCCTTGCGGTAGACGGGGTCGCCGCCCAGGGCGACGTGGCGCATGGCCGGAAAGCGTTGATCTGGGGCCAGGGTGGCCAGCAGGTGGCGGAAGACCGCAGGCACCGCGTGCACGTGGGTAATGGCCTCACATGTGAAGCAGTCCGCCAGGCGGTCGATGCCATCCTCGCGCAGGCTATAGATCACCACGTTGCCGCCCGAGAGCAAGGTGGAAAAGATGGTGGCGGCGGAGGCGCCAAAGCTGTAGGAGGTCAGCAGGAGAAAGCGGTCATCGCAGGAACGAGGTGAATAGTCGAAGCTGGCATAAATGGCATGAAGCAAGTTGCGGTGAGTCTGGAGGGCGCCCTTGGGCCTGCCGGTGGAACCTGAGGTGTACATGATGTTCAACAGGGCACCCGGTGCGATGGCGACAGCCGGGTTAGTCTCCGGCAGGGCGGGGGACAGGGCGTTCAGGGTGAGCAGCCGCACGCGGCCGGCGGCCAGGTCCTCGGCGGCCGCCAGGTTCTGGTGGTTGGTCACCAGGAGGGCGGCCTGGGAATCCTCAAGGATGATGGCCTGGCGAGCAGGGGGGTGTGAGCGGTCCAGGGGCACGTAGATCTTGCCGGCCTTGAGGATGCCCAGAATGGAGACGATGGCGGCAATACCCTGCTCCACCAGGATCGCGACCGGTTCCTGGCCGGGGCCACGCTCATGAAGGATGGCCTGGGCCAGGCGATTGGCAGCCCGGTTGAGGGCATCGTAGCTGAGCACCTGGTCATGGCGCTGCACGGCCGGAAGGTCGGGGTAGCGGGCGGCGGCAGCCTCGAAATAGGCCGGGACAGACTGTTCGACGGCGGCAGGGTCATAGCC
>JAULUH010000523.1:0-5446 GCA_032111745.1 Anaerolineae bacterium | reverse complement strand
CAAGGCCGCGGTTGTAGTATTATAGAACGTACGTTCTGTAGGGATAGATGCCGGCGGCGGCCTGTCCTGATTGGCGGCCATGCCTGCGGCGGCATCTATCAGGTCTGGATCAGCTTATTGAGGAGGTTCCACGATGAAGCCTATGATTGTCCACTTCGAGATCCCCGCCGAAGATGTAGCGCGAGCCCGGTCGTTCTACCACGACCTGTTTGGCTGGGACTTCGGCGAGGCGCCGGGGTTCCCCGGGTATTGGTCCTTCAGCACGGGCGAGGAGGGCAGCATGATGGGCGGCGCTGTGATGCAGCGGCAGCACGGCGAGCACCTGATCACCAACTACATCGGCATTCCGTCCATCGACGAGTCTATCGCCAAGGTCGAGGCCCTGGGCGGCACCATCGTCGTCCCCAAGTCGCCGGTGCAGGGGATGGGGTGGATGGCCTGGTTCCGCGACCCCGAGGGCAATGTCATGGCGCTGTGGCAGTCCGACGAGGCTGCCCAGTAGCCTCCCTATCTGGCCACGGCCGGCAGGTTCCCAGCTGCCGTGAAGCACCACGGGGGCAGCTCAGTAGCCACGGCGCCGGGCCTCCTGCAGGATAGGCTCGGTGGCCGTGGCACCCACGCGTGTCACCCCCAGGCTGCGCACCCGCAGGAGGTCGTCCAGGGTGCGCACACCGCCGGCGGCCTTGACCTGCACCGCGGGCGCGCACTCGTGGCGCATCAGGGCCAGGTCATGGTCGGTGGCCCCGGCATAGGCGTAGTGGCCGTCGGGCTGCCTGACGAAGCCGTAGCCGGTGGAGGTCTTGGCGAAGGCCACGCCATGCGCGTTGCACAGGTGGCAGAGCCGGACCTTGAAGCGGTCGTCGGGCAGGTAGTCGTTCTCGAAGATCACCTTGAGCAGGGCCCCACGGCCGGTCGCCAGAGCGTTGAGCTCTCTGATCTCCTCCGCTACCTCCTCCCAGGCCTCGCCCAGCACGTTGCCGATGTTGACCATCATATCCAGCTCGGCGGCGCCGTCGTCCAGGGCCAGCTCCGCCTCCCGCAGCTTCACGCCCAGGCGGCTGTGGCCGTGGGGGAAGCCGACGACGGTGCCGACCGCGACCGCGGAGCCGGCCAGGATGTCCCGGGCCAGGGCCACGGCATAGGGCTTGATGCACACCGAGGCCACATCCCAGCGCAGGGCCAGCCGGCAGCCATCGGCCAGCTCCGCGGTGGTCATGGTGGGGTGCAACAGGGAATGGTCGATCATCTTGGCCAGGTCATGGCCGGTAGGCTCTAACATGAGGACTCCTGTGGGGGTGGGTGGCCGGCACGGCGCAGGGTGCCGGCCACCTGCATTGTAGGCGCCAGGTGCCGGTTGTCAACACGAGGGGCGCGGGGCTGTGGCCGGGTTGCCCGGAACGCGGACGCCGGAGGTTACCGCAGAGGCGCAGAGGCGCAGAGGGGAGGGAGGGCCGGAGGAGCCGGAGCGGAAGCCCACAGGAGGGATTGCGAGAGAAGCCCCGGGCCGGGCGGGTTCTTGCGCTTTGTGGCGCAATGGGGTATGCTAGAGCCACGATGACGCTTGATCACCCTCCCGCGGTGGGAGATTAGGAGGTCCACATGGCCAGGGAACTGGAAGATAGGCAAGCACAGAAGAAACAGGGTGGAGGGCTGGGGAGCCTGCTGGTGCTGGTGGCCGGCGGGTGGATCGCGTACAGCTGGCTGGGCATCGACCATCGGCGGCCGCTGCCCGATGCCATCGTGGCGGAGCGCGGCGCCTTCCTCAGCAAGGCGGCGGGCTGGCTCAACTATTACGTCGACCGCACGGCAGCCGGGCGGCCGCTGGTGCTGGTGCATAGCGTCAACGCGGCGGCCAGCGCGTATGAGATGGGGCCGCTGTTCCGCCACTATCGCAGCCACCGGCCGGTGTTTGCGCTGGACCTGCCGGGCTATGGCTTGTCCAACCGCATGCCCCGCAACTACTCCCCCCAGCTCTTCGCCGATGCCATCGTCGAGTTCCTGCAGTCCGAGGTGGGCGAGCCGGCGGATGTGATCGCGCTGTCGCTGGGCAGCGAGTTCGTGGCCCGCGCGGCCATGGCCCGCCCGGAGCTGTTCCAGACCCTGGCACTGATCTCGCCTAGTGGCCTCAACAAGGTGGAGCCGGAGCGGGCGCCGGAGACCTATCCCACCCGGGGCATCTCCGACCTGGCCCACGCCGCCCTGTCCTTCAAGCTATGGGGCCGGGCGCTGTTCGACCTGGTGGCGACCCGGCGCAGCATCGAGTATTTCCTGCGCCGGAGCTTCGTGGGGCCGGTCACGCCGGGCTTTGTGGACTACGCCTACGCCACTGCACACCAGCCGGGGGCAGAAAACGCGCCGCTGCATTTCCTCAGCGGGCGGCTGTTCACCCGGGGCTCGGCCACCCTGCTCTACCAGAACGTGCACAAACCCACGCTGGTCCTGTATGACCAGGATGCGTACGTGGGCTTCGATGGGCTGCCCTCGCTGCTGGCCCGCAACCCCCACTGGCAGGCCCGGCGGTTGGTGCCCAGCAAGGGCTTGCCGCATTTCGAGCGGCTTCCCGACGTGGTGGAGGCCTTGAGCGCGTTCTGGGCCAGCCAGGGAGAAGGAGAGGAACCGCAGAGGCGCCAAGAGCGCGAAGTGGAAACCGGGCCGGAGAAGCCGGAGCGGAAGGCACCGCAAAGGCGCCGAGAGCGCAAAGGAGATTAGGGCCAGAGGAGCCAGAGCGGAGGGAACCGCAAAGGCGCCGAGAGCGCAAAGGAGATTAGGGCCAGAGGAGCCGGAGCGGAGGGAACCGCAAAGGCGCCGAGAGCGCAAAGGAGATTAGGGCCAGAGGAGCCAGAGCGGAGGGAACCGCAGAGAGCGGAGGGAACCGCAAAGGCGCCGAGGACGCAAAGGGGACTTTGGACCGGAGGAGAGCGAACAGGGGAATTGACAGACCGGCACTTTGGAGAGTGCCGGTCTGTTTTTGCTGAGCACCAGAGGTAATCCCGCTTCTTGGCCGGCTGGCTCTGCTCCAGCTCCTCCGGTCCTATTCCCCTTTGCGTTCTTGGCGCCTTTGCGGTTTCTTCCGCTCTGGCTTCTCCGGTCCTGGCTCCCCTCTGCGCTCTTGGCGCCTTTGCGGTAAGCCTTTGGGACTCTGCTAGCGTCGCACGTTCACAGCCGGGCGAAGGCGGCAGTCCAGGTGCGCCAGAGGGCGGCGTCCTGGGGGTCGAAGGGGAGATAGAAGGTCACCCGGTCCAGCAGCCCGCGGTAGCGCAGGTGCACCAGGGCGGGAATTTCGTCGAGCCGGCCTTGCACGGCGAACTGGGCCAGCATGTCGTCGGTGACCAGGGCGGGCATCTCGGCCCAGCGCTGGCGCATGGCCAGGGCGCTGAGCTGCTCCCGCACCTGGCTCCAGCCGTGCAGGTCCATCACCCGCCGGTAGCCGGGCGTGGAGGCGTAGAAGGCCACCTGGCTGCGCACCTCTTCCCGGGCCCGCGCCATCTCCTCAACCGTCTCCCCGGTGATGACGAAGATACTGCTGGACAGGGCGATATCCGGCCGGCTGCGGCCGCTCTCAGCCAGCCCCTTCTGCACGTTGGGCAGGATGACCTCCCGCAGGTAGCGGGTGGTGTGGAAGGGGTGGACGTGCAGGCCCTGGCACAGCTCGCCGGCCAGCTGGCACATGAGCTCGTTGACCGCAGCGATGTAGATGGGGATGTGGGGATGCGCGATGGGTCCCGGGTTGAAGAAGGGCGCCATCAGGGTGAGCTTGTAGTGCTCGCCGCGAAAGTTGAGCTTGGCGCCGTACTGCCAGCTGTCCCAGACCGCGCGGATGGCCAGGATCATCTCCCGCATGCGGGGGGCCGGCGGCCCCCAGGGCATGCCGAAGCGCCGCTCGACGTGGGCCTGCACCTGGGAACCCAGGCCTAGGATGAAGCGGCCCTGGCTGGCCGCCTGCAGGTCCCAGGCCAGGTGAGCCAGGGAGGTGGGGTTGCGGGCAAAGGCCACGGCGATGGCGGTACCCAGGCCCAGGCGCCGGGTCTGCAGGGCCGCCACGCCGAGAGGCAAAAAGGGATCGTGCTGGGTCTCGCTGGTCCACAGGGCCGCGAAGCCGGCCTCCTCCGCAGCCGCGGCCACGGCGGGCACGTCCGGCAGCCGGCCGGCCAGGATGGCGACGTCCAGGTCCATAGGATACCTCCAGGGTCAGAGCGACTCCACCACCGCCGGAGCGGGCACGGCCTCGGGCATCGGCGTGGCGCGCGGGGGCAGGGGCGGATCAGGGTTGGCGACCAGGCGCCGCCAGGTGAAGGTGGCGAGCCAGGCGGTGAGCAGCGCGCCGGCTACCCCGGGAGCCCAGGGGCCCACGAAGTTGAGCAGGGCACCACCCATGACAGGGGCAATGACGCGAGTGGCGCTCTCCACGGCGGCCGAAAGGCCCAGGGTGCCGCCAACTTCCTCGGGGTAGACCGACTTGCTGAGCAGGCTGTTGATCACCGTATTGAGGATGCCGCCGGAGAAGGCCAGGGGGATGAGCACGACCAACAACACCGGCACGCTGGGGGTGGCGGCCCAGGCCAGCAGGGATACGCTCATGATGGCGGTGCACCAGAACACCAGGCGGTTCTCGGAGAAGCGGGCGGTCAGGCGGCCAACCAGCACGCCCTGAACCACCACCACCAGCACGCCCACGTAGGCCAGGATGAAGGCGGTCTGGTCGGCCTCCAGGCCCAGACGGCCGGCAGCATAGAGCGCGAACACGGTCTGGAACATGGCAAAGGCCAGGCCGAACCAGAAGCGGGTGTGCAGCAGGGGGCCAACCCGGGGCCGCTGGAAGGCTGCCGCCAGGTTGCGCAGGGTGAACTCGGCGCGCGGGTTCTTAGCCAGCTCCTCCCGGCGCTCGGCCGAGAGGGACTCGGGGAGAAACAGGTAGACGGCGATCCAGTTGATGGTGGCCAGCGCGGCGGCGGCGAAGGCCGGCAGGGCGTATTTCCAGGTCAGGCCGCCGGCGGTGATGCCCTCGCCGACGTTGCTGAGCACACCGCCCATGACCGGCCCGATGATGAAGCCCAGGCCGAAGGCGGCGCCGATGATGCCCAGGGCCTGGGCTCGATTCTGCTGGTCGGTGATGTCGACGATGTAGGCCTGGGCGACGGAGATGTTGCCGCCGGTCAGGCCGTCTACGATGCGGCTGACGAAGAGCATGAACAGGCCGCCGGCCACGCCCAGGAGCACGAAGCCGAGGATGGTGCCGGCGATACTGACCAGCAGGATAGGGCGCCGGCCGTAGCGGTCGGACATGCGGCCCAGCAAGGGGGCGCCGATCAACTGGGCCAGGGCGTAGGAGGCCACCAGGAGCCCGGCGACAAAGTCGTTGGCGCCGTAGTCCTTGGCGTAGAAGGGGATCAGCGGGAGGACGATGCTGAAGCCCAGCAGGTCGACGAAGACGACGCCGAAGAGGGTA
>JAULUH010000522.1:0-8078 GCA_032111745.1 Anaerolineae bacterium | reverse complement strand
AGGTCGATCTCGGCTGGATGGTAACCCACCGCTTCCGGCTGGCGGACTACGACCGCGCCTTCCGGCTGCTGGATCAGAAGGGCAGCAGCGGGATCATCAAGGCGGTATTCGAGTTCTGACGACGCCGGTCTACTGCCGTCGCTGGCGGTAATGGCGAATCAGGGCGTTGGTCGAGCTGTCGTGGCCCAGGGGGGGCTCTGCCGGGCTCTGCAGCTCGGGGGTGATCTGCTTGGCCAGAACCTTGCCCAGCTCCACGCCCCACTGGTCGAAGGGGTTGACGTTCCAGATCGCGCCCTGGGTAAAAACGCTGTGCTCGTAGAGCGCCACCAGCTTGCCCAGCGTCTCGGGGGTCAAGCGGCCGGCCAGGATGGTGGTGGAGGGGCGATTGCCTTCAAAGGTGCGATGGGGTACCAGCCAGTCCGGAGTACCCTCAGCTCTCACCGCCTCGGCGGTCTTGCCGAAGGCCAGGGCCTCGCTTTGGGCGAACAGATTGGACATCAGCAGATCGTGATGGATATCCAAGGGATTGAGGGACTGACAGAAGCCGATGAAGTCGCAGGGGATCTGCCGGGTGCCCTGGTGGATGAGCTGGTAGAAGGAATGCTGGCCGTTGGTGCCCGGCTCACCCCAGAAGATGGGGCTGGTCTGGTGGGTTACCCGCTCTCCGTCCAGGGTGATGTATTTGCCGTTGCTCTCCATGGTGAGTTGCTGCAAGTAGGCCGGGAAACGCTTCAGGTACTGGTCGTAGGGCAGCACGGCGATAGTCTCGGCGCCGCAGAAGTTAGTGGTCCAGACCGCCAACAGCCCCATCAGCACCGGCACATTCTGGTGGAAAGGCACCGTGCGAAAATGCTCATCCATGGCATGAAAGCCGGCCAGCATAGCCTCGAAGTTGTGGGGGCCAATGGCGATCATGGTAGACAGGCCGATAGCGGAGTCCATGGAATAGCGCCCGCCAACCCAGTCCCAGAACCCGAACATGTTGACCGTATCGATACCAAACGCGGCCACCTCTCGGGCATTGGTGGAGACGGCGACAAAGTGGCGGGCGATGGCTGCCTCGTCGTGCAGCGCGGCCAGGGTCCAGTCCCGGGCCGTGTTGGCGTTGGTCATCGTCTCCTGGGTGGTGAAGGTCTTGGAGGCGACGATGAACAGGGTTTCGGCGGGGTCGAGATTCCAGGTGGCTTCGGCAAAATCGGTGCCGTCGACGTTGGAGATGAAGCGGAAGGTGAGGTCGCGCTGGCTATAGTGGCGCAGGGCCTCGTACGCCATGACCGGCCCCAGATCTGAGCCGCCGATGCCGATGTTGACGACGTTGCGGATGCGGCTACCGGTGTAGCCTTTCCACTCGGCGCTGCGCACGCGCTGCGAGAAGGCTGCCATCCGGTCCAGGACCTCATGGACCTCAGGCACCACGTTGTGGCCGTCGACCATGATAGTGGCACCGCGTGGCGCGCGCAACGCGACATGCAGCACGGCTCGATCCTCGGTGACGTTGATCTTCTCCCCGCGGAACATGGCGTCGATGCGCTGGCGGAGCCCGCATGCCTCGGCCAGGGCTACCAGGAGCTGAACCGTTTTTTCCGTGACGCGCTGCTTCGAGTAGTCGAAGTAGAGGTCCTCGGCGTCCAGGGCGAAGCGCGTGCCACGCTGCGGATCTCCGGCAAACAGGTCACGCAAATGGACACCGTCGAGGTCGCGGTAGTGGCTGGCAAGAGCCTGCCATTCAGGCCGCTGAGTAAGCTGGTAAGTCATGGGATACTCCTGTTCAGCTGAGCAGCCCGCCATTCCTGGCGTGGCTTATCAATCGGCCAGCTTGATCTCAAACAGGCTAGGCCACAGCTTGCCGGTGACAAAGAGCCGGCCAGTGGCTTCATCGTAGGCAATGCCGTTGAGCACGTCAATGGGTTGGCCAGTGGTTTTGGGCGGCAACAGCCCCGTGAGATCGATCCAACCCGTTACCTGGCCAGTAGCTGGGTCAATGCGAACGATCCAGTTCGTCTGCCATACGTTGGCGAAGACTTCCCCGTCCACGTATTCCAGCTCGTTGAGCAGGGCGATAGGTCCTGAGGCATCGCGCACCTCCACCCGACCGATCTCCTGCAGCGTGGATGGATCGAGGAAGTAGAGATTGGCGGTGCCGTCGCTCATGATCAGGCGTTGGCCGTCGTGGGTAAGGCCCCATCCTTCGGTGGGATAGGCAAAGACGTCGAGCAGAGCAAAGCTTTCCCTGTCGTATACAAAGCCGGTACGCTCTTTCCAGGTCAGCTGAAAGACTCTATCGCCCAGCACGGTAACCCCTTCGCCGAAATACTGTTTGGGCAAGCGAAGGCCTTTCAGCACCTGGCCTGTGGCTAGATCCACCAGGCGCAGGCTGGACTCGCCGTGCCGACCGGTGCCCTCGATCATGAGGCCGTCCACGTAGTCCAGGCCTTGAGTCCAGGCCCTGGGATCATGTGGGAACTCGGCGACGACTTCATAGGTATAGATGGGAATGGAAACGGGTGCCGAGACGACCGTGGTATCGGTGATGGCGGCTGAAGGCACAGCCGTGGTGGGTACCGGTAGGGTGGCAGTTGGTGAGGTAGGAGTGGAGGTTGGGAGGGCCATGGCCGGCGGACTGATCGACGGGGATGGCGTCACGCCGGGTTGGGTGGTGATGACCACGATAGTCGAGTTTGAGGTTGAGGTTGCAGTAGAGCGGACAGCGGTGGGAGATGCCAGGGTCTCTTGGGTGGCAGTCAGGGACGCCGCTTGGCCTGACGCAGCGCCGGGTACCCGGCAGGCGACGAGCAAGAGTATTGCCAATATGAGGCCGGCGACGGTTGCCAGCCAACGCTGGGTGTGTTGCCGAGATAGGCTAACCTGAGTCATACGGATGCAGGGCTGGCCCGACGATGGGGGAGTGCGCGGAGGGGTCAACGGCGGCGTTTGCGCAGCTGGTCGAGCATGATGGCGACGACGATGACGGCGCCCTGCACGGCCTGCAGCCAATAGGCGGACACGCCGGTTAGAACCAGGCCGTTGCGCAGCACCTGCATGATGGCGGCACCGATGAGCACGCCCAGGATGGTACCTTCGCCACCCATGAGGCTAACGCCGCCCACGACGGCAGCGGCGATCACGTCGAGCTCATAGCCCTGGGCAGCCGTGGGGGCGGCCACGCCCAGGCGGGCCGTCATCAGGATGCCGCCAATGCTGGTCAGGAAGGCGCTGAGCGTATAGACCAGAATCTTGACGCGATCGGTGTTGATCCCTGACAGGCCGGCGGCGGTCTCGTTGCCGCCGACGGCGTAGATGCGATAACCCCAAACGGTACGGGCCAGGAAGAGGTGCACCAGCAGCGCAACGACCAGCATGATAACCAGGGGCAGGGGAATGCCGATGTTGCCGAGGGGAATCTCGAAGCGCCCCAGGCTGATGAATCGGTCGCTCAGACCACGCACCGGCTGCCCCTGGGTCAGGCCCTGCACCAGGCCGCGGGCCATGAGCAGGGTGCCCAGAGTCGCAATGAAGGGGGGCAGCCTGCCCTTGGTGACCATCAAGCCGTTGAGGACGCCGACCAGCGAGCCGATGCCCAGGCCACCCAGCACAGCCAACACGACAGGCACATCCCGCGTGAGCAGCATCGCCGTGCCCAGGCCGGACAGCGCCATCACCGAGCCCACGGAGAGATCGATGCCGCCCGTGATGATGACCATGGCTTCGCCAAAGGCACTGATGGCGATCCAGGAGAAGTTGCGCAGGTTGTTGGAGATGTTGGTCCAGGTGAGGAAGGTGTCGGTTGTGATGGTCAGGAAAACGCACAGCGCCACCAGGATCAGGAAGACGCCGAATTCCTGCGCGCGCAGAAAGCTTTGCCAGGCCGAACGCTGTTCGGCCGGCCTAGAGGTGGGGCTTGCTGACTGGGTCATGTCGTCGATCCTTCCTGGGATCCGTCGTGCTGGGCCTGGGCCCTAAGCCTGTCCGCTGGCATACGCCATGATCTCTTCCTGGGTTGCCTCAGCCCGATCCATGATGGCGGCCACACGGCCTTCGTGCATCACCACGATGCGATCGCTCATGCCCAGGATCTCGGGGAGCTCCGAGGAGATCATGATGATTCCCATCCCGGCCTGGGCCAGCCGGCTCATAAGCGCGTGCACCTCGGCCTTGGCTCCCACGTCGATGCCTCGGGTGGGCTCGTCCAGGATGAGCACCTTGGGATTGGAGGCAAGCCACTTGGCCAGAACCACCTTCTGCTGGTTGCCGCCGGACAGGAACATGACTTTTTGTGCCAGGCCCGGCGTGCGGATATCGAGACGCTCGACGAAGCCAGCTGCGGTACGGTTCAACGAGGGACGGCTTACCCAACCGAGCCGGCTCTGCTGATCCAGGGTCGCCAGGTTAATGTTCTGCAGCACGGGCAGCTTAAGCACCAGCCCCTGGTTCGCCCTATCCTCGGGCACGAAGCCCAGTCCAGCTTCCACCGCATGCTCTGGCGACCTGAGGGAGACCGTTTGGCCTTCGACCAGGACCTCGCCGGCATCCCTGTGGTCGACGCCGAAGATTACGCGTGCGGTCTCGGTGCGCCCGGCGCCCATCAGCCCGGCGATGCCCAGGATCTCGCCGCGGCGCAGGTCGAAGCTGACATCGCGCACGGTATTGCCGCGGCTTAAGCCCCGCACCTCGAGGACCGAAGCGCCGATGTTCGCGGGCTCCTTGTGGAACATGTCGTCAAGGGTCCGCCCCACCATCATCTGGATAATACCGTCGATAGAGGCCTCGGGCATGGACACCTCGCCTGCGTTGCGGCCATCCCGCAGCACGACGACCCGGTCGGCGATCTGGAACAGCTCCTCCAGGCGATGGGTGATGAAGATGACGGCAATGTTGGCGGCCTTGAGATTACGCACGATCTCGAAGAGAGTTTCCACCTCGCTTTCGCCCAGGGCAGCCGTGGGCTCGTCCATGATGATCAAGCGGGCCTCCACGGCCAGGGCCTTGGCAATCTCCACCATTTGCTGCTGGGCTACCGACAGGGTGCGGACCAGGGATGTGGCAGGCACGCGTGCGCCGACCCTGCTCAACAGCATCTCGGCGTCGCGCTCCATGCGCCGCCGATCCACCAAGCCAAGCCTGCCCAATAGACCGGGCAGCCGCGGTTCTTTGGCGAGGAAGACATTAGCGGCGGCGGTCTGGTTGCGCGTAAGGTTAAACTCCTGGTAGATAATAGCGATGCCCAGGCGCTGGGCATGTTGAGGATTAAGAATCTCTACTGTCTCCCCATTGAGCAGGATTTGGCCGCTGTCCTTGCGATAGGCCCCGCTGAGAATCTTCATCAGGGTCGACTTACCAGCGCCGTTCTCGCCCACCAGGGCGACGACTTCTCCGGGACGGATCTCGAAGTTGACACTGTCCAGGGCCTGCACGCCTGGAAAGGCCTTGAAGATGGTCTCCATACGCAGGACTGGGGAGGGGGTGGTCTCGTTCAAGGGCTGCTCCGCAACAGTAGGCGATGGGAAAGCCGGCAGAGAGGAAGAATGAGTGAGAGGCTTCGGGAGTGCTAGAGACAGGTAGACCGGGACGATGGCACAGCAGCCGGATCCACAGTCTACCTGTCTCCTGGTCGTCTAGTTACTATGCACAGATGCTAATCGCAGGTTGGAGGCAGGGGTTGGGTGAAGTCGGTGCTCGCCCAGGCCTCGGCCATGGCGTCGACGTTGCACTTGTCGACGATGTCCATACCGGAGTTGGTGAAGCTCTCGAACTCCGCACCGTTGACGATCTTGTCGTAGATCATCTGCACGGTATCGTAGCCCCAGCCCCAGTACTTCTGCCCCACCAGGCCCGCCAGCAGCCCGTCCTGCAGGTACTCCAGCTCCACAGGCAGCGTGTCGAAGGCGATGGTCACCATGCCCTCGCCGGCAGCCGCTTCCCACAGGGGCATCGAGCCCCGCTCGGCGAACAGCGGCCACAGCCCGACGAAGAACCAGCCGTCCAGGTCGGGATACTTCTGCATTGTCTCCTCGACCACCTGAACGCCCAGGTTGATGTCGTCGTTGCACGCCACCGTGTCCACGACCTCGATGCCGGGATACTTGGCCACCTCGTCCTTGAAGCCGCTGATCCGCTGCTCCAGGTTGAAGGCCCCAGGCACGCCTGTCAACAGCGCCACCTGGCCCTCCTCGCCCATGTTCTGCACCAGCAGCTGCGCAGCCGCCACACCGCCCTCGTAGTTGTCCACGCCCAGGTAGGTGAACCGCTGGCTGTCCGGCGAGTCCGAGTCCCACGTCATGGTCGGAATCCCGACTTCGATCGCCTTGTTGATAGGATCCTCGCAGCCCGTGGGGTCGTTGCATGACACGCCGATGGCGTCCACGCCTGCGGCGACCACGTCCTCCATCACCCGCGCCTGCTCCGCCATGTCGGAGGCCACCGACGCGGTGTAGACGATCTCCACCTCGTAGGGGCCGGCGGCCGTCAGCTCAGCCGCCTTGGTCTCCGCCCCCACCTTGCCCAGCTCGAACACCGGGTTGTT
Organism: Anaerolineae bacterium; assembly: GCA_032111745.1. Classification (GTDB taxonomy): domain Bacteria; phylum Chloroflexota; class Anaerolineae; order JAAEKA01; family JAAEKA01; genus JAULUH01. The sequence goes on along the minus strand of JAULUH010000522.1, from coordinate 1,558 downwards.
CAACGCCTTGGGTATCCAGGCGATGGTGAGCTTGCCGTCTTCCAGGGCTGCCGGCGCTTCTGCAACTGGAGCGGGCGTTTCGGCAGCTGGCTGAGGCTGCGGCTCGATCGCTGGTACTGGTGCAGTCGGCACGGCGCAGGCACCCGCGAGCAGGGCCAGCACTACCAACATAGAAAACACTGAGAACGCGCGTTTCATCTTGGACTCTCCTCCTTGAGACTCCAGGGTCCCGGCCAGTGGTCAAGGTCACGGCCAGGCTTGGCTGTTGCACAAGCAAAACAGGCCGCTTCACCGAGAACATGCTAGTGCAGATAGCTGGTTACGGATTAGTCGTGATCACCTCCTTTCGCAAGGGGGATCGAGGGGACTGCCGGAGAGTGGCATCCGAGGCTCAAGTGCGGTGCGTACGCAAATTGTAACATAGGGTGCAAAGCGAGTCAACAGCGCGACGGCTGCGACTGCAGCGGAACTGACCTCTAGCACGATTCTAGCTCATCTCTAACACACGTCTAACCCAGGCTATCTATAATGGAGTGTGGAAGGTAGCTGGTTACCCGGCGGGCGGCCATGGGTCGTGTCCTGTGGTGTCGCCAGGGCTGCAGGTCTGGCTTCACCAGGGCGAGTTGCACATCTCAAGACGATGTGATAGAGTGCTATTGGAGCTGCGGTTGCCGGCTCGGTCCCCAGGGCACCAGCCAGAGCAGGCTACGAGACCACACCAGAGACAAAAAGGCAATCATGGCAGGCTTTTACGACCCATTTTCGCGGGCGACCACCAGTGTTCCGATGGCTGAATACAGGAGACTGGCACAGGCCTACAAGACGCTGGCGGCCGAGCACAAACAGTTGCAGGATGCAGCGAAGCGGCAGGAGCTGGGACTCAGCCAGCAGGCGCAACTTGTTGCCGAGTTGAAACGTAGAGTAGAGGAGAGCGAGGCGAAGCTCGCTGCGGCGGAAGTTGCGCTGGCACAGCAGAGGAGCCAAGCCGAAACGGCGGAAGCCGAGCTAGCAGAGCAGCGCGGCCAGGCCCAGGCAGCGGAAGCGGAGCCAGTGAAGCCGCGCAAAGTGGCTCCGGTGGAGCCTAAGCCCAGGGAAGAGCTCGACTGGCGCGAGCAGTACCTGCGCCTGCAGGCCGACCTGGACAATTTCAAGAAACGCCAGGAGCGGCGCTATGCGCAGCAGGCTATCGACGAGCGGCAGCGAATCCTGCGGGACATGCTCTCCCTGGCCGACAACCTGGAGCTAGGCCTCCAGCACCTGCGCCGCGACCAGAAGGCAAGCGAGAGCCCCTGGAAGGACAGCTATCTGCAAAACCTGGAGTCTACCTACCGGGCCTTTCAAGATACTTTAAAGCGCCACGGTGTGGAACGAATCGCACCAGAAGGTGAGCCATTCGATCCCCAGGTACACGAGGCCATGGGCCAAATGCCCAGTGAGGCCGTGCCGGAGGGTGATATTGCGCAGGTTATCCAGTCTGGCTACCTGGATAGTGGACAGTTGCTGCGTCCGGCCCGGGTTCTAATCAGCGCAGGGAGCTCCGATTCCGCGGCGATCTAGG
>JAULUH010000521.1:0-1757 GCA_032111745.1 Anaerolineae bacterium | reverse complement strand
CGGCTGCCAGGCGGCGTAGTGTTGCTGCCAGGCGACGTAGTCCTGTTGCCAGGCCGCGAAGTCGCGTTGCCAGGCGGCGAAGGCGGCGGTGTAGGCGGGGTCGACGGGGCACTGGGGGCAGGTGGGGGCGGCGGCCAGGACGGCCGCGGCTGGGGTGGTCACGACGACGAGCTGGGGCACGGCGGTGGGCCGCACCCGGCCTACGTCGCTCAACGTCCCCACGGCGGCCGGCGCGCCGCGGTAGGCCTCCCAGCCGGGGACGGGGGTGGGAGGAATGACGGCCCTGGCTGTCTCTTCCCAGGGGCGCAGGGCCAGCAGCAGCACGATGCCGCCCACGACCAGGGCCAGGGCGATGACCCACCCTAGAGAGCTGCCGGATTTCTGCTGGCCGGAGGGGATTTGGATGCTCATAGGCGATACGCCTCCAGTATACAGCGCTTTTTGGATTCTGCAACACGGGCTCCAGAGCTAACCGCAAAGGCGCAGAGAACGCAAAGGGGAACCAGGACCGGAGGAGCCGGAGCGAAATCAGGGCCGGAGGAGGCGGGGCGTGTTTTGAGGGCTGGGGAAAAGCGCGTAGTTTTATGAAAACGCTTGACTCGACGAATAACTAACTCTATAATAATAGATGCCGGTAGTTGTTCGGCCTGGAGGCCTCTCCAATGCTGGAGGAGGAATGCCTATGAATCGTCGTCTTAACCGCATTTTTGTAGTGCTGATCCTGGTCTCCTTAACGGTGGCTACCATGGGCACGGCCGGTGCCTCCGGTAATGCCCCTATGTCCGATTGGTCCGCCTGGGAGGCCTATTTCACGCCCATCATCCCGCCGTCTGCCCACAGCAACGGCAACCCGCCCGGTCTGCCCATCCCCACCAAGAATCCCTCGCAGGCCCACCTGCAGGCCTGGGTGAACGCGATCCCCTCGCTGCCCGAGCCGGCTATGATGGCCCACGCCGAGGAGGTGGCGCGGGGCAAGGACCACTCGACGATCGTCGGCCACGGCCCGGCCAAGGGTGACCCGGCCAGCCGCAACCAGTGGGCCGTCGGCGGCGTGCTACTCAACAGCGCCAACCCCGGCCCCTTCTTCGAGACCTTCGACAATTTCTACGGCATCACGACCCGCAAGATCCCGCATCTGTGGGGCGGCTACGCGTATCGCGGTGCCGAGAGCGTCACCCTGGACGCCGAGCAGGTCCACAAGGACGAGATGCCGTACGACGGCAGCTACTCGATGAAGATCGCCGGCTCGGTCCCCTTCGAGGCCGGCATCTCCCGCGAGATCCGGGTGCCCCCGGGCTCCACGGTCAAGGTGCGGGTGATGTACCTGCTCTATGACCACGGTGGCCTGCACGGCGGCGAGGTGTGGACCTACGACTGGGCTGCCCTGGGCGTGAAGTGCGACGACATGGACGCCGAGTGGGTCAACGGCCCCTGGCACGGCCAGTGGCTGCCCCTGGAGCATACGGTTGTCGCCGGCCCCGAGGGCCGCATCATGATCTTCCTGCAGGTGATCAGCCCGCTGGCCGAGAACGTCAACGGGTACTTCGACAATGTGCAGGTGTGGGTCAACGACCGGCCCTACCAACCCTGAGCCCTTCGGGCGCCATCAACCGGCATAGCAGTAAAAGGACCTCCCCGGCGGCCAGGCCAGCTACCGGGGAGGTCTTTGTGTGTGATGTAGGGGCATGAATGGCGATGCGGTGCGGGCCGGGCTGCCGCAGCCCGGCCCGCACCGCCCTGCACCACCATTCATGCCC
>JAULUH010000520.1:0-2997 GCA_032111745.1 Anaerolineae bacterium | reverse complement strand
GAACGCGCTCGTACACCAGCTCCGTGCCCGGCGTAGGGTTGTAGGCATCCAGGTAATGGGTCGTGTCTGTATACAACAGCAGCTCGTGGGGGATCCCTGCCTCTGCCAGTGCTTCCGCCATCGCCTCGGCCTGCTGGTACGGGATCACCTCGTCGTTGGTGGTGTGCACGATGAACGTGGGGGGCAGGTGGGCCGCGTAGAACACGGGGGAGAAGTCGAAGAAGAAGGCCGGATCGCGGTCGGGGCGACCCAGGGCGGCGATGGCGCTGTCATAGGGCGGCGGGATGCGCAGCTCTGCACTGTACAACGCCTGGATGCCCAGAAAGGCATCGCTGACGCCGCCGGCATCCACCATGGCCGGTGGCATCACCGGCAGGTCCGGCAGGGCCCGGAACAGGATCAGCGAGCCAAAGCTGCCCGACATCAGCACCCAGGCGCCGTCGGGTGGTTGAAGGGGCGGTAACTTCCCGTGGTGCCACAGCTGGAAGGCCGCCCGAAAATCGCGGCCATGGCCTTCCATGTCCAGTCCCCGGTCAGAGTCGGGACCCACCGCCAGCACCGCGTTGCCATCCCGGGTCAGCGCCACCGATGCCGCATCCCAGTTCAGCGGCCTGCTGGGATAGACGATCATCAGGGTCGGCGCCGCTTCGGGGCTGGAGCCGGCCTGGAGGCGGGTCGCCCCCTCACCCTCCGGCAGGTAAATCTGCCCGCCCTCGATCGTCACCCCATCCAGCGTGAACGTGAAGGGAATCCGGGTCGCGACCATCGGCTCAGGGAACTGGCTGGACGCCACCTCCGGCGCGCCGATGCGCAGGTACTGGGGCTCCACCGGCACGGCCTGGCGCGCGGGCAGGTCGAAGTCCACGCCCACCACCTGGTTCCCTGCCTGCACCTGCACGGCCTGGCCGTTGGTGGTCTGGAATCCCCAGGCACCCGCCATGGGCACATAGCGCCCGGGGGGCACGCCGTCGAGGCGATAGCGCCCCATCTCGTCCGCGCGCGCGTGATAGGCCTGCCCGCGCACGCTGGACACCAACGCCACGGCGCCGGCAATTGGACGCCCAACCCTGTCACGCACCGTGCCACTTAGACTGCCACTCGCAGGCGTGCTGCCCTCCGGGTAGACGATCAGGGGCGGAAACGTCCGGCGCAGCTGGTATTCCACCACGTTGCGGATCGCCTCCGGCGCTACGTTACACGCGCTGACAACCGTCGTCGCCACCGCCAGGAGCAGCACGAACCTCAGCCGTGTCTCCCGGCAGCCACGGCACTTGCTGGGAAGAAATGAAGTAGTCCAGGCCATACCGGTTATCGCATCCCTCAGTCGATTTCAGGGCACAGGGTCGAGGCTATAGCCGGCCCCAGGGTGCGGAGTCGGGGCTTCAGCCGGCCGTTACAGGCCTGAATCTCCAACTACCTGGGCCTACCAACTTACACACATTTTCCGCACCGAATGTTCAGCGTCACCCCTAGCCCTACCCTCAGGAAGCTTACCGCATCTTCACATTTTCTGAACATCTACGCCGTATCTTTGGGCATCGCCGTCGCCCCGATTTCTATCCCAAAGTGCAGCTGGCTTTACCGAAGGAGTATGATCGTGAACCGTAACATCGTGTTGATCACCGCCGTCGTCCTGCTCTTAGCCCTGGCTGCGCTGGCTTTCGCCGTGTTCAGAACTCCGGAAGAAGCCAGCGCGCCCATCGAAGCGGTTCCCCTGGCCATCGAGAGCCCTGGGCCAGCTACCGCACCGGCCGAGCCGGCCACAGTGGAGCCCGCGGCCACCGCAGAGCCCACCGCCACCGCTACGCCAGGGCCAACAGCAACCGCGGAGCCCGTTGCCGAGCCGATCGCCACCGCGGCTCCCGAGCCCACCACAGCGCCTGAGCCGGTGGTGGAGCCGGCTGCGCCTGCCGTGTTCGAAATCGTGCCGGCCGAGTCGCAGGCCCGCTTCATCATCGACGAGGTGCTGCGCGGGGCTCCCGTCACCGTGGTGGGCGTCACCGACCAGGTGGCAGGCCAGATCGCCGTCGACCCGGCCAACCCGGCGGCCACGCAGGTGGGCCAGATCCTGGTCAACGCCCGCACCCTGGCCACCGACAACGACTTTCGCAACCGGGCCATCAAGAACCAGATCCTCAACACCCGCGCGCCCCTGTCCTAGCTCCGCGTAGAAACCTCGCTCTGCGTGGGAATCACCCGCAGGTTGACGAGCACCGGACGATCGAGGGTGGTGGCCAGGCCATCGGCCAGTTCCTTCAGCGGCCGCAGCTCGCCGGTGCCTTCCACGGTCACGACGACCAGCCGATCGTTCACATTGACCGAAACCATCTGGTGGGTGGTGCCGGCCAGCCATTGGTTGGTGACACCAGCTGCCTCCTGGCTGTCCAGAGCATTGCTCACGGCCTGATAGGCAGTGAGCGTCAGGGGGATCACGATCAGCAGGGTGGCGACGATGATGAGGGCAAACGCGCCCCGGCGCATGCGCGTCTGGCTATCAGTCCAGGCCAACCTGCCCAGGCCACTCAGCATGAAGACCAGCCCGCCGGCCAGGAGAATGGCGAAGAAGTTGGTCAGGAAGAGCAGCATGGCACCAGCGGCCGCACCCCACTCTCCCTGGGCCAGCGCGATACCAACCACGCAGAGGGGTGGCACCAGCGAGATGGCGATCGCTACCCCGCCCATGGAGTCGGCGATTTCCTCGCGGCCCATGATGAAAGCGCCCGCCGCGCCGGCTCCCAACGCCGTGAGCAGCGCGTACAGGCCAGGCGAGATGCGCGAGGCGATCTCGCCGTTCTCCGTGAACGAAATCGTCACATCGGGGACAATCCATGTCAGCACGATGGACAGGAGGATCACGGCGGCAACGCCGGCCACCACCAGGCTGAGGGAGCGCAGCGCGCGGCGGCTGGATCCCATGACCACGGCGGCAGCGGTGGCCATGATCGGCCCCATCAGGGGGGCGACGATCATGGCCCCAATCACGGTCGCCGTCGAGTC
>JAULUH010000519.1:0-17068 GCA_032111745.1 Anaerolineae bacterium | reverse complement strand
AGACTGGGCGCCGGCCGGGCCGGGCATGCACAGCATCTGCCCCACGTAGATCACATTGGGGTTGGACAGGCCGTTCTTCTCGACGATGGCCTGTACCGTGGTGTTGTACTGGGCCGCCAGACTCGACATGTTATCCCCGCGCTGGACCTGGTACCAGGTGTCGCCAGGGCCGTCACAGGTGGGCTGGGGAGCCGGCGGGGTGCGAGGAGCCGGCGGCTCCATAGATGGTTGCTCCATGGAAGGCTGGCTCGTAGGCGGCCGCATCGGCTGCTGGTCCATGGGAGGCATCATCGATCCCTGGTCCATGGTCGGATATCCGGGCTTCATGGGCGGGAAGATAGGCGGTTGGATCATGGGCGGATGGACAGGCCGCGTGCGACACATGCGCAGCACCACGTTGTCGATGTCCACGTCAAGCTCACGGTTCTCCGTGGCCCATTTCTTGAGGGCCCAGATGGAGAGGGTCGTGTAGCCACCGGAGGCCACGAAGCGGGTGCTATAGGATTGGTAGGCGCCCGGCTCGGTCCGCGGGTAGATCTTGTCCAGCACCACACGCTCGCGCTTGTCCATGTTGGCAGGATCGGTGGTACCAGAGCGTGAGAGGCCCCACTCCACCAGATAACGGTAGAAGTCCTCGTCGGGGGCCACAGGCTCCTCCCGCATCATTGCGCTGAGGGACAGCTCGTAAGTCGCCCCCGGGTGCAGGAACACCGTCTGGGCGATACCAGCTACGCGGTCGGCGTCGGTGCCGCTGGGCAGGTTCTTGGAGTTGATCTCGATCAATTGGGCGTGGCTGCCTTCAGCGACCACAGGAGGCCAAGTATCGTCGTAGAAACCGTAGTTGGCGCGGCCGCCGTTGGTGAAGCCCTTCCAGTAGTTGCCGACGCCCATGGGCTGGAAGCCGTGCTCAAAGCCGCCGTTCATGATGAGGTTGGGGCCTTCGCAGACCACTTCGACCACTGGCAGATGCATGGACGGCTGTTCCGGCTGATGCGCCATAGGCGGCTGGGCGGGCTTGTGCTCCATAGGCGGTTGGGCCGGTTGCTGGGCCATGGGTGGCTGGACCGGCTTATGCTCCATGGGCGGCTGAGGCTGCTGGTGCATCGGCGGGCGGCCCGTGGGACCGAACAGGCTGATGCTATCCAGGTTGAGGTCGGTTTCCTCATACCAGGTACCCCACTTGCGCTGTAGGCGGACGAAGACCGTGAGCCTGCCCGATGTAGGCACGACCTTGGTGGCATAGCTGCTCATGCTGCCCGGCTCGGTGCGCGGGTAGTAGGTGTCCCAGGGTAGCTCGCGCCAGTCGGTGACTGCGCTCCAGTTGGTGCCACCGTTGTAGTCGAAGCCTACATAGACCCGGTAGCGCCAGGGGTCGCCGCCACCGTCATCGGCGCGGATCATGCCCTTGAGGGACAGCTCGTACTCGGCGTTCGGGTGGACCATCACAGTCTGGAAGATGCCGGCATTGCGGTCGGCATCGCCGCCCACCTGCTTGGTGTTGATCTCGACGAGCTGGGAATGTTCACCGGCGAACACCACCGGGTCCCACATGTCATCATAAAACCCGTAGGCTGCGGTGCCGCCATTGGTGAAGCAACCCCAACCGTTGCCGACCATACCACAGCCTCCAATTGGCTGGAAGCCGTGTTCGAAGCCTCCGTTGAATAGAGCATCGCCGATCGAGGCCATGGGAGCACTACCGGCAGGCACCAGGCTAATGACTACTGCCAGCAACAAAGCGGCAGTCATGATGGCGGGTTTTCGAGCACGCATTGGCCATTCCTCCTTAAGGCATTACAGGACAGATCGATCAGTCCGGGCCCACTGCAGTTTCGAATGTCAGTAAGCCGCAAGCATTTTGCTGGCAGCTTCATTGTAGCATGCGCGCAGCCCCCATAACCTTAAATGTACCCTGTTTCTTCGTATAGTTCTGCATCTGAAATGGATTCACCCCGCCAAGAAACGAGCTATACGGATATTGACACACTCCTGGCATGCTGGCAAACGCAAAACGCCGCCCATTTTGGCTTGAGCGGCGCTTCTCCGGCATCTATGGGAGGCAAGGCAACATCCTAAGACATGGTGGTTACCGGCTGAAAACCCGTGGCCTGGAGGAAGGTATCCAGGACAGCCAGGCTACGATCGCCGTAGGCATGGTAGCGTGCCCCCTTGTTACGCACAGGCTCCTCCAGGGGTGGAAGCAAGCCGAAGTTGGCCTTCATGGGTTGGAAGTGGGCGGGCTCAGCGTGGGTGACGTAGTGGAACAGGGCCCCCATCATAGTGACGGGTGGTAGCGTAAGGGGCGAGAGGCCGTGCAGGACACGGGCAGCATTGATGCCTGCCAGCAGGCCGCCGGCGGTCGAGCCAACGTATCCCTCCGAGCCGATGATCTGGCCGGCGCAGAAGAGCTCATCACGCCCTTGGAACTGCAAGGTTGGCCGCAGCAGCCTGGGGGAATTAATGAAGGTGTTGCGATGCATCTGGCCCAGGCGCACAAACTCGGCATGCTCGAGCCCGGGGATCAAGCGCAGGATGCGCTGCTGCTCCGGCCATTTGAGGTTAGTTTGAAAGCCCACCATGTTGAACAGGGTACCGCCGAGATTGTCCTGGCGCAGCTGCACGACGGCGTGCGGCCGGCGGCCGGTACGTGGGTCGCGCAGGCCAACCGGGCGCATGGGGCCAAAGGCGAGGGCATCAGGGCTACGGCTGGCCAGCACCTCGATAGGCAGGCAGCCCTCGAAAAAGCGCTCAGCCTCAGCATCCTGTTCGAAGCTGCGCAGCTCGATGCGCTCGGCGCCGCGCACGGCGGCAACGAACGCAGCATACTGCTCTCGATCCAGCGGGCAGTTTATGTAATCTCCCTGGCCGGCACCCGTATCTCGATCGTAGCGGCTCTGGCGCCAGGCTGGGGGCATCGCGATGCTCTCGGCGGCAACGATGGGCGCCAGGGCATCGTAGAAATAGAGGGAATTCTGGCCGGCCAGCTCCCCAATGCGCTGGGCCAGGGCATGGGAAGTCAGCGGGCCCGTGGCAACAATAGCCAGTCCAGCTGGTATCTCGGTGATCTCCCTGCGGTGCACGGTGATATTGGGATGGCCGGTGATGGCCTCGGTGACGGCCAGGGAGAAGGCCGCGCGGTCGACGGCGAGAGCCCCCCCGGCGGGCAGGGCATGGTCCCTGGCACAGCGCAGGACCAGGCTGCCCAGCCGGCGCATTTCCTCCTTGAGCAGGCCCAACGCCCTATCGACGCTGGTAGCGCCCAGGCTATTGCTACAGACCAGCTCGGCAAAGCCTGCGGTCACGTGGGCTGGAGTCATCCGCTGCGGGCGCATCTCGTAGAGATCTACCCGCAGCCCACGTTGGGCCGCCTGCCAGGCTGCCTCAGAACCGGCCAATCCAGCTCCGACAATCGTCAAGTCAGCCACGATTCTATCTCAAACCACTACGCGAATAACAGGCAAACGAGCAAGCCGTTGCCTCAGGACTTCTCAGAATTCACGGCGCAGGGCTATGACCAGGCGGGCCAGATCACAGACGCCGGACCGAAAACACGGACAGACACGGACGACACGGACAAGACGAGACACAGGAAGGGAACAGGTGGAGCTTTTGGGAAGCCCTGATTGTTGCCTAGGCAGGGCCGGCCAGGGCATTCCAAATGGCCTGTCCAGTGATCGGGCCCTGGCGCAGGATCTGTGGCGACGGTCCGGTAACATCGACGATGGTCGAGGCCTGGCCCCCGGGACAGGGGCCGCCGTCCAGCACCAGGTCGACGCGCCCCACCAGCTGCACCATGACCTCCTCGGCCGTAAGGGAGCTGGGCTGGCCCGAGAGGTTGGCGCTGGTGGTGGCCAATGGCTCGGCCAGAGCCTGCAGCAGCGACAACACCACGGGATGATCGGGAATGCGCACCGCCACACCATGTCCCTTGGCGGCGACGGCATCGGAGACTCGAGGACCCCTTGGCACCACCAGGGTCAGGGGGCCCGGCCAGAAGTGCCGGGCCAGGCACTGTGCAGCCGGAGGCAGCCCGGTAGAGGTCCACCCATGCTTGGGCAGCAGGTCATCAACGCTAGACACCAGCAACGGAATGGCTTTTTGGGCTGGCCTGAGCTTGGCCGTATACAGCCGAGCTACGGCAGAAGGATCACCAGCGCGAGCGCCCACCCCATAGACGGTGTCCGTGGGGAAGGCCACTAATCCTCCCTGCCGCAGGGCAGCCAGGGCATGACTGATGGCAGCGGCTGTGCCGGCGGGCAAGAGCAAGGTCGCCGTTCCTGCGGGGTAAGCGGAGGAGCCCGCATCCTGGCCGCTCATGTTTGCACTCTCACGATGCGGTCCTGGTAGGAGTAATCGGTCAGGGCCTCGACAAAGCCATTGGGAAAGGCCTCCGCGGCCAGCTGGGCCACGGCCTTGCCCTGGCGGGAGCCGATCTCCAGCAGCATGGCGCCACCCGGAAGGAGATAGGCAGGGGCCTGGTGCAGCAGGCGCCGGATCAAGTCCAGCCCATCGGCACCGCCCGATAGGGCCAGGGCAGGCTCAAAGTCCGCGATATCCGGCTGCAAGCTTGGCCATTCGGCCTCGGCAATGTAGGGCAGGTTGGCGACGATGAGATGCACAGGCCCTGGCAGTGGGGTTAAGAGGTCACCAAGGAGAAAGCTGATACGGCTGGCGAGGCCCAGGCGACAGGCATTCTCCTGAGCCAGGGCCAGCGCGGCTGGCGAGATATCGATGGCAACGACCTGAACCGCTGCGGCGTGGGCGGCGACGGCCAGGGCGATGGCGCCGCTGCCGGTGCCGACGTCGGCCATGCGCACCGGCTGTTGGCCCCTGGCTCCCTCCCGGCCTACCAGGTCCAAGGCCAGATCGACCAGGAGCTCCGTCTCGGGCCGGGGGATCAGCACCCGAGGGTCCACGGCCAGGTCCAGATTATAAAAGGCCTTGATGCCCACCAGGTAGGCCACAGGCTCGTGGCGAAAGCGTCGCTTGATCAACTCCTCAAAGGCGGTGCGCTCGGCGGCGCTGAGAACACGATCGGAGTGGGTGTAGAGCTGGGATCGGGCGAGGTCCAGCAGATGGGCAAGCAGCACCTCGCTGTCCAGGCGAGGGGTGTCCAGCCCGGCACTGGTCAGGCGTTGCGTCGCCGCCACCAGGGCGCGTCCGATGGTCACGTGCTCATCCAGGTGCCATTGGAAGGGTGAGATTGGCACCGACAGCCTGCCATCGGGCGACTGCCAGAGGTTGCTCAATGCGCTGCTCACACCGGCCTGATCCATGGAGGGCGGGCGCCCCAGCGACTCCGTGGCCTCCCCCTGTGCCGACTCACCGTCGCCAGAAGTGAGATGCAGCCTCGACCGTGATTGACGTTCGTCCGGACCGCCGGTCACTACTCCTCGTCCTTGCCGAGCTCGGCCAAGCGCTGGGCCTGTTCCTCGTCCAGCAGGGCCTGGATCAGCTCGTCCAGGTCTCCGGCCAACACGCTATCGAGGCGATGGAGGGTCAGGCCGACCCGATGGTCGGTCACGCGGTTCTGCGGGAAGTTGTAGGTACGGACCTTCTCGCTGCGCTCGCCGGTGCCCACCTGGCTGCGGCGGGCTTCGGTCTGCTGGTCCATCTGGCGCTGGGTCTCCATGGCGTATAGACGGGCACGCAAGATTTGCAGGGCGCGAGCCCGGTTCTGCAGCTGGGACTTCTCGTCTTGACAGGAGACTACGAGCCCGGTGGGCAGATGGGTTAGCCGTACGGCCGAGTCCGTGGTGTTGACGCTTTGGCCGCCCGGCCCGCCGGCGCGGAAGACGTCAATACGGATCTCATCGGGCCTGATCTCCACCTCGACCTCACTCATCTCGGGTAGCACGGCGACGGTAGCCGTGGAGGTGTGGATACGGCCCTGGGACTCGGTGACCGGCACTCGCTGCACCCGATGGACACCGCTCTCGTGCTTCAGGCGGGAATAGGCTCCCCGTCCCTTGACTGCGAAGATAACCTCTTTGAGGCCGCCGATGCCGGTCTCGTTGGAGCTCAGCATGTCCACCTTATAGTTATGTTCCTCGGCCCAGCGGGTGTACATGCGGTACAGGTCGGCGGCAAAAAGGCCGGCCTCATCCCCGCCCGTGCCGGCCCTGACCTCGACGATGACGTTCTTATCATCGTTGCGATCAGCGGGCAGAAGCAGCACGCGAAGCTGGTGCTCCAAGGCTGCGTATTCCTCCTCCAACTGGCCAATCTCCTCCCGGGCCAGCTCGGCCAACTCAGGATCCTGGCCATCCTCGGCCAGGATGAAGCGGGCATTGGCCAGCTGTTGCTCCACGGATTTGAAACGGCGGTAGGTATCCACCAGCTCCTGAAGCTCGGCGCGCTCGCGCGCGAGCTCGGCCACGTGCGCGTAGTCAGCCAGGACTTGCGGATCGGCCATAAGCTGGCCGATTTCCTCATAGCGTTTCTCGACGTTCACCAAACTTGTCAGCATAGTCTATCGCGCTTGCTCTGTCTTTCGCCCACGAATAAGCGGCTGCTCGGGGAACAGCCGCGGTTGCAGTATACCACAGATTCAGCGGAAGAAGAAACTGAAGACGGCGCTAAAGACCCGGCTGAAGCCTCGACTCCAGCTTACAAGAGCAGCGCTAGGGCGCGGTTGATGGTGGTTGCTGGAGCAGGGTAGCCAGCCGGGTGCGGGCAAGGACGACCAGCTGGGGATCCGTGTCCCGGGCCAGCTCTGCCGCGCGCGAGTAGGCGTTCACAGCTTCGGTGCGCTGGCCCAGCATCTCGTGGGCGAGGCCCAGGAAGTAATGGGCGCTGGCCAGGTCGGGTGCCAGGGCCACCGCTGCTTGCTCATCCTGGAGGGCCTGGTCCAGACGTCCGAAGGCGAGATAGGCCTGGCCCCGCAGCAGGGCGAATCGCGCCTGGTCCTGTGCCAAGAGCTCACGGGCCGTGGTCCAGGCCGTCTCAGCCCGGCCGGACTGGCCCAGCGTCTCGGCTGCAACACCGAGCTGCACGTGCAGGGCGGGATCGGTGGGGTCGATCGCCACCGCCTGCTGCAAGCGATCCAATGCGGTGGCATAATCCTGGCTCGCCAGCGCCTGCTCGATCTGAAAGCGCAGGCGTTGCACCTCACGCACTTGAGGATCAACCGGGAAGAGGCGGTTGACCAGGAGAACGGCCAGGATGATAACGGCCAGCGCGGCGGCGATCACGGCGGTACTGCGCACCAGGCGCCGCCGCCTGAGGCCGGCCACCTCGCGATCCAGCCACCACCACCAATGGCTGGCGTCCGGCTGTACCGTGTGACGTACTTCCGGGAGCGTGGCAGGGGGCGGCCAGGCCCGCAACAGCTGCCCGCCCCGCCGGCGAACCTGGGCCTGCAGTGTTTGCCAGCGGGTTTGTTCGGCCTTGACATCTGCCCCAGCTGCGGCCAACTCCGGCAGCAGCCTGATGATCTCATCCATCCAGGCAAACAGCTCAGGGACCCCGCCACCGGCCTCCGGAGAAACCACGCGGTCCTCGGACGCGCTAAGAAGCTGGCGCAGCTCGTCAGCCGGGGTCACACGAGCGGAGGCAATGGCGCGAGCCATGGCCTAGGCCTGCGGCTCGGATAGCGCCGGCTCGTACAGCATAATCTCTCCGAACAGCTCGTTCTGTTGCGCCTGCACCCGGCCGCGCTTGATCATCTCCAGGACAGCCCACAGGCTCACCACCACCTCGACGCGCGTGCCAGCGGCCGTCAGTACTTCGGAGAAGGGGACCGTCTTGCTCTGGCGCAACAGGTTGGCGATGAGCTCGATCTTCTCGTGCACGGTGACCTTGCGCGGGGAAACCAGGGGGTCTGCCGAGGCCAGATCGGGATCGGCAGCCAGGGCCTGGCTCAAGGCAGACAGCAGGTCGTGCAACGATACCCCGGCCAGGTCGAGCCGGGCCTCCAGGATGGGCGGAGGCGCCACACGCAGAAAGGAATGCTGGCGGGACTGTTCGAGTCCCCGCAGATATTGGGCGGCCTGTTTGAAACGTTTGTACTCTCGCAGGCGCCGTACCAGGGCCTCTCCAGGGTCCTCTTCCTCATCGTCTTCCAGCGCGGGAGGCTTGGGGAGCAGGAGGCGCGACTTGATGAGCAGGAGCCTGGCCGCCACAACGAGGAAATCTGCGATCACCCCAGCTGGCACATCGCGCATAGACTCCAGGTAAGCGATGAACTGGCCGGTGACGCTGGCCAGCGAAATCGTAGTTATGTTAAGTTCTTGTCGCTCAATGAGATGGAGAAGCAGATCCAGGGGGCCCTCAAAAAGCGGCAGCCTGACCTGGTAGGGTGCGCTATCGACGTTCAATCAAGGCCTCGTCACCCGGCCCGGCTCAGGAAGCGCTGACCACTTTGCGCCAGGTCATCCAGCATGCGCTTGGTCTGAGCGAAATCAGCTCCAGCGAGGCGCTCGACCTGGCAACCGGCCGCCCTGAGCAGCTCCTCGCCCTCATAGGAGACGCCGGCCACGCCGCCAACGATGGTAACGTGCTGGGCGTTCCTGGCATCGTCCACCGAGAAGCCCATGGTGGGACGGAACCGCTCCACATACTTTTCAGCGGCGTACCAGTCCTCCCTGGCCCAGGCGTCCGGCTTCTGCCAGAAGAGCACATAGTGAAAGAGGCTTTTCAAGGCCTGGCCGGTTCCGGGCTGTGACTGCCTGGCGCGCACACCTGCCAACAACGTGTCCTTCCAACGCTGGCCGTCCAGCCACTGCACCCCGGGGCAGCTGGTGTCGTTCTGCGGGAACTCTTTATGCCCCTTGATATTGGCCTCGGGGATTTTGAGCTCCTGCATCAGCCAGGCCACCAGATGAGCGGCGCCGTCCACCTGCTGCTGGGTGGGCACCGCGCGGGTAAAATCGCCGCCCACGCAGATGCCGACGGTGTAGTTGTTGTTCATGGCCACGTGATAGGAGACCGTCTCCTCGCGGTTAGTTTGGTAGATGGTCCCGTCCGGCTTCACGTAGAAATGATAGCCGATGCCCGGCCATGGGTCCTTCTTGCGGCTGGGATCGGCCTGTGTATGGTACTCAGCGATGCGCTCCAGGGAGATGGTGGCTGGAGTGGCGCTGTGGTGAATACAGAGATGGGTAATCTTGTCGCGGCGGCGCTGGCTGTAGCGCAGAGTCGGATGGCGAGGCAGCTGATCCACCACGTCGTGGATGGCAGGTTGTGACACCTGCACTGGTCCTGGCGGCGTGGGCTGTGGTCGAGCCAGCTGGTCCTTCAGGCGGGCGATCTCGGCCTGCTGGGTGGCCACCTGGGCGGCCAGCCGGGTGACCTGGCCATCCAGGTCCTCGATGCGCTGGGCACGATCCTGGAGCTCCTGGCGCAGCCTGGTGACCTCGGCCTGGAGGGTCGCCAGCTGCTCCTTGCGGGAGGAGAGCTGGGATTGCAGATCGGCGACCATGGCCCGCAGCTGATCGGCTTCAGCGTCGCCCACCGGCGTGGGCACGGTGGGCACAGCAGCCACGGCAGCCAGCAGGGTGGTCTTATACTGCTGGCCGTGGAGCCACTGCCAGCCAGGCGAGCCGGAGGCAGCGAGTTCGCTTACCCCGCGGATGGCATCGGGAGTGAGTGTGAGCTCCTGCAGCAGCCAGGCACAGAGGTGTGCGGCCGCCTTGAGCTGGGTCTCGCCCGGCGCTATTTCGTCGAACTTACCGGCGAGAGCAAGGTTGAGGCCCTCGCCCAGGTAACCGCGATCGCTCACCGTATCGGTCCAGGGGTTGGTCTGGAAGATGGTACCATCCGGAGCCACCAGGTAGTGGTAAGCGATACCGGGATAGCCGCGCTGGCGGTGGTAGCCGGCGATGGTCTCAACCGGGATGTCGGCGGCGCCGCCGGTGTGGTTGATGACGAGGGTACGGATGGCGCTGGGCTGCCGGCGGGCGAATCCGGTCCCGTCCCGGGGCAATTGGGTGGCGATATCCACCACCTCGGGAGGCGCGATGCGCTCGGCGGTAGACCCTTCCCCGCCCGGTGGCCGGTCGCGCAGCTGCTGTTGCAGGCTGGCGATGGTGGCGGCCAACCGCTGCGCCTCCGTCGTGAGGCGCCGGATATCCTCCTCGGCCTGGCGAATCTGCTGGTGAGCCTGCGCCAGGTCCTGTCCGGCCAGGCGCAGGCGGATACGCCCTGGCTCAAACTCCTCCATGATCACCCGCTGAAAGATCTGAGTCTGGAGGCCGGTGGCAGGGTCGAGAAACTGCTCACCGTGAGGATAGCCGGTGACGTCCAGGCCGTACCGGCGGTACCACTCCAGAAACGGCCCTTTGACCCGCTTGCCGGTCTCCGGAATGAGCACCTCACTGGGTGGAGCCACGGCCTTGACCAGGACGGTCTCGATTTTTTCGGCACTGTCTTGGTCACTGAACCAGGTAATGCCCTCCTCGACCAGGTCCCAGCGCAGGCGCATGGCGCCTGGCTGGTCGGGCACGCCCACCCGAACGCCCTCGACCAGGACCGTGGCCCCTGGGGGGACGTCGTTGGGCAGGCTGGTGCGGAAATCGTTCTTGGCCGGCACCGCCAGCGGCTGGCCGGTGTTGCTTTCCCAGTGGAAGCCAATGCGCACCGGATTGGGGCCGGCCTTGGGCCAGGTGCGGGAGCCGTCATTACGCAGCTTGAAGCTGGTGGTGAGGATCTGGCCAACGTCGGCTGTCTTCAGGCCGCCCCCCTCCAGGAACACAGCCCGATAAGGTGGCCGTTGCACGGGGGGCTTCACCATCTCCCGCCAGCGATATTCCTGTTTCATGGCCTGGCGGAAGTCGTCGATCACGCCTTCTTTGCCCTCGATGTACCACTTATCATGTTTCGGCCAGCGATAGAGAATGAGGGCTCGGATCTGCTGGTAGCCAGGCTGGCTGTTCCACCAATCGATCTCGCCATAAGCGCGCTGCACCCAGCCTCGATTCTCGTTGCGCCAGGCCACGTCCTGGTCGGTCTCGGTGATATAGGCCGGCAGGTGCCGCATGTTGGCCGGCACGGCGTTAAGAAAGTCGCGGTAGGCCAGGAAGTGATAGTGGTAGTTATGGAACGGGGGATCGAGCCTGTCCTGGCGGAAGATGAGGTTGGGATCATCGCCGTGGGTGTAGGTGTGCAGGGTGAAGCCATCGCAGGCATCAGGGCCCAGTAGCTTGAGGATATCGACAAAATACTGGACCCAGTCGCCGTTGGCATTGCCCTCATACTGGGTCTGGTTGTTCCATGGGGCTACGGCACCGACCAGGACCAGGTCGTTCGCATGGCCGGGGAGCCCGCGGATGGCCTCGCGACACAGCCGGTAGCAGCGGGCATAGAGCTGCGGGGTGATCACCTCCCGCTCGTCCGTGGAGCGAGACTGCGGCGGTTCAGCATCCGGATGCAGCACGTTGAAGCGGTCTGGCCGCTCGCGGGAGGAGGGAGGGGGTTCGTCTGGGCTCAAAGGTGGTGTGGCCGGCTGGGGTTTCGGGCGGCGGCCCCCCTGCAGGGTGGGCCGCTCGACGACGAAATTCATCTCATTGCCAATGATCCAGTGATGGCAGCCGGTGCTGGCGGCGACGTAGTTGGCACAGCGCCGGGCGAAGTCCTGGTAGTGCCGGCTGAGGGGGATGGTGCCTTCGGGCTCGTAGCCGTGGTTAAGGCGAGCCATGACTCCCAGGCCGCGATCGGCCCAGGGCAGGTAGCTCTTGCCGTTGCGGTCGTTGGGATTCCGGCCGACCTTCTCGGTGAATAGAACCCAGCCAGGCCGGTTGCTGGCCAGCATGATGTGTTCACCGCCAGGGTCATGCAGGCCGAAGATGTACTCGGAGTCGCGCAAGGGACGGGACATCGATGACCTCCGTGGACATTGGGCACCAAAGGCGAACCTGATCGGCATTATACACGAAACGCGGGGGAAGTCCACCGCCGGGCCGGCCGACATTTCCGTGACGCCTTCAGGGCTTTTCAGAAGTCCTTGCGAGTGTCATGCTGAGGTCCGCCGAAGCATCCGCCGTCGCATGCCGAGACCCTTCGCTGGTGATTCGGGGTTGTGCAAGTTGCGTGCAAGACCCGCTCAGGGTGACAGGCGTGCCGTGTTTGCGACTTCTTGAGAAGCCCTGGGGACGCCTTTGGTGCACTTGCATAATCCAGGCAGGTATGGTAAGATGCAGACACGGTACCCTGCTGTGTTGGTGATGTCGTATGCACGTTTTGAGCCAACACCTAAAAAAAGGGCTGCGATATCTCGTCGGCAGACACGGTAGCCCCCGGTCTCACCGGCATCGGCAAGGTGAATGTCCGCGATAAGTTGCCCACCTGCGCAAGCAGGTTCAAAACCCCATGACACACGGCACGGCGGGGGACTAAGCAATCAAGGCCATCGGCTCTGGGGCCGATGGCCTTTCTTTAACGGAAAGGGCAGGCTGCATGCTGCGAGAACGCGTCGCCGGGGATATCTACGTCTTTCGCAGTGAGCGATACCTGCAGGTGACAGCGGGGGTCATCGTCACCGAGGAAGGTGTCGTGGTGGTGGACACGCTGCCTTTTCCGCGGGAAACCAGGGCTCTGCGGGATTTCGTGCGCAAGCGCTCGGCGCACGGGGTACGATACGTCATCAACACCCACGCTCATGCCGACCACACCTACGGCAGCCATCTGTTTCCGGAGGCGGAGCTAATAGCCCACCGCAGGTGCCGGGAGTTCCAGGCCAAGTTCGGCGAACAGGGCCTGATGGAGGCCAAAAACAGGCTGGCAGAGCTGGCCGACGTGCAGCTGCGGCTACCGAGCATCGTTTTTGATCGCACCCTGACTCTGCGTCTTGGAGGCAAGACCATTGTGCTGCGCCACTCCCCTGGCCACAGCCCGGACGTGATCACAGTGCGGGTACGCGAGGACAAAGTATTGTTCGCCAGCGATACCATCATGCCGGTGCCTTACCTGGATATGAGCAGTGGAGGCGACATCAACGACCTGCGGCAGTCGCTGCGGGCCATTGAGATCGGGGGGTTGGAGAACATCGTGCAGGGCCATGGCGAGGTCCTGCTGCGCGGCGAGCTGCGGGACACCATCCAGTCCAGCCTGGCCTACCTGGACTGCATCGAGGAGGCGGTGCAGCGAGCCATTGCAGAGGGCCAGCCGCTGCGGGATTTGCGGCAGCTGAGCATTGAGGAGTGTGGGCGGTCGCGCATTCCGCTCAACGGCATGGTACAGCGCTTGCATCAGACTAACCTAGAGCAGTTGTACCGGCGGCAGCGGGACCTGGCGACGGCGAGCTGACGGCGGAGATTGCTTCGCCGGCGACCGGCTGGCAATGACGGGTGGGGGCGGTGGCTGGCAATGACAAACGGGGGTGAGATTGCTTCGCCGCAGCCCACTCCGGGGTGCTGTGCGAACGGCTGCTTTGAGAATAGCCGCTATCCACGGCAAGGCGACTAGCTGGCCAGCGGCATTTCGGGCTATGCGGATCCAGGCACGACCATTTTCTTTCATCGTGGTGCCGGGCGGCGCCCGGCAGGGCGCCTGTTCAGAAAGTGTCGTACTTCGTGTCTTCGTAGCATACCGCCCAGCGGTATGGCGGTCTCGCCATGAGGGGTGGGATTCGCGTGCAGACCCGGAATCGGAAAGCTCCCTCCTTGACCCGTGCACCGACCGGTGTTATAATGCTCACAATTGAATAGCAAACTGACCTTCGGGGCAGGGTGAGAGTTGCATGCCGGTGCTAGCTGGTGGCAGTTCAATTCCCGACCGACGGTAGAGGTGGCCTCTCGGGGCTGCCTGAGCCCGTGACCCGCGGCAGCGGTGGATCCGGTGTTAAGTCCGGAGCCGACGGTATAGTCCGGATGGGAGAAGGTTTGCCTGGCAGAGTTCGTGGCTGTGGGCCATGAGCGTTGCCATGCTTGCACCTGTGACATCCCTGGAGGCCGGCCTATTGGGCCAGAGATGCCTGGTCTGAAAAGCCGGCCCGGAGTTGCGGGTAGTTTTCCCATAGTTGCGTGTCGAATGCCCCGGTCACCAGTGGTGTCCGGGGATTTTGTTTGAGAGGCCCATTGATGTTGCGAGCACAAGTAAGACAACTCCACGACCTACCGGCCCGGCCGAGGATCGAGATACGCAAAGACGTGTGGATCGCTCCTATCGTGCTGGCCCTGGCCTTGCTCCTGTGGGATGCGCTGGTGCGCTGGCGCGACTATCCTTCGTTCATCCTGCCGGCGCCGGCAGAGGTGGCGCGCAAGTTTGCCCTGGTAGTCGCCGACGGCTCCTTATGGGTTCACGTGCAGAGCACCCTGTGGGAGATTCTGGGTGGCCTGGTGCTGGGCCTGGGCGCAGCTACCGTGCTTGGCTATCTGCTGGCGAAGTCTCGCAGCCTGGAGCGCCTGCTGTCACCGTACCTGGTGGCCTCCCAGGCCATTCCCATCGTGGCACTGGCGCCGCTGCTGGTGATCTGGATCAAGTCCCCGGACGCCAGCAAGATCTTGATCTGTGCCCTGACGATCTTCTTCCCGGCGCTGATCAACACTGTTGTGGGCATTCGCTCGGTGGAGCCGGACCTGGTGGCGCTGATGCAGTCGCTGGGGGCCACGCGTTGGCAGACCTTCACCAAGCTGGAGGTACCGGCGGCGCTACCGATGCTGTTGGGAGGGCTGAAGATCGGGGTTACCCTGGCCGTGATCGGCGCGGTGGTGGCGGAGTTCGTAGGGGCAGATCGGGGCCTGGGGTATCTGATCAACCTATCGCGAGGCATCCTCGACACGCCTCTGATGTTCGTGGCCCTGGCTGCGCTGGTGCTCATCGCCATGGCCCTGTATGGGGCGGCGAGCCTGTTAGAGCACCGGCTGCTGGCCTGGCAACGGGTCAAATAGGCCGCTACAAACGGAGGCAAGCATGGGCAGGCAAGGGTTAGCATTGGCTCTCGTGGTGGGGCTGGCCGTCCTGGCTGGCTGTTTTCCACCAGCACCAGCGGCTACGCCGGCGAGCGAAGGGCTTGAACCGGTGACTCTGGGGCTTGGATACGTGCCCAGTGTCCAGTTCGCCCCGTTCTACGTGGCGCGGGCAAAGGGCTATTTTGCGGACGAAGGCATCGACGTTACCTTCCAGCATGGCATCGAGACGGACTTCCTGAAGCTCATCGGCACCGACGCCATGCAATTCGGCGTGGGCAGCGGCGAGCAGGTGATCCTAGGGCGGGCCCAGGGATTGCCGCTGACTTATGTGACCACCTGGTACCGCAAGTTCCCGGTGGTGGTCTTCGCGCCCGTAGCCAGCGGCATCCAGGAGCCCAAGGACCTGGAAGGCAAGCGGGTAGGGATCCCGGGGCTGTTCGGCGCCAGCCTGATCGGCTGGAAGGCTATGGCGAGTGCGGCCGGAGTGGACGAGTCAGAGGTTTCCCTGGAGAGCATCGGCTTCACCCAGGCAGCGGCGGTTAGCGAGGGCCGCGTGGATGCGGCGTTGGACTATGTCGTCAACGGCCCGGTACAGCTGCGCCTCGCCGGCCGGGACGTCAACGTGATCTCTGTAGCCGACTACTCCACATTGCCGGCCAACGGGTTGGTGACCAATGACAAGACGATTGAAGAACGGCCTGAGCTGGTACAAAAGATGGTCAACGCCATGCTGAGGGGGATGCGCTATACCCTAGATCATCCCGACGAGGCTTTCGCGATCAGCCTGGAGGCTGTGCCGGAGGCCGGGGGCGAGAACAGTGCCGTCAACCGCGCGATTTTCGACGCCTCGCTGGACTTCTGGCAACCGCCCCCAGCGGGGTTGGGCCTGGCCGATCCTGGGGCCTGGCAGGAGGCGGCGGATTTCATGCAGCAGGCCGGCCTGATCGACAAGGCCCTGTCTGCTGCGGGCATCGTCACCAATCGTTTTGTGGAGGCGGCGAAGGTTGAGTGAGCCGGCGGGGATACCAGGACAGGTGCCAGGCTCGCCCGGCCCGGGGAACGCGTGCTTGCTCAGCGTCGAGGCGGTGCGCCAGTCCTATGCGGCAGCAGCCAACGGCGAGCGGCCCACGGAGGCCCTGGCGGGGATTTCCTTTGAGGTGTGCGAGGGAGAGTTCGTCTGTATTGTCGGCCCATCGGGCTGTGGGAAGTCCACCCTGTTGCGCATCCTGGGCGGCCTGTTGGCGCCGACTGGGGGCCGGGTGTCCCTGCACGAGGAGCCCCTGGATGGTCCGCGGCGTGAGATCGGCTATGTCTTCCAACACGCCAACCTGATGCCGTGGCGGACCATTTTGAGCAACGTAACCTTGCCGCTGGAGATCCAGCATGTGCCGGCTGCCGACGCTGAGGAGCGGTCGCGCCAGGTCCTGTCGTTGGTCGGGCTGGAGGGCTTCGAGCAGGCCTACCCGCGCCAGCTTTCCGGCGGCATGGCCCAGCGCGCAGCCCTGGCCAGGACCCTGGTGCATGAGCCCACCCTGCTGCTGTTGGACGAGCCCTTTGGCGCGCTGGATGCCATCACGCGCGAGCGCATGACCCTGGAGCTGCAGCGCATCCGCCAGGCGCTGCCCTATACGGCGGTGATGGTAACCCACAGCATCTCGGAAGCCGTGTTCCTGGCCGACCGGGTGCTGGTGATGAGCCAGCGGCCAGGCCGCATTGTGGCCGAGGTGGCCGTCCCCTTCCCCTACCCGCGACCGCTGGAGATCTTCGGAACCCCCGAGTTTGCCGGCCTGACCCAGGCCGTGCGGCGGGCCATTGTCACCGACCCCTAGGCCGACGCAGACACCGGAGAGGGAACCGCAAAGACGCAGGGAGGGGACTTTGGACCGGAGGAGCCAGAACACGGACGCCGGAGGTGAACTGCAGATGTCGCCGAGAAAGCCGAGGGGAGCCAAGACCAGAGGGGACGGGAAGTGACGCATGTCTCTGGCGCGCGGGGCGCGCCTGTGCTATAATCGCGGCTGCGGCACTCAGGCGACCGGCACGAGAGAGCATAGCCCTTGAAGACAAACAAGCTCTACAGCACCGATTCATACAGGCGTGCGTTCGAGGCTGAGGTGGTGGCACGGGAGACGATGGGAGGCCGCCCGGCTGTGGCCCTCGATCGCACGGCGTTCTATCCCACCGGTGGTGGCCAGCCCCATGACACAGGCGCGCTGAACGGT
>JAULUH010000518.1:0-15778 GCA_032111745.1 Anaerolineae bacterium | reverse complement strand
GTGAACCGCAAAGTCGCAGAGAACGCAAAGCCTGAATCTCTAATGACCAGAATCAGAACCGCAGAGTCGCAGAGAGCGCAAAGCCGGAATTTCTAATGACCAGAATCAGAACCGCAGAGTTCGCCAGGAACGCAAAGCCGGACCAGCCAATAGTCAGAATCAGTACCGCCGAGCTTCTCGGCACCTTGTCCTTCGGCTCTTCGGATCCCACGTTCCCCTTGGCGCTCTCTGCGTCTCTGCGGTTCCTCTGCGGCTCCCCTCTGGACTCCTCCGGTCCAATTCCCCCTTGGCGCTCTCTGCGCCTTTGCGGTTCAAAATCCGCCTTGCCATCACTGACCTATGACAGACATCGTAACCCCTGACCTGCAGCACACCGAATCCCCAGGCTGGCTCGACCGCACCGTGGCCAGCCTGTTCACCTGGAACTGGGAGACCATCGCCTGGCTGGCGCTGCTCATCGTCGCTGCCGTGCTGCGGCTGGCCGACCTCGGCCCGCGCAGCATGAGCCACGACGAGGGCGAGCACGCCTGGTTCGCCTATAACCTCTACGCCGGCAAGGGCTACGAGCACAATCCCATCTACCATGGGCCCTTCATCTACCATGTGATGGCCCTGTTCTACCTGGTCTTCGGCGACAACGACATCACCGCCCGCGTGCCCACCGCGCTCTTCGGCCTCGGCATCGTGGCCATGATGATCCCCATGCGACGCTGGCTGGGGCGCTACGGGGCCTACTTGGCCGGGGTGCTCATCACCTTCTCCCCGGCGCTCTTGCATTATTCCCGCCATACCCGCCACGACATCTACGAGCTGTTCTGGGCCGTGGTTTTCATCTACGGCGTCTTCCGCTACCTGGAGACCGACCGCGACCGGCCGGCGAAGTGGCTGTACCTGGTGGCGGCCGGGCTCTCCCTGGCCCTGGCCAGCAAGGAGGACGCCTTCATCCACGGCGGCCTGGTGGGCGGATTCCTGCTGCTGGTCGTGGCCTGTCGCTGGTTCCTGTGGCGCTTCGACCCCGACTACCCCGAGTCCGAACGCGAGGCGCCCCTGGCCAATGTCACCGGCCGCGACTGGCTGGTGCTGGTGGGCCTGGTGGTGCTGTCCCTCTCCGGCGTGGCCCTGGTGCGCGTCACCGGCCTGGCCGGTGGTACCTTTGATACGGCCGGCGTGGCCGGCGTGCTGCAGACCCTCGTGCGGCTCTTGCCTATGCTGGCTCCGCCGGCCGTCGCCATCGGCCTGGCGGCCTGGTATGCGGTGCGCCAGGAGCGTTCCGAGGAGGCGCCGGCCGTGTTCAGCTCCGCCATGGACCTGGTGATCCTGTTGGGCACCCTGATCCTGCCCTGGCTCTCCCCCTTGCTGATCCGGGCCCTGGGCTACGACCCGGTGGACTACAACTTCCCCGGCGGTATCCTCAGCTCGCTCTCCGTCCTGCTGGGCATGGCGGGCATCGCCGTGGTGCTGGGCGTCCTGTGGAACCGGCGGCGCTGGGTGGTGGCTGCGGCCTTGTTCTACGCCATCTTCTTCCTCCTGTTCACTACCTTCTTCACCAACGGCAAGGGCTGGGCCACCGGCCTGGTGGGCTCCCTGGGCTACTGGCTGTCCCAGCAGGGGGTGTCCCGCGGCAGCCAGCCCTGGTACTACTACTTCCTGATCGTGCCACTGTACGAGTTCCTGCCCATCCTGCTCACGCTTCCCGTGCTCTTCCGTGCCCTGTTCCGGCGCAATGCCCTGTCCATCGTGTTGTTGGTAGGCTTTGCCGCCGCGGGCCTGCCGGCCCTGGCTATCCGACTCATGGCCCTGGGTGACCCGCTGGCTGTCAGCGAGACCGTGGCCACCGTGGGCCGTTACCTGGGCTACATGGCCATGGCTTTCGGGCTGGCGGCTACCGGCTGGGGCGGCCTCTCGCGCTTCCCCTACCGGAGCCAGGCCTTCCTGGCCTTCCTGCCCTTCTTTGTGCTGGGCAGCTGGGGCGTCTACGTCTGGGCCGGCGAGAAGATGCCCTGGCTGGTCACCAGCATCACCCTGCCTATGTGCATTGCGGGCGGCTGGTGGCTGGGCCAGGTGGTGGAGCGGGTGGACTGGCGGGCGGTGTGGCGGCAGGGCGGGGTGTGGATCGCCGTGCTGATGGTGCCTCTGCTGGCCGCGCTGCTGGCCCTGCTGCGCGGCCAGCCGTTCCAGGATCGCACCGTCGAGGGGCTGAGTGCCACCAGCCAGTGGCTGGGGGCGGCCGTGATCGGCACCATCGCCGTGATCCTGGTCGTCTGGCTGGCCGGCCGGCTGGGCTGGGTGCAGGCGCGGCGGGTCGTTGGCCTGACCGTGGTCTTCATCCTCGGCCTGTGGATGCTGCGTACCACTTTTATGGTGAACTTCATCTACTACGACTACGTGCGCGAGTACCTGTTCTACGCCCACGCCTCGCCCGACCCGCGCATGGTCATGGACCAGTTGGAGGACATGAGCCGGCGCACCGCGGGCGACAAGCAGCTCAAGGTGGCCTACGACGACGACGCGGCCTGGCCCTTCAACTGGTACCTGCGCGATTGGCCGCGGGCAGTCTACTTCGGCGCCAATCCCTCCCGGGACGCCTTTGCCGACGCGCCGGTGGCCATCATCGGCAGCAAGAACCTGGACGCCGCCCGGCCCTACCTGCAGCGCGACTACTACGAATACTCCCACCGCCTGATCTGGTGGCCGGACGAGAGCTACAAGACCACCAGCCTGCAGAAGATCTGGCAGGACCTGCAGGATCCGGCCAAGCGCCAGGCCTTCCTGGATGTGGTGTTGTGGCGCGAGTTCCCCAACCCCATGAGCGAGTGGCCACTGGTCCATCGCTTCAGCCTGTTCGTGCGCAAGGACCTGGCCAGCCAGATGTGGGACTTTGGCGCGTTGCCGGCGGCCGCGGCGGCGCCGGCCGATCCCTACGAGCAGGGCTTCACAGAGCTACCCAGTCTGCAGATCATCGGCAGTGGGCCGGGGACTGAGGCGGGCCAGCTAAACTTCCCGCGCAACGTGGCCGTGGCCGCCGACGGCACCGTCTACGTGGCCGACACAGGCAACCATCGCATCCAGCTCTTCGCGCCCGACGGCAGCTACCTGCGGGAGTGGGGCAGCCTGTGCGAGCTTTACACCGAGGGCCAGCCGGGCTGTGCGGACCTGGACGGCGCCGGCCCGCAGGGCTTTGGCGATGGCCAGTTCAGCGAGCCCTGGGGCATCGCCATCGGGCCGGATGGCAATGTCTACGTGGCCGACACCTGGAACCATCGCATCCAGCTCTTCGATCCCCTGGGCCAGTTTATCGGCAAGTGGGGTGACTTTGCCACCACCAATGGCGAGGCTGTGGGCAGTACTGGCAGCTTCTGGGGCCCGCGCGCTGTGGCCGTCGACGACGCCGGCATCGTGTACGTGACTGACACCGGCAACAAGCGGGTGCAGATCTTCGACGCCAGCGGCGGTTTCCTCGGCCAGTTCGGCGGTGGCGGCGTGGTGGAGGGCCGCTTCGACGAGCCGGTGGGCCTGGCTATCATCGGCCGCGGCATGGGCGTGCCGGGCGGCACGTTATACGTGGCCGACACCTGGAACCGTCGCATCCAGAAGTTCGACGTCACGGCCTTCGAGGGGGTGCCTAACGCCACGTTTGTGGCCGAGTGGCCCATCGAGGGCTGGTCGAGCCAGAGCGTCGTCAACAAGCCCTACCTGGCCACCAGCGCCGGCCTGGTGTACGTCACCGACCCGGAGAACTGGCGGGTGCTGGTGTTCGACAGCGAAGGGGAGTTCAAGGCCACCTTTGGCCAGTACGGCAGCGAGCCGCAGAACTTCCTGCTGCCCGTCGGCATCGCCGTCGGTCCCAACCGCAACGTCTACGTGGCCGACTCCGATAACCACCGCATTGGTGTGTTCCCACCGGTGCCGTAGGGTGTGCAGCCGGTAGGACGCGAGTCGGATGAACGCAAGGGCATGAACGGCATGGCAAGCGGGGCTGCCGCAGCCCCGCTTGCCATGCCGTTCATGCCCTTGCGTTCCCACCGTCCACCGCACTGGCAGCCTGACCAGGCTGCGAAAAAAGGGGCACATCCCGCCACGCCAGCTCGCTCTGCGCAATGTCCAGCCGCAGATCGGGGAAGCGCTCCATCAAGGCCCGCAGGGCGATCTCCGCCTCCAGCCGGGCCAACGGCGCGCCCAGGCAGCGGTGCCGTCCCGGTTGAGCATGTGGTTGAACATCATCGCCTCGACGGCCTTGTCGGGGAAGCCGTATTTCTCCGCCATCTCCTCCGAGATCAGACCGGGATCGCGCACGAAGGTCTTGTCGTCCAGCAGCACCTGCTCGACCTCCGCGTAGCGGGTTACAAACCAGATGGGCGTCTCGCCATCGATGCCGGGCTGCTGCAGGACCGGGTCCTCCGCGCGCATGCGGGCATACACCGCGTGCGCCTGCCGGCGGAACTGCTCATTGTAGATCTCGTATTTGCGCTCGGTGCTCACCGTGTTCTCCTTATGACCGTAGAGACGCAACATCTGGCGTCTCTACGCCAGCTGCAACACCACCCCCTCATCCGGCCGCAGGAACAGCTCGCCGTCCTCGGCTGCATCCAGCCGGTCCAATCCTGTGGACACCAGCAGCCCTCCCGTCCGCAACCCCGCCGGTAAGCGCCAGCTCCGCTCCTCCCCGGTGAAGTTCAGCGCCACCAGGCAGCGCTGGGTTCCGGCCCGGCGCATGTAGGCCAGCACCCCGGGGGGTGCGTCCATCGTCTGAAAACTTCCCACCGTGAATACCGGGAACGTCCGCCGCAGCTTGATCAGGGTGCGGGTGAGGGTCAAGATGGAGGCTGGCTGGTCGCTCTGGGCTGCCATGTTGGACGTCAGGGCATCGGCGGCCAGCGGCAGCCAGGGCTCGACCCCGGCCGGACAGAAACCGGCGTTGGGGCTGCCGTCCCACTGCATAGGGGTTCGCTCGGGGTCCCGGCCCAGCCCCAGCCCCGGATGAAACTCTTCCCATGGGTCCTGGACCTTGTCGGGCGGGATGGGCACGTCCTGCATGCCGATCTCATCGCCGTAGTACATGGTGGGGGTGCCGCGCAGGGTGAGCAGGAGCATCATGGCTACGCGGGCCTGGCGCGGCCCGACCCGGCTGGCGATGCGGTGCTGGTCGTGGTTGCCCAACACCCAGTTGGGCCAGCCAGCGGGCGGCAGCGCGGCCTCGTAGGACTCGGTGATGGAGCGCACTGTGGCCGCGTCCCAGGGCGCCTTGATCAGCTGGAAATTGAACGGCATGTGGAACTCGTCGTCGTCGCCGTAGTGCTTGACTAACTCCGCCACAGGCAGATAGGTCTCGCCGACTAGCACGCGGTCGTCGTAGGCGTCGACGACCTGGCGCAGCCAGCGGTTGAACTCGTGGATGTTGGGATCGTTTTCCGAGTAGACCTGGGCCAGGCGATCGAAGGGGTCCATGCCCTCGCGCCAGTCCGGGTTGGGCGGGTTATCGCGCAACAGGGGGTCCTTCATCACGAACCAGGGCACGTCCACCCGGAAGCCGTCCACCCCGCGGTCCAGCCAGAAGCGCATGGCGTCGAGCATCGCCTCCCGCACCGGGGGATGGCGCCAGTTGAGGTCGGGCTGCTCCTTGAGGAAGGAGTGCAGGTAGTACTGGCCAGTGGCCGCGTCCCACTGCCAGGCCGAGCGGGCGTCGAAGCGGCTAAGCCAGTTGTTGGGTGGGCTGCCGTCCGGCCGCGCGTCGCGCCACACATACCAGTCGCGCTTGGGGTTGTCGCGCGAGGCCCGGGACTCGAGGAACCAGGGGTGTTGGCTGGAGGTGTGGTTGGGCACGAAGTCCAGTAGCACCCGCAGCCCCAGGCCATGCGCCGTGGCGATCAGGGCGTCCATGTCGGCCAGGGTCCCGAACAGGGGGTGCACATCGACATAATTACTGACGTCATAGCCGAAGTCAGCCATGGGCGAGGGGTAGATGGGCGAAATCCAGACCGCGTTGATGCCCAGCCATTGCAGGTAAGGCAGCCGCTGGCGGATGCCCGGCAGGTCGCCGACGCCGTCGCCGTTGCTGTCCTGAAAGCTGCGGGGGTACACCTGGTAGACGATGCCCGTCTGCCACCAGTGAGTAGTCATGGCACGCTCCTTTCGCGCTGCGGAAGTGGCGGTGTTTGGGGACTCATTGTAGCATGCCTCTCGCCGGCCTGCCAGCGCTGGGAATTCAGGCTGGTCCAGTTTTCCGAAACTGGACCAGCCTTCTTGTAGCCGCCCCCTTGAGTTGACAGCCAGGTCGACTTCCGCTACCATACCCCCAATCGTTCCGTCCCCTGGCCCGGCGTCCCCACCTGGCTGGAGCACCGTCCTGCCCTAGCAAAGGCAACCCACTGTGATCGACCTTCTGGCGAATAACCCCCTGCTGCTGCTTTTTCTCGTCGCGGCCATCGGCTACGCCATCGGCCTCATCCGCATCAAAGGGGTCAGCCTCGGCATCGCCGCGGTGCTGTTCGTCGGCCTGGCCTTCGGCGCCCTCAATCCTAGCCTGCGCATCCCCGACATCATCTTCCAGCTCGGGCTGGTGATCTTCGTCTACACCATCGGCCTCAGCAGTGGCCCAGCCTTCTTTCGCTCCTTCAGGCGCGGCGGCCTGCGCGACAACGTGTTCATCTTCCTGATGCTGGTCTTCGCTGCGGCCCTGGCGGCCCTGTTTCACTTCCTGCTCAACCTGCAGTCGGGCATCACCGCCGGTATGTACGCGGGTAGCCTCACCAACACCCCCGCCTTGGCCAGCGTGATCGAAACCCTCAAGGTCGCGGCCGCCAGAGGACAGGAGGACCTGAGCTCCACCCCCGTGGTCGGCTACTCCGTGGCCTACCCCATGGGCGTGCTCGGGCCCATCCTGGCCGTGTTCGTCATGCAGCGGCTGTGGAAGGTCGACTACCGCAAGGACGCCGAGCGCGTGCGCGGGGTGCACCTGGTGGAGCAGGAGATCTACAACCAGACCGTGCGCATCACCCGGCCCGAGGTGACCGGCGTGCCCCTCAGCCGGCTGGTGGCCGATCACGGGTGGGACGTCGTCTTCTCCCGCCTCCAGCACGATGGGCACACGGCCCTGGCCACCGGCGAGACGACCCTGCAACTGGGCGACCTGGTGAGCGTCGTCGGCACGCCCGAGGCCGTCGACGCCGTGATCCCGGGCATGGGCGTGCCGGCCGAGGAGCACCTGGACTTCGACCGTACCGAATACGACTTCCGCCGCGTCTTCGTCTCTAACCACGACCTGGCCGGGCGGCGGCTGGCCGACCTCAGCCTGACCCAGCGCTACGGCGCCCTGGTCACCCGGGTGCGCCGCGGGGACATCGACTTCCTGGCCCACGGCGATACCGTGCTGGAGCTGGGCGATCGCGTGCGCGTCGTCGCCCCCCGGGACCAGATGAAGAACATCTCCGAGCTATTCGGGGACTCCTACAAGGAGCTCAGCGAGGTCAACCTGCTGTCCCTGGGCTTTGGCCTGGTGCTGGGCCTGCTGGTGGGCATGATCCCCATCCCCCTGCCCGGCGGCATCGTCATCAAGCTGGGGCTGGCCGGCGGGCCGCTGATCGTGGGCCTGATCCTCGGCGCGCTGCGGCGCACCGGGCCTATCCTGTGGACCCTGCCCTACAGCGCCAACCTTACCCTGCGCCAGTTCGGCCTGATCCTGCTGCTGGCCGCCATCGGCATCAACTCCGGCTACACCTTCGTGACCACGCTCCAGGGTGGCGGTGGCTTTCAGATCTTCCTGGCCGGCGCCGCCATCTCGCTGACCGTCCCCTTCCTGGCCCTGCTGATCGGCTACAAGCTGCTGAAGACCCCCTACGGCCTGCTCACGGGCATGCTATCGGGGCTGCACACCCAGCCCGCGGTGCTGGGCTTTTCCCTGGAGCAATCGGACAACGAGCTGCCCAACGTGGGCTACGCCCTGGTCTTTCCCGTCGCCACCATCACCAAGATTATCATCGCCCAGCTGCTGCTCCGGCTGCCCTGACGCCTGGCAGGTGAACGCGCGCCCAGGCCTAGACTGATTCCACGATGAAATCCGCAGTCGCCAAACAGGGAACCAGGTAGATTTCACCCTGGACTCAGTTTAGGCGTAGGCCAGGCTTTGCCGCACGCTGATGCGGGTGGCAGAGCGCGCCGGTCCCGTGGAGAACATCACTGCGATCAGTACCACCAGGGCCAGCCAGATCAACACTGCGGGCCAGTTGTAGGCGAAGTCCAGGTCGACGTCGATCATGGTCTGCCCCAACAGCTGCGCCAGGGGACGAGCCACCGCGAACGAGATGGGCACGGCCAGCGCCCAGCTGATCAACCCCTGCAGCACCCCTTCCATCAGGAACAGCCCCATGATGGTGCCCGAGCCGGCCCCGATGGCGCGCATGACGCCGATCTCGCGCGTGCGCTCCATCACGCTGATGCCCAGGGACCCGGTCAGGCCGATGCCACCCACCGTGGCTACCAGCGCCGCCAGGCCCACCAGCATCCACACCACGGTGTTGAACTGGTTGGTGGCAAACTCGCGCTCCTCCAACTTGACGCCGGTAGTGTAGAAGTCG
This sequence comes from Anaerolineae bacterium, assembly GCA_032111745.1. GTDB lineage: Bacteria > Chloroflexota > Anaerolineae > JAAEKA01 > JAAEKA01 > JAULUH01. The sequence goes on along the minus strand of JAULUH010000518.1, from coordinate 7,208 downwards.
ACCTTGGTGCCTGCCTCCTCGAAGCGCGCCTTCAGCTCGTCGGCCACGATGGTGGTGGCGGCCAGGCTCTTGGGTGTCGTGCGCACCATCACCCGGGTGGCGCGGCCGGCGCGGCCGGTGGCCTCCTCCACGGCGCTGAGGGGCGCGTACAGGGCCTCGGTGACGAAGCCGCCTCCGTACACCACCCGGTAGGTACCCACCACCTCCCACGCCGCATCGCCCAGATTCCCCAGGTCCAGCGTGATGGTGTCACCCACGGCAATCCCGTTTTTTTCGGCCGTGTCCTGGCTCATTACTACCACCTGCCCGTCGCCCGGCGCCAGCCAGCGCCCCTCCATCACCAGGGGGCGCACCATCTCCGAGCCCTCGGGGATGCCCGTCAGCTGCGCGCCCAGCCCGGCCGAGTCCTCCAGTCGCTCGCCTTCGCGCAGGATGGTGGCGTTGTGGGTGAACCAGGCCTCGGCCTCGGCCACGCTGCCCGTGTCCTCGGCCAGCGCCACAGCCTCAGTAGCGTCTTGCTCCCCGGCAAAGCCGATGCGCACGTCGTAGCCGCGGCGGGCGTCCTCGTTGTCCAGAGTGTAGAGGGTCGACGAGATCAGGCTCGTGATCACCAGGAACATGACTCCGGCCATGGTCAGCACCAGCAGGGTCAGGGCCAACCGCTCCTTGTGGCGGAACATGTTGCCCAGGGCGGTGGCAAAGGGGGTGGAGAGGTAGCGCTCACCGAAGCGATCCACCAGGCGGTCCAGGCCGCCCGCGCGATAGTCGCCGCCCAGGCCATAAGAGGCGATGGCCTCGCGCACCGAGATGCGCGAGCCCTTCAACACCGGCCCCAGCGCGGCCAGGGTGGGCGCCAGGAAGGCCATCAGCACCTGCAGCCCCACGGCCAGGCGGGACACCTGGAAGGTCTGGTAGTCGATGTTGAACAGGTTCAGGTACCAGCGGCTCATGAAATAGGCGAAGGCCGCGCCGGCCGGCACCGCGATCAGCAGCGCGGCCAGGCCGTAAAACAGCGCCACGGCCAAGTAGAGCCGGAAGATTATGCCCTGCTGCCCGCCGATGGCCTTGATCACGCCGATCTGGTCGGTCTGCTGGGTGATCAGCGAGGTCAGAGTGCTGAGCACCAGCACCACGCTCATGAACAGGGAGACCACGGCCATGATCATCAGGATCAGGTTGACCCCCTCCACGAACTGCCGTCCCCAGTGCTTATCCGGGTCCTGGTACAGGCTGACCACCACGCTATAGCCCTGGTCGGCCAGCTGCGAGCGGATCTCACCGGCCACGTCCTGGGACCTGGCCAGGCTGTAGGGCTGCTCCACCTGCACCAGCAGCTGGCCGAAGCGGCCCTCGGGAACGCCGAACTCCGCCAGCCCTGCGGCGTCGGTAAAGAAGTTGGCCTGCCCACCGAAGGGGGGCGGCTGCACGAAGGGGTGGCGGATCTTGCCGCCGACCTCCAGGGCCACCGGCTCGCCGTCGATCTCGAACTCCACCTGGTCGCCCAGCGCGACGTCGAAATACTGGCTGGACAGGCGCTCGATGCCGATCTGGCCAGCCGATGGCCAAGCCCCCTCCTTCAACGATACCAGGTCGTAGGTTTGGTTGTCATAGTTCGGACGCATCATCAGCGTGCCCAGGTCCCAGTCGCCATCCGGGCTGGTGCGGTAGCGCACCGAGAGCTGGTTGACCGCTGCGATGCCCGCCACGCCCGGCGTCTCCTTCAGCTCGTCCACCACGTCTTCGGTGACGAAGTCGCGCAGGATGATGCTGACGTGGGAGGGGGCCACCGAGCGGTGGGCGGCGTCCATGGTGCTGAGCAGTTGGTCCACCAGGCCGAAGATGCCGCCCACGGCAAATAGCCCGGCGGCAATGCTGAGGATGGCCAGCAGGGTGCGCCCCTTGTGGCTCCACAGATCGTACCAGACCTTGTGCCAGATCACGCTCATGGCTAGTCCACCGTGGCCGGGCTGCCGAGGGGCTCCAGCCACTCCGGCGCCTGGCCTGGCCGCTCCCGCCGCTCATCCCGGACCAGCTGCCCATTGCGGATCTCCAGGGTGCGCGGGATGCGCGCGGCCAACCCGCGGCTGTGGGTGACCATGAGCAGAGTCTTGCCCCGATCCACCAGGTGGCTGAACTGGTCGAACACCTCGTCCGACGTGGTGGCGTCGAGGTTGCCGGTGGGCTCGTCGGCCACGACCAGGGGCGGGTCGTTGGCCAGGGCCCGGGCGATGGCCGCGCGCTGCTGCTGCCCGCCCGACACCTGGCTGGGGAGCTTGTGGGCCTGGTCGGCCAGGCCGAATTGGGCCAGCAGTTGCATGGCCCGCTCCTTGCGCTCCGCCTTGGGCCAGCGCTGGACGAAGTCCATGGGCAGGATGATGTTCTGCAGCAGGCTGAGGGCCGGCAGCAGCTGGAAGAACTGGAACACCACCCCCAGGTCGCGCCCCCGCCAGGCCGCCAGCTGGTTCTCGCTCATGGTGTGTACGGCCTGGCCGTTGACGATGACCTGGCCTGCGGTCGGGTGGTCGATGCCGGTGATCATGTTTAGGAGGGTGGACTTGCCATTGCCCGACGGGCCGACGATGGCGACGAACTCGCCGGGGTTCACGTCGAAGGAGACGCCCTGCAGCACCGGGATCTGCATGTCTCCCACGGTATAGCTCTTATGGACGTCCATTACCCGCACCAGCGGGCCGTTGTTCAGGGGCATGGATGGCCTTTCCGATCGCCGCCAGCCGCGGTCAACCCGGCGCCCGCGGCAGCAGGCCGTCGAAGTAGGCGCCGTGATAGCCGAACAGGATGGCGTGGGGAATCTCGGCCCGGGCGATCTCTCGAAAAGACTGCGCATCCAGCACCAGTAGAAACGAGTTGCCGTGAGCCGAGTCCAGCACCACCGACAGGATCACGCCGTCGTCGGCCTCCGTGCGCCCGGGCCGGCCGACGAAGATGGGCTCGCCCGGGTAGGTGTGCTCCTCATACCAGGTCCAGGAGCGCCCAGTCTCCACGTCCACCTTCAGCAGCTGGTTGTAGAATCCCCGGCGCTGCTGCTTGTTGATGCTGACCGCATAGACATAGCCGTAGCCGTCCCGCATGTTGAAGCGCCGGTAGTCGAAGTGCGGTAGCTCCATGCATTCGTCGGAGATGACCTCGAAGGTGGCCCTCTTGTCCGGCCCCTTCAAGGGTAACCGGTAGCGGCGCAGGTTGCCGAAGGGGACCTCGAGGTTGGGGTCCTCCAGGCGATGCAGATAGTAGGCCTGCAGCACGTCCGCGTTGGGATAGGCCGCAATGTCTACCACCAGTTCGTCGCCCCGCTCGAAGGCGTTCACGTGGTGGAAGGCGAAGTAGGGGTCGGCCTCGAAGCGGCCGGCCAGCTCGCCCGTGTGGCGATCGATCACGTAGAACGGCGCGCCTCGCTTGGGCTCCCAGTGGAAGTTCTCGATGTAGGGCTTGAGCCAGAGGAGGAGGTTGACCGGGTTGACCACCAGCGGGAACTCGGTCAGGATGAAGTAGTTCTCGCTCATGCCGAAGCTGTGCATGTAGGCCGGCCGGCTGGCGGGCAGCGACGCCACGCGCACTGGCGCCTTCAGGCCGTCCAGGCGGTAGATGTTGTAATGGCTGATGCGGTGATAGCGGGTGACCAGATTGAAGACCTCATCCCGGCCGTAGTCGAACTGCGGGTGCACGGTGGTCATCTGCCCGGCCGTCCCCGGCTCATATTGGTAGACCCCCACGGACTTCAGCGTCTCCGGGTCGAACTCCACCTGGATGGGGGTTTCGGCCAGCGCCACGTAGTGCTCGGCGACCCTGGCGATGCTAACCTTGGCGCTGTCCGTGATCTTGGGCGAGAACACCGCCATCACTCGCTGGAACATGGACCGGCAGGGGTCGGTGGCGAACTCCGAGTAGCTGATGTGCCCCGTAGTCCTGGCCTCCTCGTAGGCGTGGCACTGCAGGAACTTGTTGGCGTAGGAGACCTGGTTGCCGCTAAAGGAGAACTTGTGCAGCATGGCCAGGCCGTCGAACCAGTGCCGGTACTGCCGGTCGCCGACCCGGAAGGTGCCCGGGCCATTGCGCACCAGGGTGCCCTGTACCCACTCCGGGATAGTGCCGGTAACCGGTAGCCTGTCCAGAACGATCTCATCCTCAGTTGTGCCAAAGCCCAGCTCAAATACATTGCTCATGTCGCTATTACCTTCTTTGGACTGGCACCTGGCGTCGGGTCGATCAACTCGGCCGCAATTTTGCCTGAGGAGAGCACCGACGGCACGCCGGCGCCGGGGTGGGTGCTGGCACCCACGAAGTAGAGGTTCTCGAACTCCTCTGAGCGGCTATGAGGGCGGAAGTAGGCCGACTGCAGCAGGGTCGGCTTGATGGCAAAGGCCGCACCCCGGTAGCTGTTCAGCGTCCCCTGGAAGTGTAAGGGGTCGATCATGTGCTCGGCCACGATGTTGGCCTGTAGGTCCGGCAGGTAGTTGTCCTCCAGGTGCTGCATGACCCTGTCCCGGTAGGGACGGGCCATGGCCTTCCAATCGGTGCCGGAGGCCAGGTCGGGCACCAGCGACAGCACATAAAAGGACTCGCAGCCCGGCGGCGCGATGGTGGGATCGGTCCGCGAGGGCATGTGCAGGTACAGGGCCATGTCGTCGGGCAGCGGCGCGCTGGAGAAGATGTCCTTGATCAGGCCCTTGTAGCGCTGGTTCATGATGATGTTGTGATGCAGGAGCCTGGAATCCAGGTAGCGCCGCTTCGTCCCGAAATAGATCACCACCAGGGAGTTGCTGTAACGGATGCGCTCGAGCCGGCGGTTGGTGTACTTGCGCCGGTGCTCCTGCGGAATCAGGTGGCGGTAGGCGAAGGCCGCGTCGCCGTTGCACACTACCACATCTGCCGTGTGCACAGTGCCATCCATTAGCCGCACCCCATTCACCCGGCGCCGGGCCGGGTCCACCAGGATCTCTTTCACCTCGGTGTTGAACCGCACGGTGCCATCCAATTCGCTGAACAGGCGCCCGAAGGCGTCGACGATGGCTCCGGTGCCGCCCATGGCGTAGTACACGCCGTACTGCTTCTCGAACTGCACGATCAGGGTGTAGATCGACGGGGTGTCGAACGGGCTGCCGCCGATCAAAAGCGGATGGAATGAGAACACCTTGCGCAGGAAATCATCCTTGACGTAGCGCGACACATGCATGTGAGTGCCGAGAAAGGCTTGCAGCCGGATCACATCGGGCATGATCTTGAGCATGGCGCCGAGGGTGAGAAACGGCTGGTCGGTGTAAGGATGGAAACGCTCAAAAATCTCCCTGGTCTGGTCGATGAACCGCCGGTAGCCGTCCTTATCCTGTGGGTTGAAGCGATCGATCTCCGCCAGGGCGTCCTCCAGGTGGTGCCGGTAGTCGAAGTGGTTACCCTCGTAGTCGAAGATGCGGTAGAAGGGGTCGAGGGGGACCAAGGTGAAATAGTCCTCCCATCGGCGCCCGGCGGCCTGGAACACCTCGTCGAACATATACGGCGCCGTAATCACCGTAGGCCCGCCGTCGAATTTGAAGCCGTTAACCTCGTACTGGTAGCCACGGCCACCGAGCTTGTCGCGCTTCTCGAATATGGTCACCGCATTCCCTTTGGCCGCCAGGCGGATGGCCGCGCCCATGCCCCCGAAGCCACTGCCGATCACGATGATCTTCTTCGCCACGATGGTCTCTCCTGCCTGCCACCGGTCCGACGGCAGCGAGCGCCTCAGGCGTCAGTGTTGGCCGCCGTGATCATGCCCTGGCCGGCCGGGCCCTGATCGGCGTTGTTGGATGGAAAAGCCCGTGTACGCCACCACAGCCCGGGCAGCCTGGACAGCTTGCCCAGCCCGCTCACATAGGCCCGCTGGCCGAACACGTCATAATCCTGCTGCTCGATCCTGTTCAGGATGGCGCCGTAGAGCCCGGCCGCCGCAGCCGTAGAGAACCGGCCGTCCCGCGACAGCATGGCAATACCAGGCCAGGCCTCGGCGTACAGGTGGCGCGTACGCTGGATTTGGAAGGCCATAAAGGCTCGCCACCGCTCGTTCACCCGTTGCCGGGCGATGTCGCTTTCGTCCAGCCCAAAGGCCGCCAGCTCGTCCAGGGGCAGGTACAGCCGGCCCCGCTCCCAGTCCTCGGCCACGTCGCGCAGAATATTGGTCAGCTGCAGGGCAATGCCCAGTTTGATAGCATAGGGAATGGCGTCGTCACTGCGGTAGCCCATGATCTGCATGCTCATCAGCCCCACGGTCGAGGCCACGCCGTAGCAGTAGCCGGCCAGCTCCTCGAAGCTCTGGTACCGGGCCTGCCGCAGATCGCGGGCCACGCCGTCGACCAACTGCGCCGCATAGCCCATGGGCATTTGCGTGCGCCGGCACATGTCGGTCCAGGCAATGGCGGTCAGGTCGTCGCCCGGCGCGTCTCCGGTCAGCGTGTGCTGCCGCCACTGGGCCAGCTCGGCATCCACCGTATCGCCGGGATGGTCGACAATGTCGTCGGTCCCCCGGCAAAACGCATACAAAGCCCGCACGTGCTGCCGCTTCTCCCTCGGCAAGAGCCGTGATGCCATGTAGAAGGAGCGGCTATGCTCAGCCGTGACCGCCTCGCAGTGCTCGTAGGCGAGGTATAGCAGGGCCGGGTCGACCGGGTCTCCCTGGTCCATAGGTACCATGGATCGCCGGGCCTCCAGCGCCAGCGTCAAGAGCGACTGTTCCCAAGGGTCCTTGGCGAGCAAAGACATGCGTTACTCCGCGCAGAATCGAGCCGGTCAAGCGAAGCTGGCAGGATACTACCACATCGTTCCTTGAATCGGCAACTCCATTGCCCAGGCAGGGCGTAGGGTGGCTTACAATAGAAGTGGGGAGAAGTGGGGGTGGCCGCCTGCCCTGTCGGTGAGTTCTACCTCGTGGCCGGCTGCGTAAGGTCCAGCCTGTGCTCAGCGGCCGTCTTCGGCCGCGGCGTTCTGGATCTTCTGGGCCTGGTAGAGTTGGGCCACCTCTCGGGACAGGAAGGACTCGTCGGGGCGGGCCTGCCAGATGTAGATGGCATCGCTGCCGGCGATCTTGTCATGCCAGCCGTCGCGACGGTTGTCGATCAGGACCCAGAGGAAGCCCAGGCCCAGGGGGAGGGCGGAGACGAAATAGCCGAAGAGGCGGCGCAGGGCCTGCCAGAAGTTGAGCGGCTTGCCATCCCGGTGGAGCA
>JAULUH010000517.1:0-3998 GCA_032111745.1 Anaerolineae bacterium | reverse complement strand
GCGCGTCCACCACCACCAGCGTCACCCCGGCCGCATCCGCCGCCGCCTGCGCCCCGTCCCGCAACGTCACGAAGAACGGGTTGTTCAGCGTCGACAGCGACAGCCCCAGGGTCACCGGGCCGGCCGGCGCCGCGGGCCCTTCGGCGGGCGCGGGGGTGGCAGCAGGCGGCACCGGCGCCTGTGGCACGGGCGCCACGCACTGGGTGGCCAGGAGGGCCAGCAGGGTCAGGGATACGAGTAACAGCTTGCGTGACATAGGTCTTTCTCCTCCATGAGCAAGACATGATCCGGCTACCCCGCGATGGGCAGCCAGGGTTGGATGGCCGGCGCCCCACGGGCGTCCGGCTTGCGACGAATAGGTATTCTGCGACCGATCGATACGCTCACCTCCCAGGCACTTCCGGGTTCGTAGTAGCGGCTTCAGCCGCTCCGGGTTCTCACCGCAACGCCCGGTACAGCAGCAGCGCCGCCGCGATCACCACGCCCGTGACCACGGGCTGGTAGAACGACGAGACGTTGAGCAAATTAAGCCCATTGTTCAGCACCGCGATCACCAGCACGCCCAGCAGCGTGCCGAACAGGCCGCCCTGGCCGCCGGCGAAGCTGGTGCCGCCCACCACCACGGCGGCGATGGCGTCGAACTCGTAGGTCAGGCCGGCCGTGGGCGCGGCGGAGTTGAGGCGGGCGGTCAGGATCATGCCGGCCAGCGCGGCCAGGAAGCCGGCCACCACGTAGACGAACACCGTGGTGCGGCCGGTGCCGATGCCGGCGAAGCGCGCGGCCACCGGGTTGTTGCCCAGGGCGTAGATGTACTGGCCGGGCCGCATCAGGTAGAGCACCACCCCGGCCACGGCAAAGGCCAGGCCGGCCACCACGATGGGCATGGGGATGGGCCCGATGGAACCGGTGCCGATGAAGCGAAAGGCGTCGGGCAGGCCGGTGATGGGGCGGCCCTCGGTGTAGGTCAGGGCCAGGCCGCGGGCGATGGTCATCATGCCCAGGGTAGCCACGAAGGGCGGCACGCCGGCCCGGGCGATCAGCACCCCGCTGGCCAGGCCCAGCAGCGCGCCCAGCCCCAGGCCCGCGGCCAGGGCTGCGGGCACGGGCAGGCCCTTCTGCAACAGGTCTGCAGTGACCACGGTGCTGAGGGCCAGCACCGCGCCCACCGAGAGGTCGATGCCCGCGGTCAGGATCACGTAGGTCATCCCCACGGCGATGATCAGGTTGATGGTAGACTGGCGCAGGATGTTGAGGATATTGCCCGGGGTGAGGAAGCGGTCCGACAGCAGGGCCAGCACCACGCACAGCGCGACGAAGGACACTACCAGTCCATAACGCCGGAAGAACTCACGAAGCTGGGAGGTCTGCATGGGTGCTCGAGATCATCGGGCTGGCGCGTGCGGCGATGCACGCAGGTCGGCTCAAGGCAGCGACGACAATGGGCTGCCCCTGATAGTATATCACAGGGACAACCCAAGGCACAAGACCGCGCAAACCCCCAGCCCCTCGTAGGGGCGGGCGTCCCTGCCCGCCCCCTTCGTGCCTTCGTGCTCTTCGTGTCTTCGTGCCCTTCGTGTCTTCGTGCCCTTCGTGCCTTCGTGCTCTTCGTGTCTTCGTGCCCTTCGTGCCTTCGTGCTCTTCGTGCCTTCGTGCCCTTCGTGCCTTCGTGCCCTTCGTGCTCTGCGACCTTCGCCGCCCTTCGCCCCTGCCGGGATGATATGGCTTCGTGCTCCAATCGCCATGTGCTGTGGCATCGCGCGGGCGGCCTCAGTTGGCACAGACGGGTCTCCCTGCTCCTGCATTCCACCCCCAGCTCTTTCCCTCGCCCAGTCGTTGCACCTTCGTTGCATCCCATTCCTGCCCACCTGGCCAGGAAAAAACTGGCCGGCGGGCCAATGGATGATCCGCCTCCTGGCAGAGGCGATCCCAGGCGAATGGTGCTATGCTAACCATGGAGAAGTCGTCCATCTCGGCGCCAACAAGGAGTATCGTCATGAATTCCCGAGCTATGAACATCCTGTGGGGCATCGTCCTCGTCGCCGCGGGTGGCCTGTTCCTGGCCGACAACCTGGGCCTCATCCCCCTGGTGCCACCCCTGTTGGGGGCCATGGTCTTCGCCGGGGCCAGCGCGCTGTTCAGCGCCAGCTACCTGGTGAGCGGGCTCCACCGGTGGGGCCTCCTGTTCCGGGCTACCATTACCGCCGCCATCGCCACCACGCTGTTCCTCAGCTGGCTGGGCCTCGGCGGCGCCTTCATCGCCACCATGTTCCTCTGGGCCATCGGCCTGCCCTTCTTCGTGGGCTTCGCCCTCGATTACCCCCACAGCTGGCCCCTGGCCATCCCCGGCTACGCCCTTATGGCCATCGGCGGGCTCGTGCTCCTGGCCGGCCGGCTGCCAGGGGGGCTGTTCGCCGCCCTGGTGCTCCTGGCCATTGCGCTGCCCTTCGCCGTGGCCTTCCTGCTGGACCGGGAGAAGTGGTGGGCGCTGATCCCGGCCGGCGTGTTGTCGGCGGTGGCGATGGTCATGCTGCTGGTGGCGACCTTTGGCTCCCTCCTGGTCGCCCTGTGGCCGCTGGCCCTGCTGGCCCTCGGCGGCTGGCTGGTGCTGACCGGCCTGCGCTCCCGCCAGCCCCGGTGGGAAGGGCCGGTCGCTGCGCCGCCCCAGCCCGGCCGCAAGCTGGTGCCCGTGGAGGCGGCTTTCAGCGGGCCGGCGGCGCCCGTCAATGGCACCGGGAAGCATGCGCTAGATACTGCCGTTCCGGTGGCGCCCGGGCAGTAGGCGTGTGGCCTCGCGGGAGGCCCGCTGCCCGGGTGACCGGCATCTTCCGCGGCGCTGGGGCGTTCCGGCCCGGCGCTGCGGCGCGTTGCAGGTGGATACCAGTCCAGGAAGGAGACACTCCCATGATGACGACCTCGCCGTCGACACGTTGTTGCTCCCCGGTGCCGCGCGCCCTGGGCTGGCTGGGCCTGCTGGCCGGCTCCGCGGCCACGGTGTATGCCCTTTCCTGGCGCCCCTGGCACCTGCGCTGGGGGGCCACGCTGGCGGAGGTGCAGGCCGTGCTGCCAGGCGACGCGCTGGTGCCGGCGCCGAAGATCGCCGCCACCCACGCCGTCACCATCAAGGCCCCGCCGCAGCGGGTGTGGCCGTGGCTGGTGCAGCTGGGCCAGGGCCGCGGCGGCTTCTACAGCTACGACCGCATCGAGAACGCCATGGGGCTCAATATCCACACGGCGGACCGCATCGTGCCCGAGCTGCAGACCCTGCAGGTGGGCGACGTGATCCCGCTGGCGCCCGACGGCTTCGGCCTGCCCGTGGCGATCCTGCAGCCGGAGCAGGCCCTGGTGCTCCACGGCGACACGCGCATCCCTGGGGGCGAGGGCGGGCCGCCCATGCGGCCGGGCGAATTCCTCGCCGCCAGCTGGGGCTTCTACCTGCGTGAGCAAAAGCCCGGGGTTACCCGCCTGGTGGAACGCTTCCGCTGCGACTTCACGGGAACGCGGCTGAACCACGTGGTGTACAACGGCTTCCTGGAGGCGGGAGCGTTCGTGATGGAGCGCAAGATGTTGTTGGGGATCAAGGAGCGCGCGGAGCGCGCGTAGGGATGCGCCAAGACCCCCATCCCGCGTAGGGCGCGGGCCTCCGCGCCCGCCCAGTCCTGGCACCCGCCTGATCTCTCCTATGCCCCGCACCTCATCGCCCTCCCTTTAGCTGCGCCAAGACCCCCATCCCCGCGTAGGGCGCGGGCCTCCGCCCTTTACAGGATGATATCCCGTTCCGGGATGATACGCCCGCCCAGTCCTGGCACCCGCGTGATCCCGCCGTATGGCGGGTCTCGCAATCGCGGGATGAAGACGGCCGCCAGGCCACATCGGATGGGGGCTGTTCCATGCTTAACAAGCTCTCAAAACGAGCGCTTGACAGGGGGGGTATCCCCTGGCTATAATCTCAACATCCCAGCCGCCGGTGGCTGCCGGCGAGCGCTTCTCGCCGGCCTTCT
>JAULUH010000516.1:0-3017 GCA_032111745.1 Anaerolineae bacterium | reverse complement strand
CTACGGCGGCCGTAGCGGCGGCGGGCCGGCAGCTCTTCCCCGGGCTAAGGCGCCAGCCCCGGTCGCTGATCGCCACTGGCGGGGCGGCGGGCACCCTGCCGCGGTCCTATTTGCTCGGCAGCGGGCCAGAGCTTAGCGACCAGCCGGTGCTGCGGGTGACCGTCGATGGGGAGAGTGGGGAGGATGCCAGGCCGGGGACCTGGTATTGGCGGGCGCTGACCTTCGACACCTATACCGGTCGGGGCTGGGCCAACGGGCCGGTGGATGCCGAGCGCTTCGCTGCGGGCGAGGCCTGGACCGAGGAGGTGGAGCCCTGGCGCCGGCCCTTGCGCCAGAGCGTGGAGGTCTTGCGCAGCGGCGACACCGCGCTGTATGGGGCGGGCTATCCCCTGTCGTCCGACCGTCCCTACGAGGCCCTGCTGCGCAGCGGCCCGGACGCGGCGGAAGGCGACCCGGTGGCCCTGACGGGAGGCAGCCGGCGCTACCAGGTGTTGTCGCTGGTGCCGGATGCTGATGAGGCTGCGCTGCGCGCGGCGGGCCGCGACTACCCGCCAGGGATAGCCCAGACCTACCTGGCCTTACCCGGAGTGCCGGCGCGGGTGATCGAGCTGGCGCACCGGCTGACACGGGATGTGGACAACCCGTACGACCAGGCCCTGGCGCTGCAGCGCTTCCTGCGACGGTACCCCTATACATTGGACGTGGAGCCGGCGCCGGCCAAACAGGACGTGGTGGACTACTTCCTGTTCGACGCGCAGGAGGGCTACTGCGACTACTACGCCAGCGCCATGGTGGTAATGGCGCGCAGCCTGGGCATCCCGGCCCGGCTGGCCACGGGCTACGCCACGGGCAGCTACGACGCGGCGACCGGGTCCTACCTGGTGGCCGAGGACAGCGCGCACTCCTGGCCAGAGCTCTACTTCCCTGAGGTAGGGTGGGTGCCCTTCGAGCCCACGGGCGGGCGGGCGGCCCTGGACTGGGGCGAGGTGCCGCCGCCGCAGTTGGCGGGCCCGGCGCAGCCGCCGGTGTTCGGGCAGGCCGCGGGGGACCTGCAGGCCTTTCGGGAAGAGGATTACAGGCGCCAGCGGGTGCGGTGGCTGGTGGCGTTGCCGCTGCTGGCGGTGGCGGCGCTGGCCGCGGGGCTGTGGTGGCGAAGGCGGCCGGAGCCGGCGCTGCCGGCGCTGTATGAGCGGCTGGGGCGCTGGGGGAGCCGGCTGGGCCGGCCGCCGGGGGATGGAGAGACCGCAGCGGAGTACGGACGCGGCCTGAGCCGGCAGCTGGACGGCGGCAAGGCGGCGGAGGTGCTGGCGTTTGTGGGGGAGTTCGAGGCGGCCCAGTATGGCCGCGGCGACCAGGCTGCAGCGCGCGGCACCTGGCGCCGGCTCGAGCCGGCGCTGCGCCGGCTATGGCTAGGTAGGGCGGTGGGAAGGGGAAGTGATGATGATGAGGAGGAAGGTGGCGGCGGTTAGGCGGCTGTTATGGAGCCGAGATCGAAGAGGTACGGAGTCGAGGCTTCAGCCGGTCCCAGTCGCGCTTAGGCATACACTAGATCCTCCTCAATGGAGCGCCACAGAAGTGGCTTGCGCATAACTGCGTTGTGCGTGACCAGGTCCACTTTCAGGCCGAGCAACTCCTCAAGGCGCATCTGGAGATGGACGATCTCCCATCCCACAGGTGGGCGCAGATCGACCAGGATATCCACATCGCTGGTGGCGATTTGGTCGCCGCGTGCTACCGAGCCAAACACGCCAATAGCAGTGACATTGTAGTGCTCGCTTAGCTCAGGCAGGTTTCTGCGTAGAATAGCCAGAATCTCTTGGAGGGTCTTCATGACTTCGGAGCGTATATAGGGAGCGGCTCGCCATAGGGGGATCCCCATCCGTGCGGAGTGCGCGATGATGGACGTAGGGGCATGCCCCTACGTCAACGCAGACAACGGCCACGGGTGCCCGCCGGCGGGCCAGAAGACCCCGGGGCGGCCTAGAGCGCCGGGCTGGAGAGCTGGCGGATCTTGTGCACGGTCTCACGCCAGCTGATCTTGGACAGGCCCAGCTTCTTGCGCAGTTGCTCGGGGGGCATGCCGGTGCGGTAGTCCCGCACCGCGGCGGTCCAGCGCATGGTCTCGAAGGAGACTGATTTGTGCTTGATGCCGGCCAGCTCCCCGGCGTCGGTGAGCACGTACTCCAGGTTACGGGCGGTGCACTCGAACAGGAACTCCTTGGGCTGGTACTGCTGCAGGTATTGGCGCAAGGTGGTGACGAACTGGGGGGCCAGGGCCAGCTTGCGCTCCTTGTGGCGGTTACGGGCGACGGCGTAGCGGATATAGAGCACCGGCTGCCGGGGGTCGCTGGTGTCGATATGCTCCAGGCGGATGGCCATGCACTCGGACTTCTTGATGGCGGTCTGCAGGATGAGGCCGGCCAGGAGATAGGGCCGGGCGTCGGGCTTGGGCGCCCACAGCATGTCGCGGGTATAGCGCAGCAGCCGCTCCACCTCGTCGTCGTAGAGGATCTCGGGCAGGGGGGTGCTGACGGGCTGGTGGGCGATGGGCGCGGCGGGGTCGTCGGCGATGACGTCGGTGTCGTACAGCCACTTGAAGAAGACCTTGAGCGTGGTGAGCCGCCGGGCGAAGCTCTTGGGGCTGCAGGGCGTGTCTCGCTCCGTGCGCAGCCAGGCCAGGTAGTTCTCCAGATCGCGGGTGGCGATGCGGCTGATGTTAGAGCTGGGGGGCACGTATTGCATGAACAGGCGCAGGTCGCCGGCAAAGGCCTTCACCGTGTTCTCGGAGAAGCCCTGCAGAGTCATGTGATTGTAGAACGCGTTAGCCGCTGCGGAGAGGGAGGAGCGGGGGTTGAGCGGCGTGTGCGAGGCTGGGGGGGGCGGATAGAGGGCCGGCCGGCCGGGCCGGGGAAACAGCGGTTGCTGCACGGGCTGGTCCGCCGCCTGCTCGGGGGCGCTGGTGGGAGTCGAGTTCAGCATATGCACTACCTCGCGTGAATCTTCGCGTAGACCTGTCT
>JAULUH010000515.1:464-4865 GCA_032111745.1 Anaerolineae bacterium | reverse complement strand
TTTCACAACCCACGTCGGCTCCGGTTCGGGCGGGGAGGGATCGGGGTCTGGCTCTAGCTGCACCTGAAGCACGTCCTCGGCGTCGTCAGCTTCCGACCCTGGCGTGCCGGGGCTGCTCCAGTACTGAGGGTTGTCAAAGTAGCGGGAGAACTTCCACAGGTGGCCGTCGTCGAGACGCGCAATAACCGTTTCTACGGAATTGGGCTCCACGACCGGCATGTAACCCGTCCCGTCCCGTTTTTTCATATCCACGCCCCGGCTGGCATCGTCATCGGTCATGAAGTAGACAGGATCGTTGATGCTGGTGGGGTCGACCTCGCCCAGGATGAGGGGGCTCAGGTCGCGGCCCACGAAGGGAACGGCGTCGCTGTGGTTCACGGCCAGCATCTGGCGGATCGGTTCGGGATCGATGCCCGCCAGTCCCAGCAGCGTCGGCGCGAGGTCGGCATGGCTGGTCAGCGTGTCGACCGAGCGCGGTACCGGGAAGAGCTGCTTGTTCCAGATGATCAGCGGTACCCGGGCCGTTTCCTCATAGGCCTGGTAGAACTTCTGGTGCATGTCGCCGTGTGCCGAGAGCAATTCGCCGTGGTCGGAGGTGAAGACGACAATCGTGTCGTCCCGATAGCGCGACTCCAACAGGGCGCTAAACACCCTCCACATTTGGTCATCCACGTTCTTGTGGAGCTGGTAGTAGTACCGGTGGTATCGCTCGACGGCCACTATCGGCTGTTGCCAGATGTGGTAGGTGTCGCGATAGCTCAACTGGGCGGTCGGCTTGTTCCCGAGGTCGTCTAGGAGTGTGTCCTGGAAATCGTCCGTGAACAGCTTATCGGCGGCAGGCACGATCGCGTTATCGATATTGAACTCAAAGCCCGACTCGGGGAACTGGTCGAGCAGGCCCCAACAGCTGATATCATGGGGGTTGGTGAACGAGCAGACGACCAACCAGGGGGCGGAGTTGGGGTGCCGGTCGAGGTCCTGGATCAGTTTCACACCCTGGTCCGCAAAGCCCACATCGCGGCCCAGCACACCCTCCGGCACGGAAGACCCACTGTTGGTGGCCAAGGCCCCGTGGGGCTCCGGTCCAATCCAGCCGGCGAAGCCAAAGGGGTCCAGACGGTTTGCTGCAAGGTAGAGCTGTTCCTTTGCGGAATCGGGTATTCCCGTGTCGGGATCGAAGCTCAGCAACGGCTCCTGGGTGCCGGGGATGAGCATGTTCGCGGCGGAGGCGTGCCACTTACCTACCCAGAAGGTGAGGTAGCCTGCGTGACGGAAATAGTTGCCAAACGTTGGCACGCTGTTCGGGTCGAGCCAGAAGGTGTCCTGCTCGAAGTCTTTCTTGGCTCCCCCCACGGTCTGGCTGACGCCGTGGAGCGACGGGTAGTGGCCGGTGATGATGGACGCCCGCGATGGCACGCAGGCGGCGGACGCCGCGTAGTGACGCTGGAAGTCGAGCCCGTTGGCGAGCAGCGTCTGCTGGAAGGTGAGATTGTCCTGGCGGAACTTCTTCGTGTCCTCGGACTCGTAGACCGGCGGGAAGCGCATCTGGTCGCACAGGATGATCAAGATGTTCGGCCCTTTGCCTTTCTTCGGCACGGGCGGTGCGTCGCGCAAGCTCGGCTGCAGGATTGCGGCCTCGCTGCTGCTGAGGGGTAACGCGATGGTCGCGGCCGCGGCTGCCGCCAGGCTGCCTTGCAGGAAGCGGCGGCGGCTCAGTGCCTGGCCATCAACCGGTTGGGGTGACTGGAGCGTGTTGCGCAGAGCCATGAGTTATCTCCTTATTGAGTCAGGATACCTTCGCCATACCTAATGCAACGCCAGCGCCACGCGGAAGCGCTCTTCGCCGGTAAGGATGTGATCCTGGTCCAGCGCATCTTTATCCGCGTCGAACTCTACCCAGTTGACCTTGCCGCTGAAGGCGTTGTTCTTCGGGCCATAGTCCGGCGAGACCGGTGAACCTCCTTCCATTCCCACGTCAATGGTTTCGTCCGCCGAGAAGGCGAAAGGCTCGGTGATGTCGACGCGGCCTTCGCCCACCTGTTGACCGTCGAGGTAGAGCGACACGGTGCCGCCCTTGGCGAGGCCGCCGCCGTCGTAGGCGAACTCCATGCGCACCTGATGGGTGCCGGCAGGGATCGGCTGCGCGCCTTCGACGAAGAAGCGCTTGATCCCGCAGAAGTTGTAGCAGTACTTGGGCTTCCCATCCTTCGCGTAGAGGCTGAACCCGCCGGGGATGCCGCCCCAGGCGAAGATGACCCCCTCTGCACCTGTTTCCGGCACCACGACCTCAGCCGTGATCGCATGGGTCTTGTTGTAGATGTTGATGACTGAACCAGCGGCCAGGCCCTGCATCCCGCCGAAGAACAACTGCCGGTTGCCGCGCACCAACTGCGGGCGCCCGGCCAGATCCGGGTTGAGGCGCTCGGAGAGACGGTCATCCAGCGGCACTACGTTGTACTTGACCGCCTCGATCAACCATAGACGCTGCAGCTCGTGCAACTTGTCGGGCATCTCCTTAGAGAGATCGCGGGCCTGCGTCCAATCGGCGTTCGTGTCGTACAGCTCCCACACGTCGTCGTCAAAGGCGACGGTCCGGATCGCTCCCGTCTCCCAGGGCGTGCGGTGCTTGGTGACCGCAGTCCAGCCCTTGTGGTAGATGCCGCGATTGCCGACCATCTCGAAGTACTGGGTCTCGTGCCGCTCTGCTGCCTGGCCATTGTCGAATGAGTAAAGCATGCTCACGCCTTCATAGGCCTTCTGCTGGATGCCGTTGACGAAAGCCGGCTCGGGCAGCCCCGCCGCTTCCAGCATCGTCGGCGCCACGTCGATTACGTGGCAGAACTGGCTGCGGATCTCGCCCCTGGCCCGGATGCCCTTGGGCCAGTGGACGATGGTCCCGTTGCGCGTGCCGCCCCAGTGCGAGGCGACCTGCTTGGTCCACTGGTACGGCGTGTCCATGGCGTGCCCCCAGCCCACCGCATAGTGGTTGTAGGCCTGCGGCCCGCCGAACTGGTCGATGTGCTCTCTGAGGAACTCCGGAGTCTCCATAAACCCGAACCCATTGAGAGGCAACATCTCGTTGAACGTGCCCTGGAGCGAGCCTTCTGCACTAGCGCCGTTGTCGCCGATGATGTAGTAGATCAGGGTGTCGTCGAGGATCTCCAGGTCGGCCAGGGCGTCGATCAGGCGCCCGACGTGGTAATCGGTGTGCTCCAGGAACCCGGCGTAGATCTCCATCTGGCGCGCCAGGATCGGTTTCAACTCGTCCGCGATCTCGTCCCAGGCCGGGATTTCGGGGTGACGCCTGGTGAGCTCGCAGTCGGCTGGGATGACGCCTAGCTCTTTCTGCCGGGCGAACGTCGCTTCACGCAGCTTATCCCAGCCCTGGTCGAACTTGCCCTTGTACTTCGCCGACCATTCCTTCGGCACGTGGTGCGGGGCATGCGTCGCCCCGGGTGCAAAGTACACGAAGAAGGGCTTGTCAGGCATCAGCGCCTTCTGCTGCCGCACCCAGGTGATGGCTCGGTCGGCGAGGGCCTCGGTCAGGTGATAGCCTTCCTCGGGCAGCTTGTCCGGCTCCACCCTGGAAGTCCCTTCGATGAGGCCAGGATAGTACTGGTTGCACTCGGCGCCGATGAAGCCATAGAAATGCTCGAAACCGCTGCCGGTAGGCCAATGGTCGAAGGGGCCCAATGGGCTGGTTTCCCATGGCGGCACCTCGTGGCACTTGCCAAACTGGGCAGTGGAGTACCCGTTCAGCCTGAGGGTCTCAGGCAGTGGGGCACAGTTCTTGGGACGCACCGCACAGTTACCGGGCGCCGAGGTAGCCATCTCGGTGATCCCGCCCATGCCAACCGTATGGTGATTGCGCCCCGTGAGCATCGCCTGGCGCGTCGCCGCGCACACGGCCGTGGTGTGAAAGCGGTTGTACTTGAGCCCGTCCGCCGCCAGCCGCTCCGCGGTGGGGGTGTGCACGGGGCCGCCGAAGGCGGACGAGGCGCCAAAGCCCACGTCGTCCAGCAGCACGATCAGGACGTTGGGCGCGCCCGTGGGCGGCCGCAGCGGCTCGATGGGGGGATACTTCGTATCCGGGTCCTTGGCGTCGTAGGTGGTCAGCCCGACATGGGGGATGTCGGGGATGGGGAGGATCTCCCGTTGGAGCCTGTCCCGTGTGTTCATGTTCCATACTCCTGAATACGGGTCGAACGCCGGGAAGGCGCAGAGCACCTCCCCGGCTACATGGGGTCAACGCGTGTCCCTGACCGGCATGATCCCGACGTAGGTCCCGGTGTATAAGGCGCCGTTCGGCCCGATGCCCTCAGCCGGGTAGAAGCTGTCGTACTCGACTCCGGTGCCCGCCATCTTCTTCCAAACCGTCTCGCCGGTGCAGAAATCGAGGGT
>JAULUH010000515.1:0-454 GCA_032111745.1 Anaerolineae bacterium | reverse complement strand
CAATGCCATCGCCACGTGGAAGCGCTCCTCCGGTGCCAGGAAGTCATCCTGGTCCAGCGCGTCCTTGTCCACGTCGACCTCGACCCAGTTGACCTCGCCATTGAAGGCGTTGCCGCGCGGGCCATAGTCCGGCGACACGGGCGAGCCGGCCTCCATGCCCACGTCAACCGTCTCGTCTGCCGAATAGCAGAAGGGCTGGGTCATCTCGACGCGGCCTGCGCCGACCTGCTGGCCGTCGCAGAACAGCGCCACGCCGCCGCCCTTGCCCAGGCCGCCACCGTCGTAGACGAACTCCATCCGTACCTGGTGCTGGCCGGCCGGGATGGCCTGGGTGCTTTCGACGGTGTAGTAGTTGAGCCCAAGGAAGTTGTAGCAGTACCGCAGCTTTCCGTCCCTGGCATACAGGCTGAACCCGCCCGTGAGGCCGCCCCAGGCGAAGATGACCCCTTCCGCG
>JAULUH010000514.1:29290-31907 GCA_032111745.1 Anaerolineae bacterium | reverse complement strand
TCTCGACAGCGCGGCCACGCCTCTGTCACTGGTGCGCGAGGCTGCCCCGCTGAACGAGACCGAGGCTCGCAGCTTCCTGCACTACTTCCTGTTTACCGGGGACGCGGTGTTCATCCCGGTGGGCCGACTCAGCTACGGCGAGCGCAGCCGGCTGGCCCTGGCCCTGCTGGCCGTGCGGGGCTGCAACTTCCTGCTGCTGGACGAGCCGACCAATCACCTGGACATCCCCTCGCGAGAGAGCTTCGAGCGGCCATGGCGAACTTCGAGGGCACGGTGCTGGCCGTGGTGCACGACCGCTACTTCATCGAGCGTTTTGCGACCACGCTATGGGAGCTGGCGGATGGCACGCTGCGCGCGCCTGGGGCGGAGCGCTAGGACCTGACCCAGGGCCGGCGCGGAGGCAGGGCTAGGACACGACCTGTTGGGCCAGCGCGATGGCGCCCAGCACCCGGCCCGGGCGGCACGATGTAGGTGTCGATCTCCTGCAGGATCTCCGGCGCCTGAATGTAGCCGTTCAGGTGGGCCTGCACCCGCCCGCGCACCCGGGCAAGCAACCCGGGCTGGCTCATCACGCCGCCACCCACGACGATGCGCTGGGGTGACAGGATGCAGACCAGGTTGACCAGCGCCAGCGCGAGGTAGCCAGCCTCCAGGGTCCAGGCGGGATGGTCGGGCGGCAGGGTCTCGGCGCGTTGGGACCAGCGGGCCTCCAGCGCCGGGCCTGACGCCAGCCCCTCCAGGCAGTCGCCGTGGTAGGGACAGAGGCCAGGGAAGGGATCGGCGGCCCAATCGCGCGGCTGGTCTTATAGCCGCCCCTCAGGCCGCCGGTTGGCCTTCAGGGCCTCTACTTGTTGGGGGTTGAAGGGTGGGCCCAGCAGGTTGCCATCGTGGACCCGGGCGCGGAACAGGTCGGCGATGAAGTGAAGGCGATCCGGCAGGCTGCTCCAGTCTTCAGCGCCAGTACCGGCCACGCTGTCCGGAGTGGGATCGATCAGCCGGAGTAGGGCCAGCAGGTCGGGATTGTCGATCTGTTGCAGGTCCGCCGAAAAACCGGCGCGCAGGTCCTGGCCCAAGCGGAGCACCTGGCCGTGGGGCAGGCCGAGGGTCATCATCTGCTCGGTGACGGCAAGGCGGGCGAGCCGCTGCGCCTCGTCGGCGAAGCGGTCGCGGGCGTCCAGCACGGGCCTGGCCTGGCCGCTGAGGTGGGCCATCCACAGATGGAGCCGGGATTCCGGGGACGGGAACAGCTCATGCATCAACTGCCGGCGCAACTGCTGGGGGTCATATATCGGGGCCTCCATGGCCTCGAGGATGTCGGGCTGCAGCCGGGTCTGCTCGTGAAAGCCAATCTCGATATTGGCCAGGAGCATGAGCTCAGCCCGGGCCTTGGAATTGGGCTCGGACAGGGCCTGGTGGTAGCGACCAAAGGCCTGGCGCAGGTAGCGCTGGCCGTCCGGCGGGTCGCCTGGCTGCAGCCCGGCGTAGAACTCCTCCAGTTGTAACGCAGAGGGCTGGCTGGCGGAAAAGAGAGCCAGGAAGCGCGCGAACTCATAGCCGATCTCGCCGAACACCTTGCGGTTGCCCCGAGCGACGGCGTCGCTGACCCGGGAGAAGGCGGCCAGGGGGTTGAGGGCCTGCCACAGGGCTTGGGCTGCGCCGGGCACGCTGCGGCCTTGTTCCCCGCCCACTTCGAGGGCGATGGCGGCCGTCGCCTGCGCGGCCTGTTGGGCATCCGGAGTGTCCTGGATCAGGCGCTCGAGGGTGCGGGCCAGGTCTTCCTGGCGAATGCTCTGGCCGGCCTGTTTGGAGGCCCAGGTGGCGAAGGTACACCAGTTGGCCAGCGGCCCGGTGAGCGCGGCCATGGCGAGGGACAGCTCGTGGTAGCACTGGGTGATCTGCAGGTTGCGCAGCACGGGTTCGGGGTTGGCCGTGATCTGCTGCACCTCGGCGATGGCAGGGGGAAGGATGGGAGGCATCGGTTCCAGCTATGTCATGTGGAAGAGCACACGACGACGATTGAACAGGGACGAAACTGGCGGCAATAGACGGGCGGCCACGGAGGGCCGCACCCTACGGGAAGATAGGTCTCGCGCATCCGTCAGGTGCGCCAAGGATGGCGGACTTGACCGGCGGCATGATCGATGCCACAATAGTGGCGGCAGTGAACCTGCACGGGCATTATACTGTGACTCATAGGACAGTGAAAAGCGCTGTAGCAGGGGCGGCACAGGTCAGCCGGATGGGCCGATTGGCCTGTAGGTCTGCGATCGATCTCGGGCTGGCAATAGCCAGCGAAAGGGCTTCATGACCCGCTTCATCCTGCGCCGGCTCCTGCTCATACCGGTGGCGCTGTTGGCGATCAACTTCGTCGCCTTTGCCTATGCGCACCTGGCGCAACGGGTGCAGCTGGCCCAGAACCCCTTCGGCAGCGCCGTCGATACCTCGGTGCCCATCTTGCAGCTCTACGGCGACTACCTGGCGGGTGTAGTGCGGGGCGATCTCGGCACGATGCCGGTGGTCGGCGTGCAGGCCGAGGCGGTCTCGGCGGTGGCCTGGCGGGCGGCCGGGGCCAGCCTGGGGCTGGTGGCGATCGCGTTTGCCATCAGCGTGAGCGTGG
>JAULUH010000514.1:0-29251 GCA_032111745.1 Anaerolineae bacterium | reverse complement strand
CGGCGCCCAGCTTCTTCATCGGCGCGCTGGGCATCAGTCTCTTGTTGGCCCTTTACCTGCGCAGCGGTGAGGACGCGCGGCCACTCCTGCCGCTGCAGGGGTTTGGGTGGGACATGCACCTGGTCCTACCGGTGCTGGCGCTGAGCGTGCGGCCGGCCATGCAGATCGCGCAGGCCACCTCGGGGGTGCTGATAGACGAGCTGGGCAAGCAGTACGTGGTCGCGGCGCGCAGCCGGGGCACGCCCAATCGCACGATCCGCTGGAAGCATGCGCTGCGCAACGCCCTGCCGGCGGTCATCCTGACCGTGGCGGCGTCGTTCCGCCTGATGGTGGGGGAGCTGATCGTGGTGGAGTGGCTCTTCGCCTGGCCGGGCCTGGGACGGCTGCTGGCCCTGGCCCTGTTACCACCCACCGTGGCGTCGGTGGGTGGGGTGATGCAGGGGGCGCAGCGTTTCTTCCTGTATCCCGAGCTGGTGGCGGCGATCCTGACCATCTTCGGTTTCCTGTTCTTGCTGGCCGACACCGCAAGCACCATTGCGGTGCACGCTGTGGATCCGCGCTTACGGGTAGAGGTGCTGGAGCCCAGCCGTGCCTAGCCAGCCCCTGGCGCCGGCAGCGCCACCCTCCCCGGTGGGAGCCCAAGCCTATGCGGTGGGGTGGCGGGCGCCGATCAACTGGCCCTTATGGATCGGCGCCGGCCTGGTGCTGGTGATAGTGGCCCTGGCCGTGCTGGGACCCGTGCTGGCGCCTCACGACCCGATGAAGCCGGTGTACATCGTGCGGGATGCGGAGGCGGGGGAATGGGTAAAGCCGCCGCTGGTGCCCGGGCAGGTGGCACGATATCCCCTGGGCACGGACGAGTTGGGCCGGGATACCTGGAGCCAGCTGCTGTGGGCCCTGCGGCCCACGCTGGTGCTGGTGCTGGTGGCCGCGGCCTTGCGGCTGTTGGTGGGGTTGGGCATGGGCATGGCGTCGGGGTGGGTTACGGGCTCCCTGGCGCGAGTGTTGGAAGGGGTGACGACCATTGCGGTGAGCGTGCCGGTGTTGCTGGTCGCGTTGTGTGTGATTGCGGCCTTTGGCCCGGAGTGGGGGATATGGGCGTTCGTGGTGGGGCTGTGCCTGACCGGGTGGGCCGAGGTGGCGCGCATCGTGCATGACCAGACGCGCCTGATCAAGGCCCAGCCCTATGTGGAGGCGGCCCAGGCCCTGGGCACCTCGGAGGTCAGCGCCGTAGGCCGGCACGTCTTGCCGCACCTGATGCCGGTGGTGTGGATCCTGTTGCCCTTCGAGATCAGCACGGCGCTGCTGGTGACGGCGAGCCTGGGCTTCCTGGGCTACTTCGCCAACGCCATCTGGGTGCCGTTGGGGGACTGGACCGCGGTACGTACCAGTGGGTCGCCTGAGCTGGGGCAGATGCTGGCCAGCGGCGCGCAGATCGCGCTGCGCCATCCCTGGCTATTGCTGGCGGCCGGAGCCATGGTGTTTGTGGTGGTGTTGGGCTTCAACCTGTTGGGCGAGGGGCTGCGGAGGCAGTTCGACCCCCAGCGTGGGCGGCGGCGGAACCGGGTAGGCGAGACGGTGGCCCGGGCGGGCATCACCTGGGAGCAGGTCGGCCGGTGGCGCACTCGCCACAGCGCTGCGCTGGCCATCGGCGCGCTGCTGCTCCTGGTGATGGCTAGCGGCCTGGTTCTGTTGCGGGCGACGGGGGCGCCGGTGGCAGCCTCGGCCATCCAGGTGCCGGGTTCCCATCACTGGGCTGGTCCGCAGCACGATGCCCAGGGCACCTATTGGGCGAACGCCGGCGGACCGCAGGCTCCCGAGCTGTTGTGGCGATTCGAGGATGCCGAGGGGTTCGCGGGCGGCCCGGTGGTGGCCGCGGATGGCACGGTCTACGTGGCATCCAAGGGCGGCATTCTCTATGCGCTGGATGCCGACGGCGGCGTGCGCTGGCAGACTGAGTTACCGGCTCCTCCCGTGGGCACGCCGGCCCTGAGCGGCGAGAGGCACATCTACGTGCTGGACCGGGAAGGCCGGCTGTCGGCGTATGGGCCAGAAGGGGACCAGGTGTGGTCGGTGGAGGCGGAGCCTGGCGCGATGCCGCTTTCGGGTCCGGTGGTCGACGCCAGCGGGACGGCCTACTACCCGACGGAGCGCAGCCTGATCGCCGTAGACTCCTTCGGAGAGGTCAAATGGCAGGTCGGCCTGCCGACCTACAGCTACGTATCGCCCCAGCCTCACCTGAGTGCGGACGAGCGGTTGGTGCTTTTCGAGGACATACTGCTGGATGCGGCTACCGGCGCTACCCTGGTGAACCAGACGGACATGATCCTCGATCGCTACGTGGTGGGGGCCGATGGCAACCTTTACCTGGGGGGCCAGGAAACGGTGGACCAGGTGGCATGGAGCGGGGACGGGGTTGAGGTCATCCCCCAGGCGCGGCTGGACCTGCTGGCACTGAACCTGGGGTTCCGCATCCCGAGCGTCATCGGGGTCACCCCAGGTGGGCGTCTGTGGATCTACTATGGCAGCAGCTTCGAGTTCGTCAAGCTATTGTGGGCCGACAGGGAGGGGAACATGTTGAACGTCGTCGACTATCCCTGGCCGGACAACGCCAGCGTGCTGGTGGGAGTGGCGCAGGATGGCACGACCTATGCCTGTGGCGGCATCGTACGGGGGTCTATCGCGGACGGCGTCACTCTGGAGTGTGCGGCGTACAATGTGGACCGGCCGGCGGCCACGTGGGAGTTGGCGGTGGAGCGGGGGGGCAGGCCGGTGGGTGGGGCGCTCGCGCCGGGGCGGGTGTATGTGGCCACCGAGGATGGGGTTCTGGTCGCCATTGGGGAGGGGGGCGAGTCATGAACGTAGGGGGATGAAAAGGCCCAGGCCACCGGGGGTACCGGTGGCCTGGGGTAACGGACAGGGGATCAGGGGGTGGTGGCGGTTAGAAGTCCATGCCGCCGCCCGGCGGCATGGCCGGGCCCTTGTCCTTCTCGGGGATGTCGGTGATCAGGGCCTCGGTGGTGAGGATCATGGCGGCAATGCTGGCGGCGTTTTCGAGGCCACCGCGGGTCACCTTAGCCGGGTCGATGATGCCGGCCTTGACCATGTCCTTGTATTCCTCGCCGATGACGTCGTAACCGACGCGCAGGTTGTTCTGGTCCTTCTGCAGGCGGCGCACGGTCTCGACGGTGACGGCGCCGTCCTTGCCGGCGTTGGCTGCGATCTGGCGCATGGGCTCTTCGAGGGCCCGGCGCAGGATGCGCACGCCGGTCTTGATGTCGTCGCCCTCGGCATCGGCCTCGACCTTATCGAGGGCGCCGACGGCGTTGACCAGGGCCACGCCGCCACCGGGCACGATGCCCTCCTCGACGGCGGCGCGAGTGGCGCTGAGCGCGTCCTCGACCCGGTGCTTCTTCTCCTTGAGCTCGACCTCGGTGGCGGCGCCGACGCGGATGATGGCCACGCCGCCGGCCAGCTTGGCCAGGCGTTCCTGCAGCTTCTCGCGGTCGTAGTCGCTGGTGGAGTTGTCGATCTCGACCTTGATCTGCTCGATGCGGCCCTTGATCTGGGCTTCATCGCCCTGGCCGCCGACGATGGTGGTGTCGTCCTTGGTGGCGACGACCTTATCGGCGCGACCGAGGTCACCGATCTGGGTGGTCTCGAGCTTGCGGCCCATCTCCTCGGTGATGACCTGGGCGCCGGTGAGGATGGCCATATCCTGCAGCATGGCCTTGCGGCGATCGCCGAAGCCAGGGGCCTTGATGGCCAGCACATTGAAGACGCCGCGCAGCTTGTTGAGCACCAGGGTGGCGAGGGCCTCACTGTCCACGTCCTCGGCGATGATGACCAGCTCACGCCGGCCCAGCTGGATCAGCTTCTCCAGGATGGGGACGATGTCGGCGGCGGCGGAGATCTTCTTGTCGGTGAGCAGGATGTAAGGCTCCTCGATCACGGCCTCCATGCGCTCGGGGTTGGTGATGAAATAGGGGGAGATATAGCCGCGATCGAACTGCATACCCTCGACGTACTCGGTCTCGAAGGCCAGGCCGGTCTTGGACTCCTCGACGGTGATCACGCCGTCCTTGCCGACTTTGTCCATGACGTCGGCGATGAGGTCGCCGATCTCCTGGTCTTGGGCCGAGATGGCGGCCACGGAGGCGATCTCCTCCTTGGTGGTGATCTCAATGGCCTGCGCCTTGATGGCCTCGGACAAGGCGGCCACGCCCTTCTCGATGCCGCGCTTCAGTAGCATGGGGTTGGCGCCGGCGGCCACGTTCTTCAGGCCCTCATTGACGATGGTCTGGGCCAGCACGGTAGCGGTGGTGGTGCCATCGCCGGCGATATCGTTGGTCTTGGTGGCGGCTTCCTTGAGCAGCTGGGCGCCCATGTTCTGGAAGGGCTCATCCAGCTCGATCTCCTTGGCCACGGTAACGCCGTCGTGAGTGATGGTGGGGGCGCCCCACTTCTTGTCCAGGGCCACGTTGCGGCCCTTAGGGCCGAGGGTAGTCTTGACCGCATTGGCCAGGATGTCGACGCCGATCTTCAGGTGGCGGCGAGCATCTTCTGAGAAAACCAGTTGCTTTGCCATTTTCGTCTATGCTCCTCGTGGTGTCTGTACCAGTGCAATTGCTGGGGAAAGGTTGGGTTGTTGCAGCTTAACTGACAATAGCCAGGATGTCGCTCTCGCGCAGGATGAGATACTTCTGGCCATCCATCTTGATCTCGGTGCCGGCGTACTTGGCGTAGAGAACCCGGTCGCCGACCTTCACGTCCATGGCGATACGCTCGCCGTCCTCCTTGCGGGCGCCGGGGCCGGCGGCCAGCACCTCGCCCTCTTGGGGCTTTTCCTTGGCCGTCTCCGGCAGGATGATGCCGGAAGCGGTCTTCTCTTCCTGCTCCACAGGCTTCACCAACAGTCGATCGCCTAGCGGCTTAAGGTCCATAGATCGTTATCCTCCTCAGGGTTATGATGTAGTGCACAGGGCACCAGGAACTACAGGCATAAGCGTTGTTAGCACTCAGGACCAGAGAGTGCTAACAGGCAGTATGATACACGACCTCCGCTAATCGTGCAAATCAGCGAGTCAAGTTGATGAAGGGAGAGGAGGGTGAGGTAGGGGGTTCAGGGCTGAACGCCGCAGCGTTTGAGCCCGTCCAGTGCCGGCACGGCGTCGGGGTTCTTGTCCAGCGCCTTGTGGAGCCAGGGCACGCCGTTGTCGCAGTCCATCTGCTCGAGGTTGAGGTAGGACAGGCCGATGATGTAGTAGTTGATATCCGTGTCAGCGCCCAGGTCGATGGCCTTTTGCATATTCTCGATGGCCTCTTCGTAGGCGCGGCGGAGGTAGAGCCCGACGCCCAGCTGGGTATAGGCATCGGGCATGTCGGGCTTAAGCTCGACGGCTTTGCGCAGCTCACGCAGGCCGAGCTCCTGGTCGCCGGATTGGAAGAGGGTTTTGCCGAGCTCAAAGCGCAGCCAGGGGTCTTCGGAGGCGACCTCCAGGCCGCGGCGGAACATGGCGACGGCGCTCTCGAAATCGTTGAGGGCGCGGTGGTTACGGCCCATGTTGAGGTACAGGTAGGCCAGAGTGGGGTCAAGGGCCACGGCCTTCTCATATTCGGCCAGGGCCTCCTGGTATTTGCCCTGGACCTCGTAGGTATAGCCCAGGATGCGTTGGGCGTCGACGTTGCGCGGCTCCAGCTCGACGGCGATGGCGGCCTCGTCGGCGGCCTGGTACCAGCTGCCGAGGTCGGCCAGGGCCTCGGCCAGGTAGGCATGGGCCTCAGGCAGCTCCGGATCGAGCTCGACGGCCAGCTGGGCGGCGGTGTAGGCCTCGTCGAAGCGGCTGTTCCAGTCCAGGGCCATGGCAAGGCTGGCCTGGTTGGCGGCGTTCTCCTCGTCGATGGCCACGGCCTGCTCGGCGTAGGGCAGGGCTTCCTCGGCACGGCTGGCGTAGATCAGCAGGCGGGACAGGACACGCCGGATCTCGTCGTTGTCCGGCTCGCGCCGGGCTACGACCTGGTAGAGCTCGATGGCCTCGGCGTACCGGCCCTGCTCTTCCAGCTGTTGTCCCTCGGCCAGGAAGGAGATGGTGGCGCGGGTAGGGGTGGGGGTTGGCGTGGGGGTCTCAAAGGGATTGCGGATCAGGTCGTAGCGCTGGTTGGCCATAAGCGCGGCGATGGCCAGGACAGCCAGCACGAGGATGAAGCCGGGCAGTGACGAGCGGCGTTTGCGGCGGCGGGGGCGAGGATCGATATACATGCCGGTGGGTGCCTACCGTGGCAGAGGAAGCCCCTGGCGGGCGTGGCTGAGGCCGGACAGGAAGGCAGCCTGCAGGGTAGGGGCGCCGTTGCAGACGGCGATATTATGGTACCCGGGCAGCCAGGGGTGCCCGGCGTAGGTGGCTGCATAGCCGCCGGCCTCCTCGACCAGGAGCGCTCCGGTGGCCAGGTCCCAGGCGTTGAGCCCTTTTTCCCAGTAACCATCGAGGCGGCCTGCGGCCACATAGGCCAAGTCCAGCGCGGCTGAACCGGCGCGGCGAACTCCCTGGGTGCGGGGCATGAAGTAGCTGAACTCGGCCAGGTTGTTATCGGGGTTAGAGGCCCGGTCGTACTGGAAGCCGGTGGCCAGGAGACTACGGCCGAGCTCGGCTGTAGCCGACACGCGCAGCTGGCGGCGGTTGCACCAGGCGCCCTGCCCGCGGGAGGCCCAGAACATCTCATCCCGCAGGGGATCATAGGTAACTCCGAGCTGCACGACGCCATCCCGGAGGAAGGCCAGGGTGACGGAAAACACAGGCAGGCCGTGCGCGAAGTTGGTGGTGCCGTCCAGGGGGTCGACCACCCATTCGGGGCCGGCCAGGGCCAGGGTGCCGCCGCCCTCCTCGGTGACCAGCCTGTGGCCAGGAAAGCGGTCATGCAGGGCCTTGACGATGAGCTGTTCCGCGGCCAGGTCGGCCTCGGTGACCAGGTCGACACTGCTCTGTTTGCTGGCGACCTGGTTGGGACCGGCGGCGTGAAAGGTACGGAGAAGCTGGCCGGCCTGGCGCGCCAGGTCGATGGCGAAGTCAAGCATGGGGCGCCTCGGCGGCCTGGTGAGCTTCCCGGAGAGCTGCCAGGCATTTGGGGGGTACATAGACGCTGCCCAGGGAGCCGCCGGCGTTGCCGTCGCCGTGGAAGTCAGAGCCGCCGGTGACCAGGAGATCGTAGTGCCGGGCCAGCTTGAGCAACCGATTGGTCAGGGCCGAGGTGTACCGGGGGTAGTAGGCTTCCAGGCCGGCCAGGCCGGCGGCCACCAGCTCGGGCAGCGATTCCGCAACCGGCAGCGGCTCAAGGGCCTGGCCATCGGAGCGGATGATGAAAGGATGGGCGAAGACGGGCAGGCCGCCGGCGCGGCGGATCAATCGGCAGGCATCGGCCGGCTCGAGCTTGGCGCGCTCGACGTAGGCCGGGCCGTTACGGCCGATCAGGCGATCGAAGGCCTCGGACTTGCTGGCGACGTGGCCGGATTCGACCAGAGCCTGGGCGACGTGGGGGCGGCCGATGGCGCCGTCGCCGGCCAGCTCCTGGATGCGCTGGAAGGACACGGGATAGCCCAGCTCGGTGAGGCGTTGGGCCATAGCCTCGGCGCGGCCGACTCGACCCTCGCGGAGGCGCTGCAGCTCAGTCTGGAACGCAGGGTCGTGGTAAGCGGGAAAATAGCCCAGCATGTGCAACTCGCCCTCGGGGACATCGCAGCTGAGCTCGACGGCGGGGATGATCTCCACGCCATAGGTGGAGCCGGCCGCCAGGGCCTCGTCGATGCCGTCGGTGGTGTCGTGGTCGGCGACGCCGATGGTGCGCAGGCCGAGCTCAGCGGCCAGTCGGACGAGGTCTACCGGCGCCAGCTTGCCGTCAGAGGCGGTAGTGTGGCAGTGCAGATCGATGAAGTTCAAGGTTCGTGCTCCGGACGCAGGGAAATTCCGTGCCGGCTCATCCTGGCGTCGCCCAGGCCTGCAGGATCTGCCGGGTGGTCTCGAAGGCCAGTTCATCCCAGGGGATTGTGCTGGCGGCGAACCAAGCGGCGGCACTTACGTCGTCCTGGGGATGAAGGCGGCCACCGGCCACCCGGCCACGATAGGTCAGCAGGATGCCCTTTTTCTCCGGGTGGGGCAGGCGGTCGATAGCAATGAGGCCGTCCAGCTCGACCTCCAGTCCGGTCTCCTCCTGCACCTCACGGCGGGCCGCCTCTTCGGGCAGCTCTCCGGCGTCCATGAAGCCGGCGGGCAGGGCCCAATAGCCGAGGCGCGGGGACACGGCCCGCTTCACCAGCAGGGTGCGGCCGGTGTCGACCACCAGCACCCCGACGGCGACCTTGGGGTCCTCGAAGTGAACGAAGCCGCAGGTATGGCAGGAAGGGCGCTCCTGGCCACGGATGGATCGGGTCTCGAGCGGCGTGCCGCAGTGGGGGCAGTAGGCAAAGGGGTTCAACCGGCGACACTCGCACGTGCGGCCCGCACGTTGTTCAGGGGGGTATTGGTCATGATCACGCAGCCGGTGGAGAGAAGCAGGCGGCGGCCGCCGGTCTGCTCCAGGGCATCGGCAGCCTCGCGGCGCACGTCGGCGGGAGAGCCGCGCAGCATGGTCCAGCGATCGAGCCCGCCGGAGACCGCGCCGCGCACGGCCTCGGCGCCGGCGGCCAGCGACGGCCCGCCCTCGCGGTCGTGCCAGTTGACGGCGTGGACGGGGTAGCCGGCGAAGAGGTCGAAATAGACCTGGAGGCCATGGATGTGCAACAGGTTGAACCACCAATCGCCGGCGGCCTCCAGCACGCGCAGGTCGAAGGGCTGGCCGAAGCGCTGGTATTCGGCGCGGCTCAGGCGGCTAGGCTCGGCCATCTGGGCGGCGTAGAAGACACCGGATAGCCTGGTAGAGCGCAGGGACTCCACGAAGCGCACGGTGCTCTCGGTGACGGTCTCCAGGCCCGCCAGCACGGCGTCGGGGTGGTGGCGCAGGTAGAAGAGCAGGTCGCGGTCGGCCAGGTGGCGGAGCTGGCCGAGGGGGCTGAAGATGGTCATGATGACGGGGACATCGTCGCCGACCGCGGCACAGGTCAGCTCGACGGCCTCCCGGGCCTCGGCCAGGGAGCCAGTGGTGGGGTCGAGGACAGGCAACCGTGCCCAATCGTCGACCTGCTGGATGACCTGGTTCTGATAGGTGCGGGTGCCCTCATCGCCGCCCAGCCAGGCGCTCTGGACGCCCCAATCGCGCAGGCTGTAGTCGCTGGCGGGCATCATCTTGACGAAGTCGAAGTCACAGGCTTGCTGCCAGGCCAGGTGGGCGGCGGCCAGGTCCTCGGGACGCTGGTCATCGCCGGGCCAGTGGTGCCACAGGGAGACGGCGGGGCGGTCCACGGGTGCGCCGGCTATAGTGGCCTCAAGGCGCTCGCGCTTGCTCATGGCAGACTCAGGCATGTTGGGGGTCTCCTTAAATTCCTTGCCATCTGTTAAAATTCGCACGGAATAGGGAACGGACAGGGTCCGGGTGACGTCTCTAAACAGCGGAACGAGTATTCTGGAGGTTGGCCGCGGGGTTGCAGGTCCATGGCAAGGCCATCCGCTCTGAGCTGGGTGCTCCGCGATCATAACACAAAAGGCAGGGTGGGTCAACTGTGGCTAGCCCGGCTGCTGTTAAGAATTGTTGACAATAGGATGACGCTGACTATAATTGGGCAGTGTCCCATGCTTCACAAACTAGACGGAGTGGATGGAGGAGGTTGATGATGAAAGCCAAGCGTCGAGCCTGGCACACCTCAGTGGTAGTGCTGGCCCTGGTGGTATTGGCGGTAATGGCAGTGCCCAGTGCAGCGCAGAGCCCCGTGCCGCCGATGGAGCGGCCGGCCGCGCGGCTGGGGGCGTTGTCCACCGATGTGGCCAAGGCGGGTGATGGGGCGGACGAGGCCAACGCGTGTATCGCCACCTACAGTTTGAATCTGATCAGCCCCGCGGGCGGGAGTCCGACGCAGGTTGCGAATGTGGTCGACAACAGCCAGGGCGAGCTGTGGTCGATCGGCACCACCATGTGGGCCCCGGACAGCCGGCAGGTAGGGGTGCTGGCCGACGGCAACATAACCGGCACCCTCTGGCAGTCGGTCGACACGGTGAGTAAGAACACCACCCGGTTGACCAGCCTCAGCGGGTGGCCATGGTACGGCTGGGACTGGGCGCCGGACAGTCGCTACATTGTCAATGGCTTCTGGTACCAGCGGGTCAGCGTGGACGTTGACATTGCTGATATCCAGGCCAACTCGTACACCACGTTAGGCTCTGGCTGGACGCCGGCCTGGCGGCAGGCGGGCAAGGAGGCGACAGCGGCCAGTGGCCAGATCGCTTATGCCGACCTCACCACCATCTTCCTGCAGAACGCGGATGGCACGAACAAGGAAACCCTGTATACGGGACTGGTGGAGCCGTCCGAGCTGGTGTGGTCGCCCAACGAGACCCGCCTGGCCCTGGCGGCCAGCTCGGGTGGATTGCGGTGTCTTTACACGTTGGATGTGAGCAGCAAGCAGGCGCAGCAGGTGACATGCGGGTTCACCAGGCTATGGGAGCCCCGCTGGTCTCCTGACGGGCTAAACCTGACCTTCTGGGGCCAGAAGGCCCCTGACGCGACGTTCGGCGTATGGGCCATCGGCGCTGGTGGTGGCACGCCGACGCGGTTGGGAGCGAGCCTGCCAATCGCGATCACGCCGGACTGGCTGGACAACGCCACGGTGCTGTTCACGGGCGAGCCGCAGGAAGGCACCTGGCGCATCTATCGGGTGAACATCTTCCAACCCACCCAGCTACAGCAGCTGGGCCCGGATATCCGGTGCGAAGCGCCGTGCCCATGCACCGCCGATAGCGTGCTGGCGCTGTATCCGATACCGTCGCCGAACCGCACGCAGGTCGCGTACGTGGGTGCCAGCACGCGCTCGACGGCGGTGCTGGCGAAGCGGTCGTATCTCCCGATTGTGGCACGCAAGTGAGCTAGGGCTGGCGCGAGGGCAGCAGCTTGCCCAGCAGGCCCCGGGACCACTGAGGAGAGCGCCGGAGGTCGGTGCGGTGCTTCCACAGGAAGAGGAGCAGGCTTCCGGCCCAGACGGCCAGCCAGGTCCAGGGTGCGGCGGTGAGGATGAAGTAGAGGAAGAGGGTGAGCATCCCGGCCAGGATGGCCCAGCCCTCGACGCGCAGCACCAGGAGCCAGACGGCGAAGGCCAGGCCGAGGACGACCGGGGCCTGCCAGAGGGTCAGCCCGGTCCAGATGCCGAAGGTGACGGCGATAGCCTTGCCGCCGTTGAAGCCCAGGAACGGGGTGTAGGCGTGGCCCAGGATAGGGGCCAGGGCCACGGCGACCAGGGCCAGGCCGTCCAACCCGGCCTGGAAGTTGGCCAGGGCCACCGGGACCAGGCCCTTGAGGACGTCCAACAGAATAGCGAGCATGCCCCACCACTTGCCCCCGGCGCGCCACACGTTGGCGCCGCCGGGGTTTCCATCTCCAAACTGGCGGATGTCGACGTGAAGGGCAAGGAGACCGAGCCAATAGGAGAGGGGAAGGGCGCCGCAGAGAAAGGCGAAGGCGACCCACAGGAGATGGTTGAGAGTCTCGTTCATGCCTGTTCCGGGGTATGGCGGCCTTCCCGCAGGGTAGCCAGGATGTGGCCGAAGCGTTGGTGGCTTTCCTCGGCCAGAACGAGCACCATGCCGAAGGTGTTGAGGGTATTGGTGATCAGGAAGAAGACGATCTCCTCGACGGGCAGGACGCCGGCCAGCAGCACGTTGAACGACTGTTCGGGGCTGATCTCCCAGGTACCGGAGCCGATGGCCAGAAAATCGGCCAGGCACAGGTAGAGGGTAAGGGAGGCGATGGACAGAAGGACCAGCCGGCCGTAGCGGCGCAGGATGTCACCGCCGAAGGCGACCTGCAACATGATAGGAGGGAGGGCCCAGGCCAGCTCCAGGGAGAGGTAGGTGCCGGGGGGATAGCGGGAGATCAGCAGGGCCATGCTGCCCAGCCAGATGAGGCCGAGGACGCTGAGCGGCACCAGGCGCCAGCGTCGTTGCAGGGGTGCGCTACGATCGAAGGTCATGCGGCGCATCAGGAAGGCCAGCCAGAGGCCGGTCAGGATGGTCTGGACCACGAAGAAGGTGTATTCCTCGATGGGGACCCAGCCCAGAAGGATGCCCGTGACCAGGGCGGGGTCGTAGGTCCACACGCCGGTAGCCACCAGGTAATTATCCCAGGGAGTGGTGTAGACCACGGCCAGCACCACATGGAGGAGCACGGCAGCCCAGAGGGGCCAGCTGCGGAAGTAGGGGGGGATTGCCCGCTGTCGCCGGGTATCCCAGAGGGCGACGAGGGCAAGGAGGGCGATGGGTATACCGAGGAAGCGCAGGAGAAAGCCGAAGTAAGTCATGATGGTTAGGGGTTAGGTCTAGACGCGGCGGCCTTTCCACAGGACGCCGCGGCCAAACAGGCGGCTGAGGAGGCCCCAGGCGGCAGCGGCCTGGACGAACAAGGCGCCCAGGGGCACCAGCAGGGCCCAGGCTGGGGAGCCGAAGCGTTGAGCCCAGGGAATCATGGACAGCGTTGCGGTGGCCCAGGTAAGGGGCAGCCAGCGGCGATTGAGGCCCCCTTTGGCGATGGCCAGGAGGACCACGAGGGGCGACATCAGCGCGGTGACGAAGAGGCCGGTCCAGAGGGCCTGGGGGCCTGACCAGCGCAGGGAGTCGGCGGCCAGGCGGTTCATGCCGTGCCAGAGCTGGGCCAGGCTGCCGTACATGCGCACGGACGCCATATCCTCGCCCAGCAGCACGGCGATGGAATAGCCCAACTGGCGCAGGTGGTAGCCGAGGGCCACATCCTCAAGGGCCTCCTGGCGCACGGCAGAGAAGCCACCGCTGTGCTCATAGACATCGCGGCGCAGCAAGATATACTGGCCGTTGAGCAGGCGGTCCTCGGGCGGGGCGCCGGCGAACAGGCCGGCGTAGGCGGTCATCAGGGCCAGGCGATCCACGGTGCCTCGGCACTCCTGTTTGATGAACAGGCTGAGCCCGTCTAGCCCATGCCGCAGGGCGGTGGAGACGGCGCGGGCGGCGCTGGGTGGGAGGTGGAGGGTATCGGCGTCGGTGAAGAGCAGCCACTGGCCGCGGGCTGCCTCAGCGCCGCGGTGGCAGGCATGGGGCTTGCCCTTCCACCCTGGGGGCAGATGGTCGATCTGCACGACCCTTGCCCCATAGGCCTCGGCGATCCGGGCGGTCTGGTCCGTGGAGTTATCGTCCACGACGATGATCTCCAGGGGGCCGGGGTAGTCCAAGCGCTGCAGGGAGGGCAGGAGGTGCACCAGGTTGGCCGCTTCATTGCGCGCTGGAATGATCACAGAGAGCATGGGCAGCTCGCCTGCGGGAGCCTGGGCGAGGCTGGCCAGGGAATCGTAGTGGAGTTTGGCCCGTAGGCTGAGAGGGAGGGCCAGAAAGGTAAGCGCAGCCTGGGGCCGCCAATCGTAAGGCATGGGCCTATCAGCGGCGCCGACGCAGACGCATCTTCACGCCGGGCCGCGGCTCCAGGGTGGCCCCCATGTAGGGCCGGATCTCCGGACCGTTGAGGAGGTCGAACTCGAAGGTTTGGCAGAGGCGGGCCAGCACCACCTTGGACTCCACCTGGGCGAAGGCCGCGCCGATACAGTTGCGAGGACCGCCGCCGAAGGGCACGTACGTAAAGGGGGGCTGTTTGCTGGCGGCCTGGTGATCGAAGCGCGCGGGGCAGAAGGCTTCGGGGTCCGTCCAGTAGGCCTGGTCCCGGTGGGAGAGATAGATGGAGGCCATGACGCGGGTGCCGGCCGGCACATGGTAGCCCTGGACGGTGACGTCGGTAGCGGCCTGGCGGTTGGCGACGTGGATGGGGGGATACAGGCGCAGGGCTTCCTTGATGACCCGATCCATGAGCTCGAGCTGGTTGACCTGCTCGACGGAAGGGGGCTGGTCGCGCGAGGTGAGGACGGCGTCCACCTCAGCCTGCACCCGGGCCATGATGGCGGGGTGCTGGCCGAGGAGGGCCATGACCCAGGCCAGCAGGGCAGTCGAGGTATCGTGGCCGGCGATCAGCATGGTGAGCAACTGGTCGCGAATCAGATCGTCGTCCATGCCTGGATTGCGCACCAGCTGGCCCAGCAGGTCACCTGGAGAGGGCTCGACCCCAAAGTGGTCCAGCTCGCGGCGGCGCTGGCGGATGATGCCGTAGAGATAGGCATCCACATGGTGGATGGCCTCATCGTACTGGGGCCTGGGCATATCGGGCCAGAAGATCCACGGGCCGGGCGAGATATACTCCAGCAGGTGCATGATGGGCTGCCACAGGCGGTCGAGGTCGGGCTGGAACTCGATCTCGTAGAGGGCTCCCATCAAGATGAGGAGGGCCACCCGGCGCATCTCGACCAGCATGTCGCGCACCTCGCCGTCATGCCAGGTATGGATGACGTCGCCGGTGTAGCGCCAGAAGTCCGGGATATGGGGCAGGACGTGGCGCCGCTGCAGGGGGGGGTCCATCCAGGAACGCACGTCGTCGTGGAACTGGCCGTCGAGGACCAGCACGCCCTGGCGCAGGAGCTTGACCACGGGGTCGCCCTCGTTGCGCCACTGGAAGGAGTGGCGGTCGGTGACCATGATTTGGCGGTTGGAGTCGGGGCCGACGAACACGGCGGGCTGGAAGCGCGGCATGGTGATCTTGAACGCCGAGCCGACATGGCGGTTCATGAGGGCGAGGGCGGTCAAGAGGGAGCGGTCGCGGGCCAGGCCTCGGAGCACCTGGAGGCCGGTCTGGCTGCCGGCGGTGGGGAGGGGACATGCGGTGGCGGTCATAGTTGGGATCTGGGAGATGGGGCGCAGCAGGCGCGCCTGAGGATGGATCGCAATGGTGAGATTCTACACGAACTCAGGTAAAAACGCCAGCATAGGGGCAGGCACGGACTGATACGCGTAGATTGGCCTGGGCGTGTCCTGGCGCTGGCGGGCGTGTTGTTCATCGACGTGCTGCAGGGCATGGTCATCGGGCTGGTGGCCTCGCTGCTGTTTGTGGTCTACCGATCGAGCCGTCCCCATCTCTCCTCGCTGGGGCGCGTCCCCGGCACTTCCGGTGCCTATTCGGACCTGGGCCGGCACCCTGAGAATACCCCGATACCGGGCGTATTGATTCCGCGGCTCGACGGGCCGCTATATTATGCCAACGCCCTAACGTTTCGCGATGGTGTGAAGGCCCTGGTCGACAGGGCGGAGCCGCCACCTAAAGCGGTAATCTTCGATTTCAGCGCCCAGGATGAGCTGGACCTGACCAGCACGGACATGATGGAGAGCCTGGTGAAGGAGCTGCTGGGAAAGGGCATGGTCGTGGCGATGGCCGACGTACATGCGCCTGTACGGGAGACCAGCCGCACCAGGGGCTTGGTCGAGCTGATCGGTGAAGATAACATGTACCCGACCGTAGATGCCGCCGTGCGGGCCCTGGATGCGGCAGGGTAAGGATTATGCGGGCAGAGGGCACGTGCATTTTCGAGGATGGGGTGGTATAATCGTGGCAAGGGCAACGGTGGTTACGCAGCAGGAGGTTTTCGCGATGGCAGATGGAGCAAAAGAGCCGCCAGCTGTAGCCACGAGCACAGCACCCTCCTCCGAAATAGCTGTCCAGCTGGTGGAGAGACCGGGCGGGGGCAACGGCATGGAAGGCGAACCGACGGGACTGCTGTTTGCGGTGCCGCAAGCGGTCCAGCCCCGGCCCGTGCCGCCTAATGCATCACTGGATGATCCCACGCTGTATTTCAACCAGGAGCTGAGCTGGATTGACTTCAACTGGCGCGTGTTGTGGCTGGCGATGGACGAGCGCACGCCGCTCCTGGAGCGGGTACGGTTTGCGGCGATCACGGCCAGCAACCTGGACGAGTTCTTCCAGAAACGCGTAGGCGGCCTGAAGCGGCAGCGGGAAGCAGGGGTGCGCAAGCTGAGCCCGGATGGCCGGCGACCAGAGGAACAGCTGGAGCTGATCTGCAGTGCGGCGCTCGAGATGCACCAGACCATGACGGCGACCTGGGAGAAGGTGCTGAAGCCGGCGTTGGCCAGGCAGGCAGGCGTGGTGCTGATGGACTACGACGAGTTGTCGCCGGAGCAACACAGCGCCCTGCACGAATACTTTGAGACCTACTTCTACCCCGTCCTGACACCGCTGACCGTGGATCCCACCCATCCATTCCCGTTCCTGTCGAATCTCAGCCTTTCCCTGGCAGTGCAGATGCGGCATCCACGGCGCGGCACCACGCACTTTGCCAGGCTCAAGGTACCGCTGAACCAGGGGCGGTGGCTGCCGCTGGCAGCAGGGCCGGGAGACAACAAGCGCTATTTCCTCCCTGTGGAACAGCTGATAGCCCATTATGTAAATGAACTATTTCGGGGGATGGATATCGTCAGCGTTCACCCGTTCCGGATCACGCGCAACGCCGACGTGATGCGCGACGAGGAGGAGGCGGAGGACCTGTTGTCGATGATCTCCGAGGAGCTGCGCGAGCGGCGATTCGCCTCGGTGGTACGGCTGGAGGTGGCGAAAGCCATGCCGGAGGAGGTCCGCACGTTGCTACGCCGCGAACTGGGACTGGGGCCGGAGGATATCCTCGAGGTGGATGGCTTGCTGGACCTGACCAGCTGCCACGAGCTGGCCAACCTGCCGTCGCCCCAGTACAAGTACAAGCCCTGGGAGCCGGTGATCCCCAGTCGCCTGGCCCATGAGGGGGAGACCAAGGACACCCAGGACATCTTCGCCATCATGCGCCAGGGTGACCTGTTGGTGCATCATCCCTACGAGTCCTTCACGTCCAGCGTGCAGCGTTTCGTGGAGGAGGCAGCCGCCGATCCCCGGGTGGTCGCCATCAAGCAGACCATCTATCGCACGTCGGACGAGTCTCCCATCGTCAAAGCCTTGATGCAGGCGGCCGATCGGGGCAAGCAGGTGGCGGTGCTTGTAGAGGTGAAGGCGCGCTTTGACGAGGCCAACAACATCGAATGGGGCGAGATGTTGGAGAATGCCGGGGTACACGTGACTTACGGCCTGGTGGGGCTGAAGACTCACACGAAGGCCACGCTGGTGGTGCGCCAGGAGCGGGATGGCTTCCGCACCTACTGCCATATCGGCACGGGCAACTATCACCCCAAGACGGCGCGACTGTACACCGACCTGGGGCTGCTGACCTGTTCCTCGGCGATCGGTTATGACATCGTCAACCTGTTCCATGCTTTGACCGGCTATGCACCGGACCAGCGGTATCACAAAGTGATCGTGGCACCGCATGACATGCGCCGGGTATTCACCGGCCTGATCCGGCAGGAGAGTGATTTCCAGCGCCGCAGCGGCAACGGTCGCATCGTCGCCAAAATGAACGCCCTGGACGACGTGCAGATCATCCAGGAGTTGTACGAGGCCTCGCGAGCGGGAGTCCGGATCGATCTGATCATCCGCGGCCATTGCCGGCTGCGGCCGGGCCTGGCGGGTTATAGCGAGAACATTCGGGTGATCAGTATCCTGGGGCGGTTTCTGGAGCACGACCGCATCTTCTACTTCCACAACAACGGGGCGCCGCGCACGTTCATCGGCAGTGCGGACTGGCGGGGGCGGAACCTGGACGAGCGGATCGAGCTGATCACGCCTATTGAGGATCCGGAGCTACAGGAACGCGTGACCCAGGTCCTGTGGGATGCGCTAGCGGATAATCGCCTGGCGTGGGACCTGGGGCCTGGGGGCCAGTACATCCAGCGCCGGCCCGGGCCTGGTGAGCCGGAGCGGAATTTCCACGAGGACTTGATGGCCCAGGCCCTGGCCCGAGCGCACGATCTGACCCCGTCTCCCCTCTAGGTCAAGCAGGTGGTGGCTAGGCCTGGCCGGCTTCCTGGACGCGCACCAGGAGCACCGGAATGGTGGAGCCGCGCAGAACCTTGTCGGCAACGCTGCCATAGACCCAGCGGCCGAGGCCGGATCGCCCGTGGGTGGACATAGCGATGAGATCGCAGCCCACCTCCTCGGCGTAGGCGATGATCTCCTCGGCGGGTTGGCCAAAGCGGATGGCGGTCTGCACCTGGTGGCCAGCGGCTTGCAGGCGTAGCGACAGCTGTTGCAGGTAGTTTTGTAGCTCATCCCGCACGTGCTTCATCTCATGGGCCTGGTCCACCAGGTATTCCCGGTACACATAAACCGGATACAGGTCGACTACGGCCAGGCCCTGATCCTCGAGCAGGGGGGCCACGGAGACCAGGTGGATTTCGCCACCGGTAGTGGCGGCGAGGCGCTCGGCATGGGAGAGGGCCTGTTCGGCGAAGGCGGAGCCATCGAGGGGAACGAGGATCTTGGTGTACATGGTTCGCTCGAGCGGGGATCAATTGGATACCAGCAGATAGAAGTCGCGGCCGACGATCAGGCGGACATCGGCGCCAGCGTTGGCGTCAGCGTGGAGATTGCTCTCAGGCACGGCAAATGAGGCGCGCAGGCTGGCGACGGTGTAGGGCTTATCGCCGGACACGATCAGCTGGGAGCGCGCATAGTCTGTGGTGCTGGTCTGTTCCACGTTGACGATGTTATAACCCTGGCCGCGCAGCCAGTCGGCTACCCGGCTGGCGAGGGAAGGATCGCCGGTGCCATCCTCGAGGATGACCGTGGCGTTTTCGCTGGCGAGCTGCGCGGCCATGGCGGCGGCCTGGGCCTGGTAGCTGCTAGCCACCCTCTGGCGGTCCTGGTTGGCCTGTTGCTCGGACTTGAGGCGGGCCAAGGCCTCATTGTCGATCTGCGGCTCCGTAGACGCCGAGACGAAGATGCGGTCGACGGCGGGGCGGATCTTTTCACGATCGGGCACGACGATCCAGCCCAAGGGGCTATCGGTATCGACCTTGCCGTACTGGTTATCAAGGACCAGCTGATCTATGTCGTCGAGGCTAACCTGGCTGGCCAGCCCAACCAGCTCCAGGAGGTCGGCCGGGGGCAGGTCGTGTTCAACGGTATCGGAGACGGCATCCACCAGGTCGAAGATCTTGAGGGTAGCCAGCAGCTTGTTGTCGACAACTTTGTCCTTGATGGCTACCAGCGCCTGCTGCTGGCGGCGGGCGCGCTCGAAATCGCCGTCGCCGTGGCGGGTGCGCACGAACTTGAGGGCGGTCTCGCCATCCAGGTGTTGGGGACCGGCGTCCAGGTGAAAGGTGGTGACGCCGTAGTCCATAGTGGGGTATTCCTCATCGTGGATGGTGTAGGGCAAGTCGACGTCGATACCGCCGATCAGGTCCACGATGCGCACGAAGCCGTCGAAGTCGACTTTGACGAAGTAGTCGATGGGATAGCCGAGGAACTCGCTGACCGTATCCTTGGCCAGCTGGCCGCCAGTGGACTCTTCGCGCAGCTCGCCTATGAAATAGGCTGTATTGATCTTGGCGCTACGATCTGTGCCCGGGATAGGGACAATCATATCACGGGGGAGGCTGATCATGCCGACCTTGCCGGTGGTCAGGTTCGCCGTGACCACGACCAGATTGTCGGTACGGGAGGGGCCGGTTTCGTCTGGCCGTTGGTCGACGCCAAGCAGCAGCACGGTAACGCGCTCGCGCTGGCCGGGGCGCAGCACGGGTGGGGGCAGGTCAGCCTGGCCGGCGGGCTGAGGTGCAGCCGGGGCAGCCTGGCTTTGGATCTCGGCCGGTTTTGCAACGGTGCCGTCAGCCGGCAGGACACCTTCTGGCACTGCGGGCGGCGATACGATAGTCGCCGGGATGGCCCGGCCGACCTGACGGGCCCACCGATAGACGGTGGCCGACGCGTAGGCAATCGACAGCGCGAGAGACAGGACGATCAGGCCAAGAAGGATGGATGACCAGGAAGGGCGACCCGACTTGGTCGAGGTCGCCCTGGGCGATCGGTTATTCTCTTGCATGGGGTGATTCTAGCACAGCGCTGGAATCATGACAAATCTACGGCGCAACTGGCTAAAGGCCAGGTGACCTAAGGGATATCAGTGCGATAGAGGGCCTGAGGTGTCAAGATATAGAAGGTATCGTCGATCTCGGCCACCTGAAGATCGCGCAGCCCGGCCAGCTTGTCGCGATCGGCGGCATCGGCCGGGATGAATTGGCGCTGGTAGCTGCCGTCCTTGCCGTATTCCACGATCCGGCCCGGACCCATCTCGCCAATGAACAGATTCTGGGCGGTGCCGGCTTCAGGGCCGACATTGAGCGCTTGGGGCCGGGCAAGCGGCTGGTTGGGCAATGGCTCCAACTCGAAGGGCTCCTGGCGACCGGAGAGGAAGCTTTGCAGACGCCCGTCGCCGTAGAGGATCCAGATGTTGCCGTCGATACCCATGTCCACGGCATGGCTCAGGTCCAGGGATGCGTCGCCCTCGAAGTAGTTCTCGGGCTGGCCGCTGTAGCCATCAGCGGTGGGCGGGTAACGCCAGATGCGTCCGGCGCCCTGGTCCAGGGCGTAGAGGTTGCCGTTGTAGCCGGAGATCAGGCGGACGGACTGCCATTGGTCCTGGCCGCCGATGGTGAGTTGTTGCAGGCCCTGGGCGTCGTCCTCTTGAAAGACGTTGCCATTGCCATCGAGGATCAGCAAATTGCTGGAGCGCCTATCACCGCCGGCAGGTGCCCAGGTGATGTCGACCAGCTCGCCCAGCACCTGACCATTGGGCATGGCCTGCCCGCGCTGGGCGATCACGACCGGCTCGGAGTCGAGGATGAGGCCGCTGACCTCATCCAGGGCGTAGCGCAGCACCTGGTCGGTGCCCTGGTCGAGGACATACACTCGATTGCCCTGCACGACCACGCGGGCGGGATCGGTGCCCGGGCCACCGAACTCGCGCAGGGTGATCAACTTGTAGAGCGGCACCACGCGGTTGAGCGCATCCAGGGCTTGTTGGACCGATGTCTGCACGGTCGCCGCCTCGGCATTGGCGGGCTGCACCGCTGAGACCTGCTGCAGCCGTTCCTCGGCATCGAGCAACTGTTCGCGCGCCACATCTTCGGGCACGCCCTCGGCGGTAGCGGCATCGAGGGCGGCCTGGGCACCCTGGAGCAGGGTTTCGACCTCCTGTTGAACGGCGCGTTGCTGCCACCAGT
Organism: Anaerolineae bacterium; assembly: GCA_032111745.1. Taxonomy (GTDB): domain Bacteria; phylum Chloroflexota; class Anaerolineae; order JAAEKA01; family JAAEKA01; genus JAULUH01. The sequence continues at coordinate 8,117 of JAULUH010000514.1, read as the reverse complement.
AGGCCAGGGCGATGGCCAGGGTCACGACCACGGGAATGAGCAGCAGCAGGTACCAGGGGATGCGGCGCCGCGGTTTGACCTCGGTGGCCGGCACAACGGCCATCTCTGGCGGCCAGGCCGCCGCGTCGCCGTAGTCGACGGACTCGGTGGGGGCTTCCTGATCGATGGCCTCGGTGGCGGCCTCAGCATCCCCGCCGGCGACGGCCATCTCGGCCGCCTCAGTCGCAGCTGCAGGGCCGGGGGGTTGCTGATCCAGGGGCCGGGGGGAGAGGTAGCTCACGAGGGCGGTGAGGGATCCCTCCTCTGGTGCCACTTCCTCCAGGTACTCCAAGGCCGTGGGGAGGTCCGGGGCCAAGCCGGCGGCGGCCAGGGTGCGGGACGGCACGCGGGCCACCCAGTCGCTCTGCAGCTGGGTAACCAGGGCGCGATCCGGCACACTGGTGCGGAAAATCTCTATCGAAGGGGGCTCTGGCCCCCCGATGGGAATCACGTTCGGGCTGAGCTCGGCGGGAAACTGTTCTACCCGGCCGGGATGGCCCACCAGGATCATAGCCGGACCGCCCACGCCGAGGTAGAGCTCCTCCCCGCGCAGGACCACGCAGCTCACGCCGGCCCGCTGATCCTCGGCCGGGTAGAGCAAGTTATGGTCCACCAGGGCGCGGTGGGCTGCGGTGAGGGCCTCGGTCAGGCCGCCGGAGATGCCCCCGGCGGAGTCGTAGTACACCCCCTGGACCGTGTTGAGCAGCAGCCGGTAGAGCCGGGAAGAGGCGGCCTGGTTACCGCCCAGCTCCAAGAGCACCAGGAGATTTCCCTTGGCAATGGCCTGGGGGGAGCTCGACACCGGCTCGACCAGCCGGTAGGTCCATGGTTTGGACTGGCGACGACCCTCCTCCAACGAAAGGGCCTCTGTGGTAGTCTGCAAGCGAGCCATGGGCGGCCCCTTTCAAGCGACGGGCGCAACGGGCGCCACAGGGTGTGGGTTGGGCGATTATTCTGATTGTACGCCAGGCCGGGGCTTTTGTCAACACCATTTCATCGTGCATTAATGAAAACGCTGTTTGGCGCGTGGCCGGGCCTGGGGTATAATGCCGTCGAATATATGTTCGACGTTGGGATGGCGGGTAGCGTGTCCTCCAGCGGGGCCAGGCTACCGGGCAAGGACGAGAGTGGGCCTATGCTGGAGCTGAACAAGCTAACCAACCAGGTGGCTGAGGTGGTGGAGTCGCTGGCGGGCCAGCGTGGCCGGCTGCGCGACCGCATGGAGCAGGCGCGGCGGGCGCTGGACAGCCACGACCTGGTGACCGCAGAGCTGTTAGACAAGCTGAAGCAGGCCACACAGATTGACCCGAGCTGGCGCGGGGCGGAGCCGTTGGGCTCGCGGCTGAACGAGCGCCAGACAGTGCCTGGCGAAGCGTGGCCGGCCACTTTGATCGCCACGGACGGCTCGCAGATCTACCCAGATACCCACGGGATTGCGCTGTACTACCTGGTGAACGTCGGGGCCATCGTGCTGCGCCAGGGCAGCGGTGAGGCACCGGCTACCCTGACCGAGCCGGTGCTGGCGCTGGGGGAGGATGACCCCGATGAGGAACAGGACCGGGCCGTGATCGATACCGAGGAGGTGAACCTGCGGCGGGCTCTGCGGGAGGTGCGGATGCTGGCCGAGCTGGCGGGGCGGGAGCGCGCGGCGTGGGGCGGGGATGCCGAGCGCCTGGTTGTAGCCCTGGCCGATGGCCCATTGCTGTTATGGATGCCACAGCGGCTGACCGATCCCGAGCAGGCGCGGCGGGTGGACGAATTCACCGCCGAGCTGGCGGTGTTACAGCGAGCACGGGCTGTGCCGCTGGGGTACATCGATCGCCCGCGCAGCGCTAACCTGCTGCGAGTGCTACACCTGGCCGGTCTCGAGCCGGGGGAGATCACCAAGGAGCGGCTGCGCAAGGAGAGCCCCTACCGGGGGTTGAGTGACGCGGTGCTGTTCCAGGATTTGGAGCCGGGGCAGCGCACGGCGCTGTTCGCGACGACGGCGGAGGTCAACCGGTTCTACAATGAGAGGGGCCAGCGCATCTGCTTCTGCTACCTGAACGTGGCTCACGAGCCGGGCGAGAAGGCGGCCCGCATCGTGCGCGTGGAGACGCCGGAGTGGGTAGCGCGGCGGCCTGAGCTGCTGCAGGCGGCGCTGGCCGCGGTGCGCAGCGACTGCCGGCTGGTGGCCTATCCTTACGTGCTGACGCGGGCGCACGAGCTGGCGCTGGTGCGGGGCCAGGAGCGCGAGGCGTTGGAGCAGATGATGCGGGTGGAGATGATGCGCCGCGGGCTGCGGGCCGAGGAGTCGCCCAAGGCCAACACCAAGCGCTATACCGGAGGCCGGTAAGGAGAGAAGCATGGACGATTTGCGGGTGTTAGGACGGGTCCTGGCCTCTGGCACGGCGGCATTCTCGGCCGGGTGCCGGACGTTGGAGGACGACCTGCCCATCTTTGGATCGATGGTGAGGGTCGATGGTGGTGGTGGCCAGATCTATGGCCTGGTCTATGACGTGCGCATCGACGACGATCCCTTTGTGCGCCAGCTGATTGCGGCGGGCGACCTGACCGAGGAGTACGTGGAGGACCAGCGCCAGCGACGGCAGGTGCCGGTGGAGGTCAACGTGCTGGTGGTGGGAGGCCGCGACCGGGCGGGGCAGCTGTACCAGCGGCTGCCGCCGCAGCCACCGGCGACGCTGCGCTGGGTGCACGTCTGCCCGACCGACGATGTGCAGCAGTTTGGCCGGGGGTTGGGCTTCCTCGGCACGGTGCTGAACGCGACGGATGTGCCGGCGGACGAGCTGGTGGCAGCCGCGCTGCGCCAGATCGCGGCCACGGAGCCGACTCCAGACCAGGCGCGGGCCTACCTGGTGCGGGCGGGCCGGGAGCTAGCCCGGCTGTTGAGCCGCGATCCGTTGCGGCTGGATGGCATCTTACAGCGCATAAAGGCCGAATGAAGGGCCGGGGTCTGAGCGGGAGTGGAGCATGGACGAAGGGACCAGATCGACGAGCGATTACGATGCCGATGCCGAGTTCGAGGCGTTGCCGAGTGCCAGCCTGATGGCCGGGGTGCCAAGTCTGCCGGAGGCGGCGACGCAACGCTATGGCATGGTGGTGGCGGGTTCCCTGTCGAAGGGGCTGGAGGTGCGGCTGGACCGGGAGATGGAGACGGAGGCGCTGGCGGTGGGCAGCTACGCCGTAGTACGGGGCCGCCAGAAGCGTTTCTTCAGCATGATCACCGACGTCCAACTCGGCGCCAGCAATCCGGACATCGCCATCAACCCGCCGGACGTGGCCGAGGACTTCCTGCGCGAGGTGCACCTGGGCACCAGCACCTTTGGGGTGATCCATCTCACGCCGATGCTGGTGTTGGAGGACGGGGAGCCGCGGCCGGTGAAGACGGTGCCGGGCCACTTTAGCGAGGTGCGGGCGGCCAGCCAGGAGGAGGTGAGCGAGGTCTTCGGCGAGGAGGGCACGGCCAGGGTGGGCGACAAGGACGTGCACTACTTCCATGTTGGGAACCCGCTGGACATGGCCGACGTGAAGGTTACGCTAAGCCTGGAGCGGCTGGTGGAGCGCTCGTCGGGGGTGTTTGGCAAGAGTGGCACGGGCAAGACCTTCCTCAGTCGCCTGTTGCTGGCGGGCATCATCCGGGAGAATGTGGCGGCCAACCTGATCTTCGACATGCACAACGAATACGGCTGGGAGGCGGGCAGCGAGGGCATCGCCAGCCGGGTGAAGGGGTTGAAGCAGATCTTCCCGGATGGGCGGGTGAAGATCTTCACCCTGGACGACGAATCGAGCCGGCGGCGGCAGTCCAACCCCGATTTCACGGTGACCATCGGCTACGACCAGATCGAGCCGGACGACCTGGAGATGCTGCAGGATATTCTAAACCTGAGCGAGCCGCAGCTGAGCGCGATCTACGCGCTACACCGGCACCTGGGCCGGGAGTGGCTGGCCAACTTCCTGGACGACGGCTGGCTGGACAGCTACGGTGCCGGCGCGACGGAGGACGAGGAGGGGGAGGTGGGTTTGAAGGCGTTGGCCGAGGAGATGAGCCAGCCCTACCAGACGCTGGCGGCGCTGCGGCGACGGCTGTTGCGCTTCGAGCGCTACGGCTTCCTGCGCCGCAAGGCGGTGGACGACGTGGTAGACCGCCTGTTTCGCTTCCTGGACGAGCGAACCAACGTGGTGCTGGAGTTTGGCCGCTACGGCAACATGCTGGATGCCTACATCTTCGTGGCCAACTTCCTGACCCGCCGCCTGCACCAGAAGTACGTGGAGAAGAAGGAGAAGGCCTTCGGCGACCGGGCGGCCGAGCCCTTCCCCTTGGTGATCACCATCGAGGAGGCCCACAAGTTCCTCGATCCGCAGATCGCCGGCCACACCATCTTTGGGACTATCGCGCGGGAGCTGCGCAAGTACAATGTGACCCTGTTCATCGTCGACCAGCGGCCGAGCCAGATCGACCCGGAGGTGATGAGCCAGATCGGGACGCGAGTGACAGCGCTGCTGGACGAGGAGAACGACATCCGGGCGGTGTTGATGGGGGTGAGTGGTGCGGCCGGCCTGAAGGAGGTGCTGGCCCGGCTGGAGACCAGGCAGCAGGCGCTGATCCTGGGCCATGCGGTGCCGATGCCCGTGGTAGTGCAGACCAGGAGCTACGACCTGGCGTTCTACAAGGCCATGGGGTACCAGGATGAGGTGGAGCTGCCGGCGCGGCTGGCGAGCAACACGATGCGCATGCGGGGTGAGGAGGGCTTCGAGGGCTTCGACTAGGGCCGGTTGCTGGCCCAGCTTTCAAGGACCTTCAAGTGCCGGTCTTCCAGCTTAGTGAGGGGGCGTTTGGCCTGTAGCAAGGCGGCGGCCTCGGCAAGGCTCAGCCCGTGCTCCTGCATGAGATAGGCGGCCAGCACGGTGGCGGAGCGGCCACGGCCCTTGGCGCAGTGCACCAGCACGTGGCGGCCGCCGGCGACCTGTTGCTTGATCCAGGCCACGGCCTGGTCCAGGATCTCGGGGGAGGGGACGGTGACGTCGAGAACGGAGAATTTGGCGTGGGTGATGCCGTTGTGGTCGTAGAGGGGGATGTCGCCCGTGCGCTCGGCGCGCATGTCCAGGACGGCGTCGATGTCGTGGTCGAGGAGGAACTGGTAGTCGCGCTGATAGGTGGGGGCGCCGCCCAGCCAGAGAGTCTCGGGGATGCCCGGGGCCGGGGCGACCTGGCTGAACCACGGGTTGGCGCGGACGGTCTCGTGGTAGTAGCGAATGGGGGGATAGAGCTTGTCGAAGGCCCAGTGGAAGGGATTCATGGCGGTCCTCAGGGAAGGGGCAATGAGCCGGCAGGATGCGATCCATTATGGGTCGTTGAGGAAGCTTTGTCAACTCGCCGCCTGAAGCCGGTAGGTATTAGCCAGTATTGTCTGGCCAGCGATATCAGCGTTGCCCCGCGCCGTATCAACAAAATCGTGAGGGGAAAGCGGGCCACCAGCCCCGACGCGCTACTCAGACTTTCCCGCTGCTTTGGCCTATCCAAGCGGATTTGGCTCAATTTCTTGACGCGCCACAATGGGGACGAAAACACCATGAGAAGCTGCGAAGTCCCGGTGCGCACGGTGCTCTGCCACGCAGATGACTTGCCGGCGATTGCCGGCGCCAATGCCCTCTGGACACCTGCGCAAGTCTCGAAAAAGCCGCTGACATGGTTCATGGGAAGGAGGATAATGATAGTAGGGCTCCGTTGCCTGGTCGGCAAGCCGGCGCAGTAGCTTGTTTTGCCGGAACGCCGGTCTACTTGGTGACCGCACGAAATTGCGCTAAACTAGCCATACCGTCCTTGAGGAGAACACCAGCCCATGGGCAAAGCCAAATCGTCATCTGCCCAGCGCCGCCGCAAGGAGGCGTTGCGCCGCAGGCGCCGCCAGCAGCAGCGGACCGCCCGCGCTAATGCGGACTTGGCGACGTTTGACAGGACCTTACTCGAAGACATGGTCGAGGAGCTCAAGCGGGAAAGTAAGTTTCCCGTTGCGGAGGTCGCTTTCAATCCGCCCGGACAGCGGAAGATGTCGCAACTTATGGAGGAGCTGATCACTCCTTACCGGGACGAGACCGAGACCCTGGAAGACTTCAACAACCTCGTGTTGCTCGGCACCTTGGCCTGGAATATCGGCCTTCTGCCTGCTGAGGAGCGGGATGTGTTTCTGAAAAACGCCCTGAAGACCGCGCCACGAGCCCTGCGCGCTGATCTGGGGAAACTCTTGAAGGCGTTGATACTGCGCAAGTTGGCGCTTTTTCCTGACGACGACCGCGAGATCATCGATACCCGCGTCACGGAGCTGGGCGACCGGTACCATCTGGCGGTGGCATATTCCACCACAGGAAGCTGAACCGTACTCCCAGGGTGATGGTCGAACATAGAAGACGGATTCTCGAGGCCCGGGATGAATCATGCGCCGCGCCTGGTGACGATGACCGCCGGCTGGCCGGGTGGGCCTCCTCGTCGTCCAGGGCCTGCTGGTCCTCCCAGCGGTCCAGGGCCTCCTCGACCAGGGCCTTCATGCCGGCGTGGCCGGCCCGCTCGTAAAGGGTGCTGATGCTGCGGTGGCGCACCAGCACCGGGAGCTCGTGACGCCGGCCGTGGCGGTCCCGGGAGCGCGCGCTGCGCGTGGTCTCCCAGGTCCTGGTCTCCCCCACCAGGCGGCAGCCCAGCCGCCGGGGCCGGGGTTGCCGGAGCAGGCGCCGTCCGCCCAGATCTGTACTGCGTTGGGGAACGACATGGAAACCCTCCTTGGCCGGAACCTGGTTCCGGGGTGTGAAAAGAAAATGCCCCCGGCTGGAGGCTACGGTAGCGCATGGGGGTCGATGGTGAGCGGCCGGGTGCATGCAGTCCTGCTGGCCAGGCCGGCCGGTATGACAGGGCTTCTCAAAGACCCGCTGAATTGGAGCAAAGATGGAGGGAAATCGGAAGCCCCAGGGCGCTCTCGCTCTTCAAGGATATGCTACTGGGTGATACGACCAGCCAGGACAATCGTCAGCTCATTCGCGCATCTGAACCGAGAAGGTAGGTTTGCACCGCTGACTGGGGAGTCTGGCGGGTGAACGAATAGCTGACGACGGGCAGGCAGTGAAATCGGTAGCAATATGACGCGGGTCATGTTCGCCTAGCGAAGATGTGGTATACTTGTACGAACTACGTGTGGTCAGCCGGTGAGGAAAGCACGAAGCGCATTTGGGCGGTGGCTTCTGAGACTCATGAAAGTCCGGATGGCCAGGCCGATATGGTTGCGCTGCGCGACTTCAAGCCGATGCTGACTGTGTTCGACATGGGCAAAGTACTTCAGAGCAAGGCGCGTCATCAGCGCCATGTGGGCAGCGTAGGCTTGTCCTGCGCAACCCTCATCCGTTTCTCTCACAGCAAGGAGGTGTCGAAATGGCGGGCAGCAATCGAATAGCAGTCGTGAGTGGAGGCGCGCGCGGGATGGGCGCAGCCCACGTGGAACGTATCGCTCGGGAGGGTGTCAAGGTGCTGGCGGGTGACGTTCTCCTGGACGACGGCAAAGCGCTAGAGAGCCGGTTGCGGGCAAAGGGACATGACGTGCGCTTTCGGCGACTCGATGTCACCAGCCAGGCCGACTGGGCGGCTGCGGTCGCCGAGGCCGAGGAGGCCTTCGGTGGACCGGTGAATGTGCTGGTGAACAATGCTGGAATCGTTGCCTATGGCGGCGTCGATACCGTTTCTCGGGAGGACTGGGACCGGGTGATTGCCGTGAACCTGACCGGCGTCATGCTGGGTATACAGGCAGTGGTTGGCTCGATGGAAACCGCTGGCGGTGGCGTAATCGTCAACGTGTCGTCCACAGCCGGCATGATGGGGTATTCGGGCATCGCTGCCTACGTGGCCAGCAAGTGGGGTGTGCGGGGACTTACCAAGGCGGCAGCCCTCGATCTGGCACCCAAGAACATCCGAGTTGTTTCGATTCATCCTGGTCCAATCAGGACCCCCATGACCGCAGACATAAACGACGACATCGTCCAGACCCAGCCGATCGCCCGGTTCGGTGAGCCCGAGGAAGTGGCTGAACTGGTCTGGTTCC
>JAULUH010000513.1:0-5563 GCA_032111745.1 Anaerolineae bacterium | reverse complement strand
TTTGACAAGGAGCCGAATGAAGAGATGCGAACCTGGGTGTGCACCAGGGTCCAGTCTCGTGCGTCGAAGCTTGCGTTTTGGGCGAGAGGCGAGAGAATGAGCCTATTCTCCATCCCATCGTAGGGGTGGGCGCAGAGGCCCGCGCCCTACGATGGGATGGGGGCTCCCTTCTGGACTCCTCCGGCCCAAAGCCCGCTTTGCGCTCTCTGCGCCTCTGCGGTGCGCCTCCGGAGTCCCTGTCCGTGGCGCGTTCATCGCCAAAAACTGACCTGGATCATTGTCCCCCGCCCCCCCTTCTGCTATACTATCCCTGCAGCATCTCCTCGCCCCGCCGGCGCGGGAAGGATCGCCCATCATGGCCACCCACCTCTTCATCGCTCCCGCCGCTGCAGGCAAGACCACCTACGTCCTGGACCGCGCCCGCGCCGCGGCCCACAACCTGGCCGCCATCCCGCGCGTCGTCGTCCCCACCCCCCTGCAGGCCCGCGCCGCCCGCCGGCGCCTGGCCGAGATGGGCGGCGCCATCGGCGTGCACATCCTCACCTTCGACCAGGTCTACGCCGACCTCCTCGACGCCGCCGGCGAGATCACCACCGAGCTCGCCGAGCCCGTGCAGTTTCGCCTGCTCACCGCCATCGTACAGGAGCTCGGCCTGCAGCACTACGCCTCCCTCGCCGGCCGGCCCGGCTTCGCCGAGGCCCTGCAGCGCCTGATCGGCGAGCTCAAGGCCGCCCGCATCTACCCCGAGGACTTCACCCGCATCGTCCAGGCCCTGGGCGCCCCCGCCCGCCTGGCCGAGCTGGCCACCATCTACGCCGCCTACCAGGCGCGCCTGCAGCATCACGAATGGGCCGACCGTGCCGGCCTGGCCTGGCTGGCCGTCGAGGCCCTGGAGCAGCGCGCCCCGGACGTCACCCGCGACTGGCCCTTGCTGGCCGTGGATGGCTTCGACGACTTCACCTCGGTGCAGATCGCCCTGCTGCAGGCCCTGGCCCCGCGGCTGCCGGAGCTGCTGATCACCCTGGCCGGGGAAACGGCCGGCCCGCCCCGGCCCCTGGTCCAGCGCCGCTTCGCCGAGACCCGCAGCCGGCTGGAGCAGGCGTTGGCCGTGCGCGGCGAGCCGCTGCCGCCCCTGCCCGGCACCCAACCCCCGGCCCCGGCCCCGGCCCTGGCCCACCTGGCCAGCGGCCTGTTCCGCGCCGATGCCCAATCCATGGACCCCGGCCCCGCCGTCGAGCTGGTCGAGGCCCCCGACCGCCTGGCCGAGGTGCGCGCGGCCCTGCGCTGGCTCAAGGCCCGGCTGGTGCTAGACGGCCTGCCGCCCGGCCAGGTGGCGCTGATCGCCCGCGCCATCCCGCCCTACCGGCCGGCCATCCTCCAGACCGCGGCCGAGTTCGGGCTGCCTATCCTCCTGGTCGACGGCCTGCCGCTGCGCCAGAACCCCGCCATCTCCACCCTGCTCGACCTCCTGCGCCTGGCCCTGCCCGCCGCGGACGGCCAGCCCGGCCTGCCCCTGCGCCTCGTCGTCGAGGCCTGGCGCAGCCCCTATTTCGACTGGCAGGCCCTACCGGAGGCTGACGCCCTGGAGCCCATCGGCATCGACCCCGGCGACGCCGAGGCCCTGCACACCGCGGGGCGCTGGGCGCGGGTCATCGGCGGCCTGGACCAGTGGCAGGACGCCCTGGCCCGCCTGGCCGCGCGGGCCCCGGCCGCAGAAGAGGACGACGACGAGCGCGCCCTGCCCGCCGGCGTGCCGGCCGGCCCTGCCGCCGCCACGCTCCTGGCCAAGCTGCACCGCTTCGTGCGGCGCCTGAAGCCCCCCGCGGCCGGCGCCACGCCCGAGTACGTGGCCTGGCTGGAGGCGCTGATCGGCGAGGACCCGGCCCTGGGCTCGCCCTATCGTCCCCTGGCGGACGACCCCACCTCCCTGCGCGTCGTGCACCGCGCCCGCGCCGGACCCGCGGCCATTGCGGACCTGGACGTGGCCGCCCTGCGCGCGTTCAAGGACATCTTGCGCGGGCTGGTGTGGGCCGCCGAGGCGGTGCCCGCGGCCGGCCCCACCGATTTCACCGGCTTCGTGGCCGGCCTGGCCGGCGCCGTCGACGCCGCCACCTACCGGCCGCCCCTCCACCCCGGCCGCGACGCCATCCTGGTCGCCGACGTCGTGCAGGCCCGCGGGCTGCCGTTCCGCGCCGTGGCCCTGCTGGGGCTGGCCGAGGGCGAGTTCCCGGCCCGCCTGGCCGAGGACCCCTTCCTGCGCGAGGCCGACCGCCAGCGCCTGCGCGAGGACTTCGGCCTGCCCGTGGCCTCGGCCATCACGAGCGCCGAGGGCGAGTTCTTCTACGCCGCCGTCACCCGGCCCAGCCAGCGCCTGCTGCTCACCCGCCCCCGCCTGGCCGACGACGGCGCGCCCTGGCAGGCCTCCCCCTTCTGGGAGGAGACCTGCCGCCTGCTGGCGGTCACGCCGGCCACTCTTACCACCGAGAGCCTCCCCGCTCTCGACCAGGTCGCCTCCTGGCCCGAGCTGCTGGAGGTGCTGGCCGCCGGCCCGCCCGGCAGCGCCCTCCAGGCCTGGGCGGAAGCGGCTGACCCCGCACGATGGCGCGGCCTGCACGCTGCCACCCGCGTCCTGGCCGCGCGGCAGGGGCAGGGCCCCAGCCCCTACGACGGCGACCTGGCCGGCGTGGCCAGCCAGACCGCCGCGGCCTACGGCCCGGCCCATACCTGGAGCGCCAGCCGGCTGGAGACCTATCGCGCCTGCCCCTTCCGCTTCTTCGTCCAGCACGTGCTCGGCCTGGAGCCGCGGCCGGACCCGGTGGAGGGCCTCGACGTGCGCCAGCTGGGCACCCTCTACCACCGCATCCTCGAGCTGGTCTACCGGCAGGCCGCCGACCCGGCCGATGCGGACGCGCTCCTCGCCGCCCTCCCGGCCGTGGCCCGCCAGGTGCTGGATGAGGCCCCGGAGCGCGAGGGCTTCCGGGCCACGGCCTGGTGGACGCAGACGCGCGCCGGCATCGAGGAGACCATCCGCCAGACGCTGCAGGCCCTGGCCGCCCTGCCCGGCGAGTTCCGGCCCATGGCCTGCGAGGCCCGGTTCTGGGGCGATGAGGAGCTCGTCGTAGCCGCGCCGGACGGCGGGCCCACGTTCCGCCTGCACGGGGTGATCGATCGCGTCGACCGCGCCGCGGACGGCCGCCTGCGCGTCGTCGACTACAAGTCCGGCGGCCCGTCCAGCTACACCCGGCGCGACCTGGACGAGGGCAAGAAGCTGCAGCTGCCCCTCTACGCCCTGGCCGCCCGCGACGCCCTCGGCCTGGGCACCCCGGTGGACGGCTTCTACTGGCACGTCCGGCACGCCCAGCGCAGCGAGTTCACCCTGGCCGGCAACGCCGACGCGGCCATGGTCCGCGCCGTCACCCACGCCGGGGAGGCCGTGGACGGCGCCCGCCACGGCCGCTTTGTCCCCCGGCCGCCGGCCGAGGGCTGCCCCGACTACTGCGCCGCGGCCGGCTTCTGCTGGCACTATCGCCCGGCCTACTACGACAGGTGAGCGCAGGCATGCCTCCCCACGCCGAGCCCCATCCCATCGTGCAGCAGATGGCCCCCAGCCTCGAGCAGCTGGACGCCATCGTTGCGCGCGGCCGCGACGTGGCCGTCACCGCCGGGGCCGGCGCCGGCAAGACCCGCGCCCTGGTCGCCCGCTACCTGGCCCTGCTGGCCGAGGGGCTGCCCCTGCGCTCCGTGGTGGCCATCACCTTCACCAGGAAGGCCGCCCGCGAGATGCGCAACCGCGCCCGCCGCGAGATCCGCCGCTACCTGGAGAGCGCCCCCCTGGCCCCGGCCGAGCAGGCCCGCTGGCAGGACCTCTACGCCGGGCTGGATGCCGCCCGCATCAGCACCATCCATACCCTGTGCACCGAGATCCTGCGCGGCCACCCCGCCGAGGCCGGCCTGGATCCCCGCTTCGGCGTCCTGGACGAAGGGCCCGCGGCCCTGCTGCGTAGCCAGTCCGTGGACGAGGCCCTGGGCTGGGCCGCCAACGATGCCGCGGCTGCGGCCCTGTTCGGCGCCCTGGCCGAGCCGGACCTGCGCCGCCACCTGGCTACCCTGCTGCAGCAGCGCCTGGATGCCGCGGCCGCCTTTGCGGCCGTGGCCGGCGACCCCGCGGCCCACTGGGCTGCCGCGCTGGGGGCAGAGCTGTCCCCGGCCGACGCCGGCCTGGCCAGCCTCTTCCCGGCTTTGCAGAACGCCTTCACCTGGGCTGACATACGCTACGCCGAGCTGAAACGCGCCCAGGATGCCCTGGACTTCGACGACCTGGAGTCCCGCGCCCTGGCCCTGCTCCGGGACCGCCCGGAGGTCCTGCAGCGCTGGCAGGACGAGGTCGAAGCGCTGCTGGTGGACGAGTTCCAGGACACCAACGCCCGCCAGCGTGACCTGGTCGGGCTGCTCGACGGCGGCCGCGGCCGGCTGTTCATCGTGGGCGACGCCAAGCAGTCCATCTATCGCTTTCGCGGGGCCGACGTGGCCGTGTTCCGCGCCGAGCGCGACCGCATCGGCCAGGCCGGCGGCGCCTGCCTGGCCATGGACACCTCCTTCCGCGCCCACCGCGACCTGGTGCACGCCCTCAACGGCCTGCTGCAGCCGGTGCTGGGCGACCAGGCCAGCCCGTCCCATCCCTGGGTCGAGCCCTTTGCCCCCCTCGTGCCCCACCGGCAGGCTCCCGGCCCCGGCTTCGCCGCACCCCATATCGAGCTCCACCTGGCCCTCGGCAGCAAAAGCGACGGCGGCCTGCTGCACGCGGCCACGGCCCTGGCGGCGAAGCTGCGCGCCCTGGTGGAGGGGGGCACGGCCCGGGTCTACGCCGATGGGCAGCCGCAGCCGCTGGCCTACAGCCACATCGCCGTGCTCTGCCGGGCCTCCAGCTCCTTCCCCACTTACGAGGACGCCTTCGCGGCCACTGGCGTGCCCTACCTGACCGTGGCCGGCGGCGGCTTTTATAACCGGCCGGAGATCCGCGACCTGCTCAACGCCCTGGCCGCGCTGGCCGACCCCACCGACGACCTGGCCCTGGCCGGCCTCTTGCGCTCGCCGGCCTGTGGCCTGTCCGATCCGGCCCTCTATGCCCTGGCCGCGGCCCGCCGGGAGAGCGCGCCGCCCGCCACGCTGTGGCAGGCCCTGCAGGACCACGGCCCCGGCCTGTCCGGCGAGGATGCCGCGGCCGCGGCCCGCGCCGTTCAGCTGATCGCCGGGCTGCACGCGGAGGCCGGCCGCGTCCCGGTGGCCGAGCTGCTCAAGGCCTTCCTCGATGCCACCGGCTACCGCGCCGCGCTGCGGCGCCTGGGCGACACCAGGGCGGCCCGCAACGTGGCCAAGCTGCTGGCCGATGCCCAGGCCGGCGGGCTGGTGGGCATCGGCGAGTTTCTGGAGAGCGTGGGCAACCTGCAGCAGAGCGGCGCCCGCGAGGGCGAGGCCCGGGCCACGGCCGAGGGCGCGGTGCAGATCATGAGCGTGCACGCCGCCAAGGGGCTGGAGTTTCCCATCGTGGTCATCGGCGACGCCT
>JAULUH010000512.1:1202-3083 GCA_032111745.1 Anaerolineae bacterium | reverse complement strand
TGCGCCGGGCATTATGTGGGGGTGATGGAACGGCCGTTCCTGGACATTCCCCCCACGCGGCATCTGGTGGCCATGCGCTACCAGGAGTTCTTCCGCGTCGAAGAAGGTCGAGTCGTGGAGATGCAGGCGCTGTGGGACATTCCACACCTGATGATGCAGGCCAACGCCTGGCCCATGGCGCCCAGCCTGGCAGTCAATTGGCACGCGCCAGCCCCAGCCACCCAGGACGGCATTGTCACCAGCCCGCAAGACCCAGCCGCGAGCCAGGCCAGTTTGCAGCTCGTACTGGATATGCTCACCGACATGGGCAAACACCCGCTGGGCGGCGGGCCGGAGGTGATGCGGCTGGAGCGCTATTGGCACCCCAGGTTCTGCTGGTACGGCCCGGCCGGCATCGGCGCCATGCGCGGTGTGGATGGCTTTCGCCGCTGGCATCAGATTCCCTTCCTGAAAGCCATGCCCGATAGAAGGGGAGCGGTCACCAAGGCACACACGTTCTTCGCCGAAGGAAACTACGTGGGCACCACCGGCTGGCCCAACATGGAGATGACCCTGAGCGGCGACGGCTGGCTGGGCATTGCGCCGGCCGGCAAGGCTATTACCATACGCAGCCTGGACTTCTGGCGCTGCGAGAACGGCCTCCTCCGTGAGAACTGGGTGCTGGTGGACCTGCTGCACGTCTACCACCAGCTCGGCGTGGATGTGTTTGCGCGCATGAGGGAACTGACCTATGCCCGCCAGAGCCATCGGGCGGCCTGAACGCCCGGCAATCGCCTAGAAGGCACGATTTATGAGTGCACCAGCCGACAACTACCGGATGCGAACCTACCACTATCAGGACGTGGATCCGGCCGCGAACGTCGCCGCCAAGCGGCAGGTCTTCGATCTGATGCAGCAGTTGACCTGCGCCCCCTTGGCCGGCCTGGAAGACGCGCTGCGCGCAGGCTACCACACCGATGCCGCAGTCCACGTCACCCATCCCATCAACGAGCTGAGTGGGCCGGCGGCGCTGACGGACCGCCTGTGGCGGCCGCTGCGCCGTGCCATTCCTGACGCGGAGCGCCGCGACGACATCGTGGTAGGCGGCTGCTATCTCGACGCTCACTGGATTGGCTGCACCGGCCACTACGTGGGCACGTTCGAGCGCGACTGGCTGGGCATCCCGGCGACCGGCGGTGTGGTAGCCGTGCGCTTCGGCGAGGGTCACGCGCTGCGAGACGGCCGGATCGAGACCAGCTACATCTTCATCGACTTCCTCGATCTGATGCGGCAGGCTGGCTGCTGGCCGCTGGGACCCAGCCGCGGGCGCGAGATGCGCTGGCTGCCGCCCGCTACGCACGATGGCGTGCTGTTGACGCCGCAGGACGACGCCGTGTCACAGCGCAGCATCGAGCGCGTGCTGCACATGCACGCGGCCCTGGGCCGTTACAACGGCCAGCCGCCGACGCGCGCAGTGCTGGACGAGATGGAGATGGTCAAGCACTGGCATCCCCACTTCATGTGGTATGGCCCCGCCGGCATCGGCGTGACTCGCAGCCTGAAGGGCTTCGAGGATCATCACCAGATCCCATTCCTGACCTCCTTCCCCGACCGCGCCGGCAGCAACGTCGGCCACTTCATCCGCATCGGCGACGGTTCCTATGCCGTGACCGGCGGGTGGGGTTACTTGCAGGCGACGCATTCGGGCAGCGCGCTTCAGGGCGTTCCCGCCACCGGCCGGCGGGTGGCCATGCGGGTCATGGACTTCTACCGCTGCGATGCTGAAACCATCGTCGAGAACTGGATCCCCTTCGACGTTCCGCACCTCTTATCACAGATGGGCGTGGATGTCTTTGGCGGGCTGCGCCGCCCGTAGTCCCCCTGCTCTCAACATTGCACGAC
>JAULUH010000512.1:0-1192 GCA_032111745.1 Anaerolineae bacterium | reverse complement strand
ATCCGCCGCTTTCCAACGACGAGATGCAACAGCGCATTGTGCGCTTCCAGGACCTGCAAGACCAGGGTACCCCGCTGATGTTCATCGACAGCATCATCCCCGGCCACCACCGCATGAACTACGCCGTGGTGGGCGATACGGCCAGCGAAAACCCTGACTTCCGGCCTGCGCTCACCAGCCCGCACCGCTTCCAAATCGGCATGGTCATGGCGCCGCCCGGCAATGGCCCTGCCTACCACACCCATGACTACATCGAGGCATTTATGCCGTTGTCCGGCCAGTGGCGCTTATACTGGGGCAACGATCCGGAGGGCGACCCGCAAGGGGAGACGATCCTCGGCCTGTGGGACTGGATCTCACTGCCGCCCGGCCTGTGGCGGGGTTTCGAGAACGTCAGCCAGGATGATGCCTGGATCCTGGCCGTGCTGGAACCGCACGACCTGTTCGCCAGCAAGGACCCCTATTGGAGCCAGCGCGTCATGGACGAGGCCGCCCAGCATGGCTTCCAGGCCGACGATCAGGGACGCATGGTCAAGCCGGACAACTACGCTGCGCTCAACCGGCAGATGACGGACGTCCTGTTGCGCCGCCATCAGGGGTGAGGAACGACCATGCGCACCAATCATCTCCGCACTCTCTGGCAGCAGAACCAGGCCGCAGTCAACGGCTGGCTGCATATCCCCAGCGCCTGGTCGGCCGAGGTGATGGCCCACCAGGGTTTCGACAGCCTGACTGTGGACCTGGAGCACGGCCTGGCCGGCTTCGAGACGGCGTTGGCCATGTTCCAGGCCATCTCCACCACCGACGTAACGCCGCTGGCCCGCATCCCGTGGAACGAGCCCGGCATCGCCATGCGCCTTCTGGACGCCGGCTGTATGGGCATCATCTGCCCTATGGTCAACAGCCGCGCGCAGGCTGAGGCCTTCGTGGGCGCGTGCCGCTATCCGCCGCTGGGCTATCGCAGCTTCGGCCCGACGCGCGCCCGGCTCTACGCTGGCGCCGACTACGAGGCCGGCGCCAACCAGTCGGTGGCGACGCTGGCCATGATCGAGACGGCCGAGGCGCTGGCCAACCTGGATGCTATCGCCAGCACGCCCGGCCTGGATGGGCTGTACATCGGCCCCGGCGACCTGAGCATGAGCCTGGGCGGCCGCCAGCGGGTCGACCTGACTGATCCACCCCTGGTGGAAGC
>JAULUH010000511.1:1372-2954 GCA_032111745.1 Anaerolineae bacterium | reverse complement strand
CGGATAAACCTCGCACAGGTTATCCTTGCTAACAAACTGGTGGTCCACGTAGATCGCCGGGGGCAGAGGCTTGCACTCCAGCGCATCGACGATGGCCGGAATCAGGTACGAGCCGTACTTCTCGGGGAAATACGCCACGGAACCCAGCAACCGGCTTCCCTCCTTGACCATCTCATCCTGGGCCGAGGGGTCGGCGTTCTGGGACACAGCGATCAACTGGTCAGCCCGGCCGGCAGCCTCAAAGGCAGCGATAGTGCCCAACGCCGTACCATCGTTGATGGTGACAGCCGCAATTCTTGTGGCATCGGGGATCTTGGGCAGAGTATCGCTGACCACGCGGAAGGCCTCCTCCTGGGTATTCTTGCTATCCAGGCGGAAGACCATGTCCTCGGGCACCGGGGTGTCCAGGTTGTTCTGCAGGCCCTCCACTTGGCCCTGCATGCGGGCCTCGGGGATGGGGCCGGACTGAGGCAGCTCCAGCACCAGGATCGCATCGACCTGGCCATCCCAATTCTCCTTCATCCAGTTGGCCGCGGCCTCGCCACCCAGGTAGCCAGCGTGATAGTTATCAGCGCCGAAGAACGTCGCGCCCGGCATGGGGATGTCGATGGCGATGACCGGGATTCCCTCCCGGCGGAACTTGTCCATGATGACGTTGCCGAACTGGCTGTCGGTCTGGAATTCGATCACACCGTCGACGCCCTGCAGGATGAAGTTGTCCGCGTTGGCCAGCGCCGTAGCGCCGTCCAACTTGTTGTCGGCCATCACCAGCTCGATGTTGCCCGCCTCCTGTGCGGCCTGCTCGATGCCCTGGCGCACCAGCTGGGTGAAGACAATGTCCTCGGTCAGGTTGGCAAAGCCGATCTTGTAGGAGTCCTTCATGGTGGCGCATTCGCCACCAGCCGGCACCTCCACCACCTCCTTGACTAGGACGGTCTGCACTACAGGTGCAGCCGGAGCCGGGGCCGGCGCCACGCAGGCGGCCAGAAGGGCGGTGAGAGCCACCAGGACGACGAGAGCGATCAGATGGGTGCGTTTCATGCGAAGATTTCCTTTCAATGGTGAGTGGAGGTTCTAGGCGATCACCAGGGCGGGCAGCAGCCCGATCGAGCTGCCGCCCGCTGCCCTTCCTGAATGTGGATGTCCAGGGACACTCCGCGGTATCCCTGGACCGGATCTCACGGCGCCTACTGGGCCGCCGCCTCGACGTTGTCCGCGTTGTAGACGGTGAAGGGGCCCATCAGCACCCGCAGGCCGGCGTCCCGGGTCGGATCCTTGGTGATGGTGTAGGTGCCCATGCGGCCGGCCTCGAACTGCTCGCCCTCCACGCCCTCCAGCTGGCCCGTGGCCAGCATGTAGGCGACGTAGTAGGTCAGGTAGCCCAGGTCGGTGAAGCTCCACAGGGCGAACTCAGGCGCACAGCCGTTGAGAGTGTACGACACCATCTCCGCCGGCAACCCCAGGCCCGACACCTTCACGTCTTCGCACAGCCCCTCGTCCTGCATCGCCTTGGCCGCCGCCGCAATCCCTACCGTCGTCGGCGCCATGATCAGCTCCATGTCGGGGTACTTGTCCACCAGGG
>JAULUH010000511.1:0-1362 GCA_032111745.1 Anaerolineae bacterium | reverse complement strand
TACACGATGTCCAACAGCTCCAGGTTGGCGTACTCCGGCTGCTCCAACACCGCCTGCAACGCCGCAATCCAGGCGTTCTGGTTCGCCGCATCCGGCGACGCCGACAGCACGGCAAACTTGCCGCCGTCCTCGCCCAGGATCGAGCGCGCCATGTCCGCCATCACCGTGCCGGTCTCGTCGAAGTCCACCTGGGCCACGAACACCTGCTCGCCCTCCGCCGACGGAATCGGCGAGTCCCAGGTCACCATCGTCACCCCGGCGTCTCGCGCCGCCTGCGCGACCGGCGCAATCTGGTCACCGGCGTTGTTCGACAACATCACCGCATCCACACCCTGCGTCGTGGCGTTGGTCACGATCTCGATCTGCCCCGCCACGCTGTTCTCCGGCGTCGGCCCCAGGAACTCCAGGGTACCCGGGTTCTCCAGCTCTGCATGGGCTTCCTGGGCGCCGTTGTTGGCCTGGTCGAACACTAGGATGCCCAGGAATTTGGGCAAGAGCACCATGTTGGCGGTCTCACCAGGCGTAGGCACGACCACCGCGGCTGCCGGCGCCGGGCCACCGGCCGCTGCCTCGACGTTGTCCGCGTTGTAGACGGTGAAGGGGCCCATCAGCACCCGCAGACCCTCGTCCCGGGTCGGGTCCTTCTCGATGGTGTAGGTGCCCATGCGGCCGGCCTCGAACTGCTCGCCCTCCATGCCCTCCAGCTGGCCTGTGGCCAGGCCGTAGGTCAGGTAGTAGGTCAGGTAGCCCAGGTCGGTGAAGCTCCACAGGGCGAACTCAGGCGCACAGCCGTTCAGGGTGTACGACACCATCTCGACCGGCACCCCCAGGCCCGACACCTTCACCGTGTCGCACAGCCCCTCGTCCTGCATCGCCTTGGCCGCCGCCGCGATACCCACCGTCGTCGGCGCCATGATCAGCTCCATGTCGGGGTACTTGTCCACCAAGGCCAGAGCCTGGTTGTAGCTGTCCTCCGACTGGTCGTTCCCATACACGATGTCCAGCAGCTCCAGGTTGGCGTACTCAGGCTCCTGCAAGAACTCCTGCAGCGCTGCAATCCAGGCGTTCTGGTTCGCCGCATCCGGCGACGCCGACAGCACCGCCAACTTGCCGCCGTCCTCGCCCAGGATCGAGAGCGCCATGTCCGCCATCACCTTGCCCATCTCGTCGAAGTCCACCTGGGCCACGAACACCTGCTCGCCCTCCGCCGACGGAATCGGCGAGTCCCAGGTTACCATGGTCACCCCGGCGTCCCGCGCTGCCTGCGCTGCCGGCGCAATCTGGTCGCCCGCATTGTTCGACAGCATCACCGCATCCACGCCCTGTGTCGTGGCGTTCGTCACAATCTCGATCTGCCCTGCC
>JAULUH010000510.1:0-10940 GCA_032111745.1 Anaerolineae bacterium | reverse complement strand
GATCAGCTGGAGGTCGACATCGACCTGAACGAGCAGGTCGCGCGCCTGAACGTTGCCCAGCAGCAGCTGGTAGAGATCGCCAAGGCCATCTCCTTTGACCCCAAGGTCATGGTCCTGGACGAGCCAACGAGCGCTCTGCCGGCCGAGGAGGTGGCGACCCTGCACCGCGTGGTGCGCGGGCTGGCGGCCCAGGGCCGGGCCATTATCTACGTGACGCACCGGCTGCAAGAGGTACCCCGCCTTGCCGACAGTGTCACCGTGTTGCGCGATGGCCGCAACATGGGCACCATCCCCGTCGCCGAAGCCACGCCGGAGCGCATCACCAACATGATGATCGGCGCGGACTGGCAGAAGACCCATTGGGAGCGCACCGCGGAGGTGGGAGAGGTCAAGCTGTCGGTTCGGAAACTTAGCCGGGCAGGCAAGCTGCACGACATCTCGTTCGATCTACGCGGTGGGGAAGTTCTGGGCATTGCCGGGCTGTTGGGATCGGGCCGCACGGAACTGCTGCGGGCTATCTTCGGCCTGGATCCCATCGACAGCGGCGAGATCGTGGTTGACGGTGAGCCAGTGGCAAAACCTAGCCCGCTGGCTATGAAAGCCCACGGAACCGGGCTGACGCCGGAAGACCGCAAGCGGCAGGGGCTGGTGCTACCCTTTGCGGTACGGGAGAACCTGACCCTGGCCAGCTCGAACCGCTACAGCCGCGGCGGCATTCTGCGGCCGAAAGAGGCGCGGGCGCTGGCCGAGGACATGGTCGAGAGCATTCAGATCAAGACCCCCAGCATCGACCTGTCTACCAGAACGCTGAGCGGTGGCAACCAGCAGAAGGTCGTCATCGGCAACTGGCTGAACACCCAGCCGGGGATTCTGATCATGGACGAGCCGACCCGCGGCATCGACATCCAGGCCAAGGAACAGATCTTCCTGCTCGTGCGCGACCTGGCCCAGCAGGGACTGGCGGTGGTCTTCGTCTCCTCGGAGCTGGAGGAGGTGTTGGACGTGGCCGACCGCATCCTGATTATGAACCAGGGCCGCATCACCGGCGAAGTGCGCCACGATGAGATCGACCTGGAGACGCTCATGGCGCGCGCCATGGAGGAGACTGGCACCGATGGAAGCCACCAAAGTTGAGACTAGTGCATCATCTACTGCGACCGCGCAGCTGCGCTCGCTGCTGTCACGCTCGGGGCTGCTGCTGGCAGTCATGATTCTCTTCGCCGTCCTGGCGCTGGTTGCGCCCAATTTCCTCACCTCGCGCAATCTCCTCAACGTGCTCCTGGCCGTCTCCTTCAACGGTATCATCGCCTGCGGTATGACATTCATCATCATCCAGGGCGACATCGACGTCAGCGTAGGATCGGCCGTGGCCTGGTGCTCCTCGCTGCTGGGCGTGCTGGCGATCAAGCTGGGCTGGCCGCTGGGCCTGGCCGTAGTCGTCGTGCTGGCCCAGCAGGCGTTGATTCACGCCTCGGCCGGTTTCATCCGCGCGCGTTGGGCAGTTCCCGCGTTCGTGGTGACCCTGACCATGTTCCTGAGCCTGCGCGGCGCAGCCCGTCTCATCACCAACGCTTATCCGATTACACCCTTCCCGGACGCCTTCAACTTCTGGGGTGGTGGCCGCATCCTGGACCAGATCCCGGTGCCCGTCATCATCATGCTGGCCACGTTCGTCATCTTCCAGTTCATCAGCACGCGCACGATCTATGGCCGGTCGGTGTACAGCGTCGGCGGCAACGAGGAAGCGGCTCGCCTTTCCGGCATTCGCGTCCTGCGTACCCGCGTCACCACCTTTGCCACCATCGGTTTCCTGTCCGCCCTGAGCGCCGTGCTGCTCTCCTCGCGCATCATGTCCGGGTCGTCTAACATCGCCGAAGGGCTGGAATTTGAGGTCATCGCGGCAGTCATCATCGGCGGCACCAGCCTGGCCGGCGGCGCCGGTACCATCTTCGGCACCTTCCTGGGCGTGGTGTTCATCGGCCTGCTCGGTAACGGCATGGTCCTGATGGGCATCAACCCCTTTGCCCAACAGGTCGTGCGCGGCCTGATCATCCTGGTGGCGGTGCTGATCAGCGTGATCCGGAAGTAGCAGCCGGCCTGCCACATCGTCGGGGCGGGCCTCCGTCCTGTCCAGGATGATATGCCCGCTCGGGGTTGTCATGCCCCTGACCCCGGCTATACCCCGCGATTCGCCAACCACCATTGGCCGTCCCCGGTATCCCGCATTCATGGGTGAGGAGAATGGGCCGTGCGTCCGTTGGTGCCGTTCAGGCCGTTAGGCCCGTGGCTGTCACGCTGAGCGGGTCTGGCGCTCAGGCCGTTAGGCCCGTGGCTGTCACGCTGAGCGGGTCTGGCGGACAGCGTCGTTAGCGCACGTAACGCTCGGTGGCAGCCAACGCCCGTGGACGCACGCAACGCCAGCGAAGCGTCTCGCCCCCCCCTCATGCACGCGAGACCCTTCGCTGGCGACTCGCACCTCATGCCCTTTGGCGGCCCTCATGCCGCTCAGGGTGACAGTGACAGGGGGCAGTCCCTCTGCCGCTCAGGGTGACAACGACAGGGGGCGGCCCCTCATGCCGCTCAGACGGTGTGCCGTGGCTGCCGGGGCGGTAGCAGGGTGGGAAGTCAGCTCGCGGTCACAACACTTCATTAACGGTCATATTCGGTCAGCTGACCCCCTTGACACAGGCATCATTCCCCGGTATATTGGAGTCGTCCCGGCTGTTCCGTCCCATTGCCGCCCCAAGCGGTCATCTCCGGCCTCACCGAGGAAGCCCGTGATCCAGAGCCAGCGCGACGTCGCGATCCTCGACCTCCTGCGCCAACAGGGCGTGGTCACCGTCCAGGAGATCTGCGCGGCCTGCGCCTGTTCTCCCGAGACCGCCCGCCGCGACCTGCGCCGCCTGGAGGAGCAAGGTGAGCTCCTGCGCACCCACGGCGGGGCCAAGCAGATCGCCGCGGGCAACTCACAGCGCCGGCCGGCCAACGGCAGTGCCCTCCTCGAGGCCCGCATCGCCCTCACCGAGCGCGTCGACGCCCTGGTAGTCTCCCCGGGCGGAGTCAAGGCCACCAGCCTGCTGGTGGACCGCTGCCGCCGCGCCGGCAAGCCCGTGGTGGCCGAGGCCACGGCCCTGCGCGGGGCCACCACCGTAGTGGCGGTGGACAACTACCAGGCCGGGCTGGAGCTCGGGCGCCGCGTGGCGCAGCTGGCTGGCCGCCGCAACGACGGCCGGGTGGTGGCCCTGGACGTCAGCTACCCCCAGGCCAACACCGAGCTACGCAGCCGGGGCTTTGCCGATGGCCTGGCCAGCCTAAACCAGGCCCGGGTGACCCTGGTGCGGGTCAACGGCCTGGGGGTGCGGGAGGCCGCGCGCCAGATCGCCGCCGACGCCCTGGCCGTACACCCCGACGTCAACGTGATCTTCGGCGTCAACGACGATTCGGCACTGGGCGCCCTGGACGCCTTCCGAGAGGCCGGGCTGGACGAGCAGCGCCTGCTGCTGGCCACCTTCGGCCTGGAGGGCGATGCTGCCCGGCGTCTGCTGGAGGAGGGCCACCCCTTTGGCATCGGCGTCGCCATGTTCCCGGAGGTGGCGGGCCGGGCCTGCGTCGACGCCGCGGTCTGTGCCTACCACGACGCCGGCCTGCCCGAGTGTATCACCACACCCTACGCCATCGTTACCCCCGACACCCTGGGCGATTTCTACCAGCGCGATGCCCGCACCGGGCGCTGGCTGCTGAACTGGGAGCAGGTGGAGCGCCTGGCGACCCTCAGCCCGGCCCTGCGCCAGGTGAAGGACTGCAGCCATCGCCGCCGGCCCCGGCGCATCGGCTACGTGGAGACCTTCAGCTCCCACGAATGGTACCGCAACGTGCGCCTGGCCATGCAGGAGCGCAGCCGCCACCTGGGGATCTATCTAGAGGTGGTGGACGCCAGCGAGGACCTGGCCTTCGAGATCGAGGCCGCCAAAAAGGCCATCGGCGCCGCCGCCGCCCGCTACGTGCGCGGCGGCGACACCATCATCCTCGACGCCGGCGCCACCACGGCCTACCTGGCGCGCGCCCTGCAGGGCCGCGAGGGCGTCACCGTGATCACCAACTCCCTGCGTGTGCTGGCCCAGCTGCGCGACGAGCACGGCATCACCCTGGTCTCCAGCGGGGGTGTGGTCCGCCGCGAGAGCCAGGCCCTCACCGGCCGCGCGGCCGAGGCCACCTTCCAGGACCTGCGGGTGGACAAGGCCTTTCTCTCCGCCACCGGCATCAGCCTGGACTTCGGCTTCTCCAACACCAACATCCCCGAGGCCACGGTGAAACAGGCCATGCTGGCCGCGGCGCGCGAGGTCATCCTGGTGGCTGACTCCACCAAAATCGGCACCGAGTCCCTGGTCAAGGTGGCACCCCTGGAGCGGGTGCACCGGCTGGTCACCGACCCCGGCATCAGCGCCGAGGACCGGCTGGCCCTCTCCCAGCGCGGGGTGGAGGTGACCATTGCGGGCGACGCCGCCTTCGCTGCGCCCGGTGGCGGCGGCAACGGCCTGCCCGACCGCGCGCCGGTGCGCGCGCTGCTTGAGGAGGTGTGACCATGTCCCTGGGGCCGCCCCGCAACCATGGCTGTCGCGTGTCCGATGCCTGGACCGTGCTGGGCATGCGGGCCATCATCCTGGAGAACGAGCTGCTGCGGGTCACCGTGCTGGCAGACAAGGGCAGCGACATCGTTGAGTTTCGCTACAAGCCCCAGGACCTGGACGTCTTGTTCAGCGCGCCGGGCGGCCTACGCAACCCCAACCGCGGCCTGGTCTCCGCACCCTCGGCCGGGCCCTTCCTGGACTATTTTAGCGGCGGCTGGAACGAGGTGCTGCCCAATGGCGGGCCGTTGGCCAGCTACAAGGGCGCGGACCTGGGCCAGCACGGCGAGATCAGCCTCATCCCCTGGGAGTACGCCATCCCAGAGGACACGCCGGCGCTGGTGGCGGTGCGCCTGTGGGTGCGGCCCATCCGCACCCCCTTCTTCCTGCAGAAGACCCTGTCCATGGTGCCTGGCCGCGCTGCGCTGTGGATCGAGGAGCGGCTGGTCAACGAGGGGGGCGAGACCCTGCCCTTCATGTGGGGCCAGCACATCGCGTTCGGGCGGCCGTTTTTGGACGAGGGCGCGGTGATCGACGCGCCTGCAAAGCGCCTCATCGTCCACGAGGCCATGCCCGGCTACGAGCCGCGGCGCTTCCAGCCCGGTGCCGTGGCTGGCTGGCCCGAGGTGCCGGCGCCGGATGGCGCAGTGGCCGATGCCAGCCTGGTGCCGGCCTACGGCGCGGCGCAGGCCCAGGAGATGGCCTACCTGGCCGAGCTGCAGGACGGCTGGTACGCCATCACCAACCCGGAGCGCCGGGTGGGCTTCGGCCTGCGCTTCGACCACCAGCTGTATCGCTACATCTGGTATTGGCAACAGCTAGGCGACGTGGCCGGGGGCTATCCGTGGTGGGGGCGCACCCACACCGCGGCCCTCGAGCCCTGGACCAGCTATCCTACGAATGGCCTCAACGAGGCCATCGCCAACGGCACCGCCATGGCCCTGGCCCCCGGCCAGGTAGTGGAGACCCGGCTGTGCGCCGTGGTTTACGCCGGGCTGTCCCGGGTCGGCGAGATAACGGCCGGCGGCGAGGTCCGCGGCCGGGCCTGAAAGGAGGTGAAAGAACGACGCACCATCGATTGTCTCTAGTCGATCAATTGATCCGCCAATTCTCACATTCCCCCCAAGGAGGAGAACGATGAACCGTAGAGGTTTTGGCAGCCGTATCTACCTGCTTCTGGCCCTGGTGGCCGTGTTCAGCCTGGGACTGACGGCCTGCGTGGCACCGGCCGCACCTGTGTCGCAGGCACCGGCTGCCGAGGAGCAGCCTGCGGCCCCCGCGGCGGCCGAGGCACCCACCGAGGCGCCGGCCGAGCCGGCCGAGGCCGTCATGCTAGAGCTGTTCCACGACAAGGCCACCTGGCGCGAGAGCACCGACCAGATGGGCCAGTCCGCGACCGCGGCCACCGGCACCGGCTTCGAGTCCATCGTCAACGAGGACACCACCAACTACCAGGCCACCGTGCGCGCATCCCTCACCTCAGACGCGGCGCCTGACCTGTATACCTGGTGGTCGGGCTACCGCATGGAGGACATCGTCAAGGCCGGGGGCGCGGCCGACCTCAGCGACATCTGGCAGAAGTACATCGACTCCGGCGAGTACAGCCAGGGTGTCGCCAACGCCTTTGCCTTCGACGGCAAGGTGTACGCCGTGCCCTTCCTGACCGCCTACTGGGTGGTGTACTACAACAAGCCGCTGTTCGAGGAGAACGGGCTGACCCCGCCCACCACCTGGGACGAGTTCATCGCCCTCAACGATGCCCTGGTGGCCAAGGGGATCAAGCCCATGGCCCAGACCTTCGTCGACCGCTGGCAGGCCTTCATCGTCTTCGAGGAGATGATCCTGCGCACCCAGGGTCCGGAGTTCTACGATAAGCTCATGCGCAATGAGGTCAAATACACCGACCCCGGCGTCGTGGAGGCCATGGAGCTGTGGAAGGAGATGATGGACAAGGGCTACCTGACCCTGGACTACGCCTACGGCACGGGCACCGATACCTTCCTGCCGGCGTTCCAGGCCGGCGACGTCGCCATGGTGCCGGTGGGCGACTGGTACTCCGCCACCCTGGTGGGCGCCGGCCTCGAGCCGGGCGTGGACTTCGACGCCTTCATCATCCCCAACAAGAACCCCGACCTGCCGCCTGCGCTCTTCTTCGAGGCCGGCCCTCTGTTGGTAGGCGAGAACAGCCCCAACAAGGCGGAGGCCATGAAAGTCGCCGAGTGGTGGATGTCGGTGCCGGCCCAGGACGAATGGAACGGCATGATGGGCTTTTCGCCCGCCAACAGCAAGGCCGCCTCCCCCACCGTCGTCGGGCAGGGTGTGGCGAACTGGATCAGCGCCAACAACGCCCAGCTGGCGCTCCGCTATTGGGAGGCCACGCCTCCCGATATCGTCGAGACCGCGGTGGACGAGTTCAGCCGCTTCATGGTGAACCCGGACCAGTACATGAGCGTGCTGGAGGCCATCCAGGCCAAGGCCGACCAGGTCTGGGCCGAGCGCGGCTAGGCCCACCTGGTGTCAGGATGAGCCATCCCGCGGCTCCTGGCTGCGGCCCTCGCTGCCAGGCGGCCCGGGATGGCTCATGACGGCCACCCCCTCAAGAGAACGCCGTGGAACTCGAAGCAACTCCCGCGCAGGTCAAGAGCAGCAGCCGCACCGGGCCGGGCCTCTGGACGCGCCTGGAGCCCTACGTCTACATGCTGCCGGCCATCCTGTTCGTGGCCGTGTTCCTGCTCTATCCGGCCGCCAGCACCCTCTATGTGAGCTTCACCAAGTGGGATGGCCTGAACCCGCCGGAGTTCATCGGCCTCGATAACTACATCCAGCTGACCAAGGAGACCGTCTTTGCCGTCTCGTCGATCAACACCCTGGTCTGGGTCATCGCCACCCTGCTGTTTCCGGTATCCCTCGGCCTGCTGTTGGCGGTGTTCGTCAACCGCATCCCGCTGCAGGGGTTCTATAAGGCGGTGTTCTATCTGCCCTATGCCATCTCCGCCACCAGCGTGGCCGTGATCTGGAGCTTCATGCTGGCCCCCACCGGGGTGATCAACGAGCTGCTGCGCACGGTGGGATTGGATGGGCTAACCCGTCCCTGGCTGATGATGCCGCCCTGGAACACCATCACCATGCTGGTGGCCTTCACCTGGCAGACCACGGGCACCAACATGATCCTGTTCCTGGTTGGGCTGCAGGGCATCCCCACCGAGCCCGTAGAGGCGGCCAAGCTGGATGGCGCTTCCAGCTGGCAGGCCTTTCGCCACATCATCCTGCCCCTGCTGCGCCCGATCACGGTGGTGGTGATTACCATCTCGGTGGTCAACAGCTTCAAGGTGTTCGACCTGATCTGGGTCATGACCCAGGGCGGCCCCTATCGCTCGTCGGAGACCCTGGCCGTGACCATGTACCGGGAGTCCTTCGTGCTCTTCCGGCTGGGCTTTGGCGCCGCCATCGCCACCGTGCTATCGTCGATCGTCATCGTGTTCTCCATTTTCTACCTGCGATCCATCTTCCGGCGGGAGGAGTAGCCGATGCTATCACGCAGGCGCCTATCCCGGGGCGCATTGATGCTGGTGATGACCCTGCTGGTGATCGTGTGGTTCTTTCCCCTGCTCGTTACCTTCATGACCGCCCTGAAGACGCCCAAGGAGGCGGCAGCGACCTATCCCTGGCAGCTGCCCCAGGGCTTTGCCCTCTTCGAAAACGTGGCCTGGGCCTGGGACCAGGGGCGCCTGGGGCAGAGCTTCCCGGTCACCATCCTGTACGCCGCCTTTGGCGCGGCCGCAGCCATCGTCCTGGGCTCCCTGGCCGGCTTCTCCCTGGTGCAGCTGCGCCCACGGCGGGCCTTCGGCTGGTTCCTGCTCATCTACGCCGGCACCATCTTCCCCTTCCAGATGTACCTGCTGCCGCTGTTCTACTTCTACCAGGCGACCTCGCTGTACGACCGGCAGGTGGGCCTGATGCTCTTCTACACGGCCATCGCCATCCCCTTCTGCCTGTTCGTGCTGCGCAATCATTTCACCACTATCGACTACGAGATCGTGGAGGCCGCCAAGCTCGACGGCCTGTCCAACTTCGGCCTTTACCTGCGCATCTACATGCCGCTATCGTTGGCCGCCATCGCGGCCCTCTTTTTGTTCCAGTTCACCTGGATCTGGAACGATCTCCTGTTCGGCCTGACCCTGGCCAAGTCACCTGACGTGCGGCCCATCATGGCCGGCCTGGCCGGGCTGCGGGGCACCTATTCGGCACAGAACACCCCGGGCGTGCTGGCCGGCGCGCTGCTGGCCTCCGTGCCCACGGTGTTGATCTTCGTGCTGCTGGGCCGGTATTTGCTGCAGGGCATGACCCTGACCACCAGCGGCGAGTGAGCCGGCCGCGGAGACCGCGCCGGCATAGACATTAAGGAGCAGCTCATGGCGTTGAGCGACATGACCAGCCGGGAACGCGTCCTGGCCGCGATTCGCCGGGAGGTACCCGACCGCGTCCCCACCTTCGAATGGGACATCGACCCCGACCTGATCACCCTGATGACCGGCGGTGGCACCTACGAGGACTTCGTCGACCAGTTCGACCTGGACGCGGTGATGTGCCCGCCCGACTACGTCAAGACCCCCCAGGCCGACGGCTTCCTGCTGGACGAGTGGGGCGTGATCCGCACCCGGGGCCACGAGGCCTATGCCATGGCCGTGGACCAGTATGCGCCGCTGAAGACCATGGCGGATGTGGAGAAGTGGCAGCCGCCCGATCCCTATGCGCCCCATCGCTTCGCGACCATGCAGCGGCGGGTAGCGCGCTTCAAGGGCCGGCGGGCCATCTTTGTGCAGCTGCGCGACGTGTGGTCGAACCCGCGCGACCTGTTTGGCTACGCCCAGCTGTTCATGTACTGCAAGAAGTATCCGGACATGGTGGAGGCGCTGGTGGAGAAGTGCGTTAACCAGAGCATCGCGCTGCTGCAGGTGGCTGCGGACCTGGGCGCCGAGATCGTAATGTCGGGGGACGACATCGCCGACAACCGGCGCACCATGATCTCTCCGGCCATGTGGGAGGGCATCTTCATGCCCCATTTCCGGCGCTGGGTGGCGGCCATCCACGACTGCGGCCTCTACTACTGGAAGCACACCGACGGCAACATCATGGAGGTGTTGGATGGCCTGGTCGACTCGGGCATCGACGGCATCGATCCCATCGACCCGCTGGCCAAGATGGACCTGGCCACTGTCAAGCAACAGTACGGGCACCGGGTAGCCATCAAAGGCAACGTGGACTGCGCCTATCTGCTGGTGGATGGGCCGATGGAGGGCGTCGTGGAGTCCGTCAAGAACTGCATTCGCATCGCCGGCCCGGGCGGCGGCTACGCCTGCTCCACCAGCAACTCCGTACATTCGGGGGTCAAGCCCGAATTATACGTCGCCATGCTGGATGCCATCCGTGAATACGGCGTGTATCCATTGGACATGGACCGCCTGCAGCCGGCCCTTGTCACCGCGTAGGGGCGAGATCTCCTCGCCCTTCCGGGTTCTTTCAAGACCAACCATCGCCTGTGATACGACGGCGCAGAGGGCGAGGAGACCTCGCCCCTACGATGACGCGAAGGCGCGACGGCGCAACCGCATATGGAATAAGACCTATGAGCTCAACCACCATCATCGGCATCGACATCGGGTCGAGCTTTACGAAATCGACCCTGCTGGACACTGACGGCAACGTGCTGGCCGACGCCAAGCGGGATACCCATCCGGCGCAGCCCCGGGCGGGGGTGGCCGAATACGACGGCCCGCGCCTGCTGCAGGCGGTGTACGACTCCGTGCGCGAGCTGGTAGATAGGGGCGGCGTCGATCGCGGCCAGGTGGCGGCGGTGTGCCTGGACGGCATGATCAGCGGCACCATGGGCATCGACGCCGCGGGCGACGCCACCACACCCTACACCACCACCCTGGACACCCGCTTCTTCCCACAGCTGAACTGGGTGCTGGAGCATTTCCACGACCCCATCCGCCAGCTCACCGGCTCCGGCCAGCCCACCATCGCGCCCAAGATGCTGTGGATCCGGGAGGCCTTTCCTGACGTGTACGGGGCCACGGCCAAGTTCGTCACCATCAGCGGCTACATCCT
Organism: Anaerolineae bacterium; assembly: GCA_032111745.1. Lineage (GTDB taxonomy): Bacteria > Chloroflexota > Anaerolineae > JAAEKA01 > JAAEKA01 > JAULUH01. Next base: position 204 of record JAULUH010000510.1, on the reverse strand, counting down.
GGGCAAGATGGCCGGGCTCAGCGCGGGCGAGGCCTTTGTGGACTACACCTACCTGTGGGCCACCGGCCTCAGCGACACCCAGCGCTACGCCTGGTCCGAGGACCTGTGCCGCATGATGGACCTGCCCCTGGACAAGCTGCCGCGCATCGTGCGCTCGTCGGATATCGTGGGCGGCGTACGCCGCCAGGCCGCCGCGGCTACCGG
>JAULUH010000509.1:0-3664 GCA_032111745.1 Anaerolineae bacterium | reverse complement strand
CGATTGGTCGAAGCCGGGAGTCTCATCCGGATTGGACTGGCCGGTGAGGACCCCGGCACCTTCCTTGTGGAAATAGAGGCTACGGCTGAAATCGATGACGAAAGGCAGACTGGCCGGCAGGCCGCGTAGGGGTGTGGTGACCGCGATCTGCCGGCGCAGGGGCACGACGGGCAAGTCCACGCCGGCCAGGGCCGCTACCTGGCCGGCCCAAGGCCCAGCCGCGTTCACCACGGCGGGGGTGGCAATGGTACCGGCGCTGGTTTCGACAGCCGTGACCCGGGCAGCCTCGACGCGAATGCCTGTGACCGCTGTTTCGGTGAAGGTGCGGGCGCCGAGGCGCCGGGCACCTGCGGCGTAGCCCTGTACGACGCCGTTGGGATCGGCCAGGCCGTCGCCGGCATGCCAGGCTCCTCCCAGGACGTCATCCAGGACAAGGAATGGGACCAACTCCGCCACTTCAACGCCGGTGAGGAGCTGAGAGGGGACACCAAGACGGTTCTGCATAGCGACGTTGCCGCGAAAAGCCGCCAGGTCCGCCTGGTTATCCAGGAGAAACAAATAGCCAGGCCAGCGCAGATCGATGTTCTGGCCCAGCTCCTCCTCGAAACGCTGCAGCATAGGCAGGCTGAGCAGCGACAGCTGCACGTTGATCTCGGTGCTGAACTGGTAGCGAATGCCGCCGGCACATTTTCCGGTAGCCTCGGTACCCAGGAAGGGAGCCTGCTCCAGCAGGACGACATTGGTGCAGCCGCGGCGGGCCAGGTGATAGGCGGTGCTGGCGCCCATCACCCCGCCACCGACGATGACGACGTCAGCGGTTTTCGGTACCATGCGTATCTCCTCCGCAGGTGACAGTCCAGGCCCAGCACCGCGTCGTGATGCCGGTAGGACTGCCGCTTGCGGGATTATACTGCGAACGCTATAATCTTCACAATCAGCAGTGACCGGCCCAAGAACGGCAGGCACTCGCCTAACTGGCAGTGATTGGTGCCAGGTTACGGGTGCTGTGCGGCGCCTGATCGATTGGCTGGCCACGGACCAGGGCCGGAGAAAGGACGGTTTATGAAGGGCAAATTCGTGTTAGCAGCGGAAGTCGAGCGTGAGGTGCTGGACTGGGGCACCTTGGGCTGGCTGAGCCATCCCCCGGCCACGGGCGCCCAACAGCTCACCGTGATCGACGTGCACTTGACGCCTGGTGGCGGCCACAACTTCCACAAGCACCCGGATCAGGAAGAGGTGATCTTCGTCGTGGAGGGGCAGGTGGAGCAGTGGCTCGACAAGCGGAAGCAGATTCTGCAGCCGGGCGACTCCGTGTTCATCCCCCCGGGCATGGTGCACGCGTCCTTCAACGTGGGCGTGGGCAACGCGCACCTGCTGGCCATCCTCGGCCCCTGTGTGGGAGAGATCGGCTACGAGCTGGTGGACATGTCGGGCCAAGCGCCGTGGCATAGCCTACGCTAGGAATACCTGCCCGCAACGCGGGTGGCTATTTGCCCAGGATATCGTAGACCGTCACCACGCGCTGCGGTTGCTCAGTAGCCTGGGTCCAGCCTAGCCGGCGCAGGCCCGCCTCGACGGCCTGGGGCACCGTGGCGAAACGCTCGACGCGGCCGATAATGGCGCGGGCGAAGTCAAGATGGCCCAGCGCATCCACCGGTGGCCGGGCCATGACAACAGTGCACTGCGGGCTGCTGGCGGCCAGAGCCGCTTCCTCGATGGCCTGCAGGTCCTGGCGCCCCAACTCGCCGGCCGGCGCCAGGTCCAGCACAATCCAGCGCAGGCTGTACTGGCGCTTGAGCTCGTTCAGCTCCGACCGCAGAGCATCGCTGCTGATGCCGCCCACCACCCAGTTGAAGGGAACCACCATCACCCCCCGCACCACGGGTAGCGGCTGTCCCAGGATCTCCCGGCTGCCCGCCTCTAGCCGTAGGGTACGCGCGATGATCCATCCGGTGAGCGCGATGCTGGCCGCGGTGGCAGCGGCGAGCACCAGCAGGGCTACGAGGTCGAAGTCGAATGACTGGCCCTGGCGGATCAGCAGGATAGTGGCCAGGGCGACCAAGGCCATGGTGATGGCGGCCATCTGCCAGAGGTGGAGTCGACGGCCCAGCACAAAGCCTGCTGCTACGGGCAGCAGCGGGAACAGCACCCACAGCGCCAGGCCGCGGACACCCATGACAAAGGGGGCTGCGGCAAGCAGAACGGCGGAGATGGCCAGGGTACCGAGGGTGAGTAGAGCTGGCTTGCGCTTCACATAGCGCAGATACGGGAACAGTAACACCAGATCGAGTGTGAGCGCCAGCAACCAGAGCAATGGCGCCCCGCTCAGGTAGAGACCGATTGCGAACAGCAGGTCAAAAACAATCTTGACACGGGCCAGGAGATTGGCCCGACCTTCCACAATGTAGCTGGGCAGAGACATAGGCTAGTCCGAAAAGTCAAGGGGTGGTTGACACGCGGTCGGCGCCAGTGTACCATAGGCATCGCCTGCCGGAAAATCGGCCAGGCGAGCAGCTTAATCTCCGCCCAGATGAGTGCTGGCACGAGATCTGCCACAGGGTCAGGAGCAAACCGCCATGTCCCAGACGGCCTCGACCGCTTGCGGCCCACGCTCGGTCCCTCCGGGCGAGCATCCTGCGCACTACGAGAGACCATCGGTGACTGTAGACATCGTACTCCTGGCCTGGCGCCAAGGTGAGCTTAGCGTGCTGCTCATACGGCGGCGCCATGGGCCCTTTGAGGGGTTCTGGGCGTTACCTGGAGGCTTTGTCGGAATCGACGAGTCACTGGAGGATGCTGCGCTGCGCGAGCTGGCCGAGGAAACAGGTATGCAGGGGGTGCAGCTACTGCAGCTGCACACGTATGGTGATCCGAAGCGCGATCCCCGCATGCGGGTGATATCGGTTGCCTATGGGGGCATGCTAGCAGACGATGCGGGGGACCAGGCCCGCGGCGGAGACGACGCGACTGACGCGCGCTGGTGGCGGGTGACGGAGCTCCCGCCCCTGGCCTTCGATCACGACACGATCATCGCCGACGCGCTGGCGCGTGGTGGGATTACTGGCTGAGGCGGGAGTGTTCTCGCGGTATGACGTGCGTCATATCCAGGGATGTGATTTGATGGTACAATCACGCTAACGATGAATCCCATCTCGGCCTTCTTTGTGCGGAACATCATTGCCGTTTTCTTCTTCTACGGCCTGGCCTTCTTCGCCATGGGGCTAGCGCTAGCGTTGGCCAGCCGGCGCGCATCGGAGTTTCGTTTTGCCCAGGCGATCGTGCCGCTGGCCGTCTTTGGCATCCTCCACGGCATCCACGAGTGGGTGGAGATGTATCAGAAGATAGGCTCGCTGACCACCGGCTACACCCCCGGGCTGGTGGACGAGATCGTGCGCTTGCTGTTGCTGGTGGCCTCCTTGCTGGCGTTGATGGCTTTCGGTTTGATCCTGCTCAGTCCGGAGCGACTGCGCGCCCGGCTCCTGATCGTCGCTCTGGGCGCAATGCTGCTGGTGTGGCTGGCCAGCGTGGTGATCACGTCAACTTCGTTGCGATCGACCGCTGAGCAGACGCTGGCCCAGGCGGACGTGCTGGCACGCTATAGCCTGGCCATCCCGGCGGCATTGGTGGGCGCCTGGGCGCTGATGACCCAGCAGCGCACGTTCCG
>JAULUH010000508.1:13383-36998 GCA_032111745.1 Anaerolineae bacterium | reverse complement strand
TTGGGGTCGACCAGGACCAGCTGGACGACGCCCTGGCGGTTGAACAGGGCCAGGCTCAGCATCAAAGATCGCATCAGCGCCGTCTTGCCCGAGCCGGTAGTGCCCGCGACAAGCACGTGCACCACGTCCGGGCTCGACAGCCGCAGCAACAGCGGCGCCCCCTCCTCGTCCACCCCCAGCACCGCCGTCACCGGCGGCACCGACCCCGGCCGCAGCCGCCCGCACAGCGGCAGCAGCCGCACCGCTTGCGCCCGCTCCAGCGGCACCTCGACCTGGATGGCCCCGTTCTCCCGGTACACCCGGGCGGAGGAGACGCCGAGGCTGAGGGCGATCTCCTCGGAGAGTTGGGAGACCTTATTCACCTTCACCCCCAGCCCCGTGGTCAGCTGAAAGCGGATGAAACGCGGGGTGACCTGCCCGCCCCATACCCGGCCCGGCACCTTGTGCGACGCCAACACCATCTCGATCCGGTCTGCCTGCATGTCCAGCCGCCTGCGCTTCATCGCCTACCTCCAGGCCGGCCCGGGGCGCGTTGCGCGCCGGGAACGGGCAGGAGGGGCGGGGGCTTGCACCACTTGTTGGATGACGAGGACTACCTTGCCCTGCGTCGCCCCTCTCGATAGTAACGGGGGTCGATGGGGAAGCCAGCGGTGATGACCACCGCCGTGGCTTCGATCCCGGTCAGAGGCTTGGGAATGCGCATCATCTGATCCTCTTCTCTGTGCACCAGCTAACTGCTCTGGCCATAGTCGAGAAGAGAACATGTGTTCTAATTGCTATTGTACCAGAACGCATGTTCGATGTCAAGTATAGTTTTTCGGGGGGATTCTCAAAAGCCGAGGCACCGGGTGAGGTAACCAGGCGAATGGGCGAACACGGCTGGCGCGGCCAAAAGGGGGTGGCACCACGGTGGGTCGCGGACCGCGCGCGGGTTGGAGCGACCGGGGCGGGCACGGCGTCCTGTGGATAGCGATGGTAATGGTCGCAGGCGTCATCGCCGGTGTCGCCGTTGGCGACCTTGCCCGGAGTATGGCTGAAGCGATCCCAGATCGACTCGCCCTTGCCGTCCGCCTGCCAGGCGCCCTCGATCTAATAGGAGGCAGTAGCTGCTCCCCACACGAAGCCCGGGGGAAATGCCATGAGGTTGGTCACAAGAAGGCTCCTCTATTTGCGCATGGCGAGGGGTAGGAACGACCGCGCCGTAGACGGGCCTTGCACCAGGTTATCGCCGCTGACCACCAGGGCAAAGGATTGCGGCCCGTAGGGCACGTTACGTCCTCTGACGGTGATCGTGTAGGTTCCCGGCCCGGCGTCCTGGATCCAGACCTCCTCCACGTTGTTGCGGCGGTCGTCGGTGTTGTTGCCTTTCACCGTGCCTTGAGGCCCGCTGACGGTCAGGTCCAGGTCGTTCACCAGCTGCACGCTGGCCCCAGTAGAGCCGGGAAAGTCTGTCCAGGCCAGGGTTACCCGGAAGGTGCCATCCTTGCCGCCGGTCACCTGGAAGGTGTCGCTGGCCGTGGTGCTGCCGGCCGTGACCGACACGGTATGGCTGCCGTTGGGCAGCTCAGTGTTGAGGAACAGGCGGAAGGTCCAGCTGCCACTGCTGTTCTCGTTCAGCGTGCCCAGGGTCGCACCGTCCAGTTTGACTGTGCCCGGCTGATTCGCCGGAAAGCCCGCGGCCTGGACGGTCACAATAGCCCCTGGCCGGACCGTGCTTTCCTGCACATTCACCGAAGCTGCAGTTGGGGCCGTCCCTGCCGCCAATTCTGACCCTGCCTCGACAACTTCGACGGCGCTGTCCTGGGCGATCTCGGCCAGCTGGGCGGGGCTGCGCTGCGCTGGCGTATGGCGGAAGGTGTAGGTCGCGGATCCGTTGGTGGTCAGCCCGCCATGCTCCATGAACCAGACCCCGCGCGGGCTAGCCGGCGCAATACTGTGCTTGAGATTGGCTCTGCCCCAGCCGGCCACGGTGTTGGGCCAGGCCGTCGGAATCTCCTGTGCGCTGCCCGTACCATATTGTCCTGGATCGATGCGCATGGCGCCGTTGAGCAAGGTGGCCTTCACCAGCGCCCCGCTGGGATTGGCTACCCCCCTGAATTGCTGGTGCCACTGCCGTACGAGTGCAGCCATGCCCGCGGTCAAGGGGGTGGACATGCTGGTGCCGCTCAACAAGACGTAGTCACCGCTGCCGCTGGTGAGGCTTGACCGCAGCGACCGGATATTCGTCCCCGGAGCCACCAGATCGGGCTTGATACGGTTATCGTCGGTAGGTCCCCGGCTGCTGAAGCCTGCCATACCCCAATGGTTGTCCGATACCAGGTCACCGCTCAGCGGCGCTCCCGTGAAGCCGTAGGCGCTCCAGGTCACGGTCGAAGAGCGCTGGCCCTCGCTGGCGCCCACGGCGATGGCGTTCTTGGCCGTCGCCGGGCTGTATAGCGAGTCGGCGTCGACCACCCCGTTGTTGTTGGCGTCCATCCCCTCGTTGCCGGCGGCAAAGAGGATCGTCATGTCCTTGCGGTCCCACAGGAAGCGGTCCACGTTGACGGAGTCCGCGTCGTAGCGCCCATTCACCGGCGCGCCCCAGCTGTTGCTGTGCACCCGGGCGCCGGCGTCGTAGGCCGGTTGGAAGAGGTTGCGCAGGTCCAGGGGCAGGCCGCCCAGCCCTCCCGAGGCATCCATCACCGATTGCAGAACCAGACGGGCTTCGGGTGCGGAGCCGGCTGCACTGCCGGCGTACTGGTGGGCATCCGGGTTCGACCCTGAGCGCACGCCGTTACCCAGCAGCGATCCTATGACGTGGGTGCCGTGGCCATTGGGGTCGCTCCAGTTCCCCGGCCGGCCCAGGGCGAAGGCCTGGGCAATACGACCGCGCACGTCCTGGTGCACCGTAGAGGCACTACCCGTGTCGAGGCCGGAGTCGGCTACGCCGACGATCTGGCCCTGGCCATAGAGCCCGAGCAGGTTCCAGATGGGGGCTGTCTGCAGCAGCCAGTTGTTCTGCACCCGGTCGTTGGCCAGCTGTCGCGACACAAAGCGCTCGATCCATTGCACCCCGGGCAGGAGGGCCAGGCTGGCGACCTGATCGTCGGTGGCCTGGAGGCGCAGGGTGGCACCCCAGGCACTGAGGCTGGGCTCGCCGGGCTCGATGCCGAGCCCGGCAATGCCGGCCAGCAGGACACCCAGGTCGATGCCAGGATAGCTGAGCAGCGTGAGGTCGATAGGCTCGCCTTGTTGGGACTCCTCGCCCTCCTCCGTAGCCGCTGCCAGCGCCGCGAGTGCCAGCAGATCCGGTGCCAGGCGATAGGCCGGCTGCCAGGGCCCGACCCAACGGACCTGGGGCAACTCAGCCATGGCCGGCAGCTGGTACGCGGGCAGGCGCACCACGTAGGCGTAATCGGGGATGTACTCCAGCAATTCCGCGCCCAGGTTTCGCAGGTCCTCCGGCCAGGATTGCTCTATCGGGCCCTGGAACTGCACCAGCACATAGGAGATGCCATCCTTGGCGGGCTCTGCCTGCAGGCTTGCCGGCACATCCGGCGGGCCACCGGCCAGCGGGTCGAAGCTGCCGGCCTGCAGGTGGATCATGGGGCCAGGATCGTTAGCGGCAGGAGTTGCCAGGGCAGGGCTCGCCAGCACGGCGATCAGCGCCAGCAAGGTCAGGAAGATCATTAGACGGCGGCCTGTGGCATGGGGCATCGAACCACGTCCTTTCATCCCGCGCGAAATCGCGCTCGGTCTTGGGTCTGCACTTAGACTATACAGCAAGACGTCGGCAAATGTCGGGAGGTTTCGTCCAATCTCAGGCAGTTCCGGTTGCCAGCACTCTACCCACCTTGTAGCATTCCCAGGTGGGCAGGCTTACCTGTGCAAATCTTCTCGAATTGGAAGGCAGCACTTGGACGCACCCGCCCTTTGATGGTACAATGCACCACGAAGATCGTCAACCAGGTTCTTGAGTGGCTGTGTATGGCTGTAGAGCGAGACGAATCGGGCGTGTTGTCGCAGAAGAAAGTACATACGCTATACCGGCGCCTGGCAGAGCTACGCTGGCCTATTGTCATTGTTGTGATTGGGGCCGCAGCGCTGCACCAGGCGTTGCTGTTTGCCGTCTTGCGCGTGCAGCCCCCGCCCCAGCAGAGCCTGCTCCAGTTGGCGCTCTATAGCCTTACTGGGGTCGTGGTCGTGCTCATCGGGCTGCATCTGCTGGCGCAGGCTACCACACGGCAGCAAGACACCGAAGCGGAGTTGCGAGAGGCCTACGCCGACCTGGAGCAGACCCACCGCCAGTTGCAGGCCATCCACGAGGTTGGCCGCCGGGTCACCAACTCCTCCGATGTCGCGGAGCTGCTCGAGATCGCCTCACGTATCCCCGTCGATCTGTTGGGTGCAGCCAGCTCCAGCGTCATCACCTTCGACGACAAACGGGAGCGGGGCGACCTGGAATTGACCCTTGGCCTCAGCGACCCGGCCGTGGCTGCGCTGCGCCAGGAAGTTCAGGATGGCTCCGCCGCCCAACAGTGCGCTAACTGCCAGCCCCTGACCGCCAACGTCAACTCGCAGTGCTCCTTGCTGGCCTCCCTCCAGCGCTCCGGGCATGCCCCGGCCGTCGATCGCGTCGTTTGCATGCCCCTTGGCCGCGGGGGCGAGCGTTCGGGTGTCGTATCGGCCTATCTTGCGCAGGGCGTGACTCCCACTCCGGAACAGATCCATCTCGTTAGCATCCTGGCCACCGAGATCACCTCGGCCCTGGACGGAGCCCGGCTGCGCGCCCGGCAGATGGCCACCCTCTATGCCGTGGATCAAGCCACCCAGGAGCGTCGCAGCCTTGAGTCGCTCCTGGACGGCCTAGTGCGCACGACGGTGGATGGCTGGGGTGCCCAGGCCGGTGCCATCCTCTTGATGGGCGATGAGGGCGCCTCATGGATCATCCGCGCCCACCAGGGCATGGGCCTGGATATCGGAGCACCTTCCTTTGGCGAGGCTGTGCGCCTGGCCGAACGCGCCTACCACCACGGACAGCCGATCATCCTGCAGGAGCGGGCCGGGCTCTCCGGCCTAGCCTCCCTGGCGTTGATCCTTCTACAGGCCGAGGGCCAAACCCTGGGCGCGCTCTTCCTCGGCAGCAGCCAGCCAGGCTTCTTCAGGCCGGCCCAGATCGACCTGATGAAGGCTATCGGCAGCCAGATCGCCCTGGCCGTGCGCAATGCCCAGCTCTACTCCCAGCTGCGGCAGACAGCCGTGCTGGAGGAGCGCTACCGGCTCTCGCGGGAGATGCACGACGGCGTGGCCCAGACCCTGGGCTACCTGGGCATGCAGGCGGAGCGGCTGGAGACGCTGGCCGATCGCGGTGACATAGCCGCGATGCGCAGTGAGCTCCCGGAACTGCGCCGGGTGATCGCCGAGGCTTACCTCGACGTACGGGAGACTATCGACGGCCTGCGCCTGACCGTGGACCAGCCCGGCGGCTTCACCGGCGCACTGCAGGCCCACGTGGAGGATTTCACCCGGCGTACCGGGCTGGAAGTAGACTGCAGCTGCGTCGACACCCCACCGGACCTGCCGCCCGAGATCGCACTGCACTTGCTGCGTATCACCCAGGAGGCGCTGGCTAACGTGCGCCGCCACTCGCAGGCCAGCCACGTCTGGGTCAGCCTGGCCCGCGAGAACGGCCACCTGGAGCTCACCGTGACCGACGACGGCCAGGGCTTCGACGCGGACACCACGCTCGATCGCTCCCATATTGGCCTGGCCAGCATGCGCGAGCGGGTGCGCAGCCTGGATGGCCAGATCAGCCTGGCCACCAGCCCAGGCCAGGGCACGCGTATTACTGCTCGTGTCCCTATGCGCTAGGAAGAAGCCCTTGCCCGCACTCCGCATTCTCATCGCCGACGACCACAACCTGTTTCGCCAGGGCCTCATCCGTATCCTGGGGGACTTCGATCAGCTCCAGATCGTCGGCGAGGCGGCCAATGGCCAGGAGGCACTGCGCCTGGTCGATGAGCTGCAGCCCGACCTGCTGCTCATGGACGTCAACATGCCGGTGATGTCAGGCCCCGAGGCCGTCCAAGCCCTGCGCGGACGCTATCCCGACCTCCCGGTGGTCATGCTCACGGTCTCCGAGCGCGATGAGGATCTCTTCCAGGCCATCCGCGCCGGTGCCAACGGCTACCTGCTCAAGAACATAGGCGCGAGCGAGCTGCTGAATGGTATCCAGCGGGTCTACGCCGGCGAGGCCATCCTGGCCCCCCCCATGTCAGCCAGGCTGCTGCAGGAGTTTCGCAACCTGCCAGTCCCCACCTCCCAGGAATCCGAGCAGGCCTCGGTGGAAGCGCTCAGCGAGCGCGAGATGGACGTACTGCGCCTGGTGGCCCAAGGCCTGGCCAACAAGGAAATCGCCGACGCCCTGGGGCTATCCGAACACACCATCAAGACCCATCTGCAAAACATCCTCGACAAGCTGCAACTGCGCAGCCGCGCCCACGCGGCCGCCTACGCGGTGCAGGCCGGCATCGTCAAGAGCGTCCAACCCAAGCGCTAGCTATGCCTCGAGCCCAGCCCATGCCACAGTTGACCATCCTGGAGGCGCAGGCCCGCATGCGAGATGGAACGCTAACGGCTTGCGGCCTGACCGAGTATTACCTGGCCCGCATCGAGGCTGTCGACCGCAGTGGGCCCCGCTTGAATGCAGTCATCGAGCTCAACCCTGACGTCCTGGCCATCGCCGCTGCCCTGGATGTCGAACGCCAGGCCAGCGGCCCGCGCGGGCTTCTACACGGCATTCCCGTCCTGCTCAAGGATAACATCGATACGGCCGACCGCATGACCACAACTGCCGGCTCCCTGGCCCTGGCCGGCTCGATCGCGGCCGAGGACGCGTTCGTGGCCCACCGGCTGCGCCAGGCCGGGGCGGTGATCCTCGGCAAGACCAATCTCAGCGAATGGGCCAACTTCCGCTCCACCCGCTCCACCAGCGGTTGGAGCAGCCGCGGCGGCCTGACCCGCAACCCCTACGCCCTCGACCGCACCGGCTGCGGCTCCAGCACCGGCTCGGCGGTGGCCGTGGCCGCGGACCTGTGCCTGGCCGCCGTCGGCACTGAAACCGATGGCTCCGTCGTTTGCCCGTCGGCTATCAACGGCATCGTGGGCATCAAGCCCACCCTGGGCCTGGTCAGCCGCGCCGGCATCGTGCCCATCGCCCATAGCCAGGACACCGCAGGTCCCATGGCGCGCACGGTGGCCGACGCCGCGATTCTCCTCAGTGCCCTGATGGGAGTTGACCTGCGCGACCCAGCCACGGCAGAGCAGCGCGGCACTACGGGCCAAGCTAAGGCAGCCAGGGCTGGGACAGGAGCACCAGGGCCTGGGCGCATGGAGTTATCGGAGGGAGGGCCCAGGGCATTCGCGGACTACCTGCACGCTCTCGACGCCAACGGGCTCCAGGGCGCCCGGCTCGGCGTGGCCCGGCAGTTCTTCGGCAAGCACCCTGGGGTCGATGCCCTGATGGAAGCCGCCATCGACCAGATGAAGCAACTGGGCGCAAAGATCATCGATCCGGTAGAGATGGCTACCGATGAGCAACTGGGGGGGTATGAAGTTGAGGTTCTGCTCTACGAGTTCAAGGCCGATCTGAACGCCTACCTGGCCAGCCTGGGCCCGACTGCTCCCGTCAAGTCCCTGGCCGAGGTAATCGCTTTCAACCAGCGCCAGCAGGACCAGGTGATGCCCTATTTCGGCCAGGAGCGCATGCTAGCGGCGGAGGAGAAGGGGGCGCTCACCGATGAGGCCTATCGTGTGGCGCTGGAAACCGGCCGCAGGCTGGCCCGGGAGAGCATCGACCGGGCCCAGTCCGAACACCGGCTGGATGCCATCATGGCGCCCACGGTGGGGCCAGCCTGGTTGATCGACCTGGTGAACGGCGACCACTACGGAGGCGGATGCTCAACTCCTGCCGCCGTAGCCGGCTATCCCCACATCACCGTGCCCGCCGGCTTCGTGGCCGGCCTGCCCGTGGGTCTCTCCTTCTTTGGTGGCGCCTGGCAGGAGCCCACCCTACTCCGCTTGGCTTACGCATTCGAACAGGCCACTCGGGCCCGCCGCCCCCCCCAATTTCTCCCCACAGTCCAGCTCCCCACGCCAAATTGTAATACCTCTATCACATCGTAGGGGCGGTGCCGCCGTGCCCGCCCCGGTGGTACCCATCGCCCTTCTGCGCCTTCGCGCCCCTTCGCGCCCATCGTGTTCCAGACCCCTCCTACCGCCCACGATCGCCTGGGACCACGCCCCGCGCCACACGCACACGGGTCCAGGCCATTCCCAGCCGCCTACGCCGTTCGAGTGACGCACAGGGGGGCCGGCATCCCTCCAAAGGATGAGCACGCCATCCCCTGTTTTTCTGGCCCGGAATAGCCCGGGCAGGCGATGACAGGCGGGATCGACTTTGGTAGAATAGTGTTCCAAGCCTGGAGTGGTTCCAGGTCAGCCTCTGTGCTTTTCAGCAGTAGAGACCGGCGCCGTGACCAAAGAACGTGTTCTGATCGTATCCACCCATCCGCTGTTTCGCGATGGCATCATCCGTCTCCTGGGCGACCAGGCGGATGTGGTCGGCGCCGTCACCAACTGGCAGGAGGCGCAAGAGCTGCCCGCAGGACGCCGGCCCCAGGTCATCATCGTCGACCATGACAGCCCCGAGCTCAAAGAGGCCGACCTGGCTCCCCTGCTCTGGCCAGACGCCTCCGACCTGCGGGTCATTTACGTCACCCTCGCCGGCGACAAGATGGTCGTGCATGAGCGGCACCAGGTGGCCGGAGCTGGCGAGGCCGATCTATTGCGGGCCTTGAAGGGCGAACGCCAGGAGACATTACCCTATGGTCAGTCATCACAACCACCCCAAGATTCCCAAGGGAGAGTGACGCGCATGGAGCAACCGTCGCAACGTAGAAACTATACCAGGCACTTCATTATCGTAACAGTACTCGTGGTAATCACCACGGCTATCTCGCTGTTCATTCTGAGTCGCATCCCGTGGCTGCTGCCACCAGCCACCACCCAGGCCGGCCCAGTAGACGCGCTGCTGTCCCTGCATGTCGTAGCCATCGCCTTCCTGTTTGCCCTGGTCATGGTGTTCATGCTCTACAGCCTGGTCGTCTTCCGCCGCAAAGGCGACGAAGATGGAGACGGCGACCACTTCGAGGGCAACACCAAGCTGGAGATCACCTGGACGATCATCCCACTGATCACCGTGCTGATCTTCTCTTACCTGGGTGCCGTGGGGCTACGGCAGGTTACCGCGGCCCAGCCTAACGAGATGGTGGTCGAGGCGACGGCCTTCAGCTTTGGCTGGCAGTTCAGCTATCCCGAGCTAGGCCTGCAGAACTCCCCCAAGCTCAACTTGCCGGTCGACCGGCCCATCCACCTCAAGATGCAGAGCCGGGATACCGACGTCATCCACAATTTTTGGGTGCCGGAGTTCCGCGTCAAGCAGGACCTGGTGCCCGGCGTGCCCGCGGAGCTGCGCATCACTCCTAACCGCATCGGCAACTACCTGGTGCGTTGCAATGAGCTCTGTGGCACGGGCCACACTTACATGCTGGCCGAGGTCAACGTGCTGGACCAGGCCGGCTTCGATGCCTGGGTGGAGGAGCAGAAGGCCGTCCTCTCGCCCGAGCAGATGGCCCAGCGGGGCGAAGATCTGGTCAACGCTTCGGGCTGCATTGCTTGCCATAACATCACCGGCGACCCAGGCGGTATCGGGCCGACCTGGAAGGGCATGTTCAATCACCAGGTCCAACTGGCCGACGGTTCCACCGTCGTGGCCGACGAGGAGTACCTCAAGAACTCGATCATCGATCCCAACGGCCAGATCGTCGCCGGCTACAACCCGGGACTTATGCCGGCCAACTACGCTGACCTGTTCTCCGAGGAACAGCTCCAGTACATGATCGAGTATTTCAAGATCCTGGAATAGCTGGTCTCAGTGGCTAGTGGCTGGCCCGGTCACAAACCGGACACCACTGGGAAAGACCACGTTCGCTGATATAGGAGGACTAGATGTCTTTTCTCAAATCCGGGCTGGTGAAGGGCACCCTGGTCGGGCTCTTGGCCTGGGCCATCGGTTTTGCCCTGGTTGCCGCCCTCCGCCTCCTGATGGGGCTGCCGGTCCTGTGGAACCCGAACCTGACCGGGCTGGCCGCGTACGAGCCGGCCGTGGTGGTGGCGGGTCTCTTCTGGGTCATCGGCTTCATGCTGGGCCTCGGCTCCTTCGACGACTGGATCAAATGGGCGCGCGGGATTAAGACTGAATTCCACCACGGTCCGCGCATCCCTGGCACGCCCGAGTGGGCTCGCTACATCAATGTGGACTACAGCCACAAGATCATTGGTGTGCAGTACACGGTCACCGGTGTGTTGCTGCTGATCTTTGCCGGCACCCTGGCCCTTATCTTTCGCGTGGAGCTGGCGGCGCCGGGCATGGAGTTCATCGACACCAGCCAGTTCAACACCCTGATCGGCGCCCACGGCATCATCATGATCGCCAGCATTCTGCTGGGCATCGGCGGCATGTCCAACTACCTGGTGCCGCTGATGATCGGCGCCTCGGACATGGCCTTTCCCCGGCTGAACGCCTGGGCCTTCTGGATCACAGTGCCCGGTGCGCTGCTGGTGGTGGCCGCCATGTTCATCGGCGGGTGGAATACCGGCTGGACAGGTTACCCGCCGCTCAGCGCACAGGCCCCGCTGGGTGTCCAGTACTTCTTCCTGGGGGTGTTCTTCATCGGCCTGTCGTCGATTCTGGGCTCGATCAACATCATCGCCACCACGATTACCATGCGGGCACCCGGCATGACGTTGTTCCGCATGCCTATCTTCGTGTGGGCGGCCTTTGCCACGGCGATCATCCAGCTCACGGCCACCCAGCTGATCGGCCTCTCCTTCCTGATGGTGCTGTTCCAGCGCATCCTGGGCCTGGGCTTCTTCGACCCTGGCGGCCCGGTAGCGGCGGATATGGACAAATGGGTCGGCGGTGGCAACCCCATCTTATTCCAGCATCTGTTCTGGTTCTACTCGCACCCGGCTGTGTACATCTTCATCCTGCCCGGCCTGGGCATCATCAGCGAGCTGTTGCCGGTCTTCGCCCGCAAGCCCCTCTTCGGCTACAAGTGGATCGCCATGTCCAGCATGGCCATTGCCCTGGTCGGCTTCCTGGTGTGGGCCCACCACATGTTTGTGTCCGGCATGAACTACTACCTGCGGGTGCCGTTCATGTTCTCGACCCTGCTGGTGGCCGTGCCAACGGGTGTGAAGTTCTTCAGCTGGCTCGGCACGTTGTGGGGTGGGCGCATCGAGTTCAAAACGCCGATGCTCTTCGCCCTGGGTGCCATCTCCGTCTTTCTGATCGGCGGGCTCACCGGGCCGCCCCTGGGCACGGTGACCACCGACCTGCAGCTGCACGACACCTACTACGTCGTGGGTCACTTCCACGCCACCATGTTCGGCGGGTTCGTCTTCCCGTTCTTCGCCGCCCTGTACTATTGGTACCCCAAGGCTACGGGCCACATGTACAACGAGCGGCTGGGCGTGCTGCACTTCGCGCTGATGACCCCGGCCTTCTGGGTGATGAGCCTGGGCCAGATCTTCGTGGGCACCCGAGGCATGCGCCGCCGGGTGGCCGACTACGACGCCGCCTTGGGCATCGACAGTGGTCAGATGCTGGTCACCATCGCCGCCTTCGTGATCGCGCTGTCGGTGCTGATCCTGGTGATCAACATGGTCTGGAGCGCCCGCCGCACTGCGCCCAAGGCCGCAGCCAACCCCTGGCGCTCCCGTGGGTTGGAGTGGCAGGTTCCGTCACCCGTGCCGGAGATCAGCTACGCCACCACCCCTGTGGTGGTGGGCGAGCCCTACGACTACGGCCTGCCGGGATCGAGATACGTGACCTTCGCGCCGGCCATGACTGGCGGCGATTGACCGGACCGGTGCCCGTCACGCGCGCGTTCTGGCGCACGTGACGGGCACCGCCCCGGGCGATAGCAAATCTGGAGAATGACCATGCAAGCTCCATTCCTGGTTTTCATGCTTCTACCCCTGCTGGTCGGCGGCGCGATCCTGTTGGGCATCCTGCTACTGACCCGGATCATGCCGGGCGACCCCAAAGCGGTCAAGGCCACGGGGCAGGCACCAGCGCCCGCACGCGGCCCGGACTACATCCAGCTCAGCGCCCGGCGCAAGTCGGCCTACCGCCTGGGCATCGGGGTCCTGCTCGGCCTGGGCGCGCTGACTATCGTCGAGTTCTTGATGGCAGCCTTGAACTCGCCCGTGCTGATGTTCATTATGATGGTGCTCAAGGCGGCCCTGATCATGTACTTCTTCATGCACATTGCCATGCTCTGGCGCACCGAGGAGGCCCACTAGATGTCTGCTGCAATCGCCGAGGCCGCTCAGGCCCAGGTGCGGCGTAACCGCCTGGGCATGTGGCTGTTCTTCCTGTCGGAAACCTTTCTCTTTGGCGGCCTGCTGGTGGCCCGCTTCTTCCTGTGGGGCGGCACCCGGCCCGAGTTGCCGCAGATCGTGCCGCTGATTATCACGGGCGTGCTGTTGCTCAGCAGCTTCTTCATGAACCGCGCCGAGATGGCTATCGCCAATGACGACCGCAAGAATTTCATGCGCGGGCTCCTGATCACAGCCTTCCTGGGCCTGGTCTTCTTCCTGGGCGTGCTCTTCTTCGAGTGGGGCTTCAGCTTCGAAGAGGGCCGCCTGGTGCTCGGTAACCACATCCACCCCACCGACGGCGTGTACGGCGCCGTGCTGTACGGCATGACTGGCATGCACGCCCTGCACGTGCTTAGCGGGATCATCCTGATCATGCTGATCTGGAACCTGGGCCGAAAGGGCCAGTTCTCGGCCAACGAGCACTGGGGTGTCGAGGCAACGGCCATCTACTGGCACTACGTCGACTTGGTCTGGGTGTTCTTCTATCCGGCCATCTACCTCATCGGCGTTGCCGTACCCGGTGGGCACGGCGGATAGCTGGCCCGGCACCCGGGCTGCTGCCGGGGGCTGGATCCGGAGTTGACTAACGATGACACGGGCACTACTTCTTTCCTGGGACCTGCGCATCGAGGTGATCCTCGTGCTGGTGCTGGCGGCCACCCTATATCTGCTGGGTTGGCGCCGCTTGAGCGCGCGGGTAGGCCGGGAGAGAGCTGCACAGCCAGCGGACGGGGCAGTCCCGCGCACCAATCCCCGCCCTCCCCTGCTGGTGTGGTGGCGTCCCGTAGCCTACGTGACCGGCCTGGTTGTCATCGCCGTGGGGCTGATGTCACCCATCGATGTGCTAGCCAGCCAGCTGTTCTTCATGCACATGATTCAGCACCTGTTGATGATGATGGTGGCCGCGCCCCTGCTTCTACTGGCATCGCCCTATGCCATCAGCATTTGGGGCCTGCCCAAAGCAGGGCGCGAGACCATCGCCAGTGTACTGAACGGCCAGAGCGCGCTCCGCCGGGTCGTGACGACTTTGACAGCACCTGGCATCGTGTGGATCATCTACTTCATCGTCTACGTGGGCTGGCACGATCGCAACATGTACGATCTGGCGTTGCGTGTGCCTTTCGTGCATGACATCCAACACCTGACCTTCTTCGCCGTAGCGGTACTGGTCTGGTGGCACATCACGGGCGTGGCCCCGCGCTTTCACCGGACCTTGAGCACGGTTCAGCGACTGGTCTTTGTGGTGTCGCTGGTGCCCATCAGCATGTTCACCGGCATCGCCATCGCCTTCGCCACCCAGCCGATCTATCCCTTCTACGCCGCCGTGCCACGGCTGTATGGGATGTCGGTCATGGACGACCAGATCCTCAGCGGCGTGATCATGTGGATCCCCGGCGGCATGATGTTTTTCCTCACCGCGCTGGTGCTGATCAGCCGCATCGTGCAGACCGAGGTCGACAAGCCAGCTGACCCCAATCCACCGTGGCTGGTGGACGAGAACACCATCGCCCGCCGGCCATGACCATGGGCGAAGATCGAGATCCGATGCAACTGCGCTTTCGATGGCCAACGGGAAAAAACCTGGGCTGGACTGCCCCTGCCGCACACCTAGCAGTGGCCGTCGGCATGCTGCTGACCTTAGGTGTCGCCGCGCCCACAGCGTTGGCCCACGGCGGTGGCACGCCACGGCTGGTGGAGGAACCCGCCGGAACTTATGAGATCTTCGCCTGGACTAACCCGGAGCCTGCGCGCGTGGGCACGTTCCACATCACCGTGGCTCTGGTGGAGCCGGCCACCGACCAGCCCGTGCTCAATGCCGGCGTGTTAGTTCACGCCGCACCGACCGGTGCTGATGCTGCCACCCAACCCCTCATGGCCCCGGCCACCCACGAAAATGCCACCATCAAGACATACTACGAGACCGATCTGGAGTTGCCCACAACCGGACCGTGGCAGATCACTGTGGCCTATACCGGCACCACCGGCACGGACACCGGCAGCGCGTCCTTTCCCGTAGAGGTCCAGGAGGCCGGCACCAATTGGGGGCGCATCGCTTTTGGCGTCGTGCTGGTGGTCCTGGGCGGTGGTGTGCTGCTGTTCAACCGCTTTGGCGGCCGCTGGCTGCGTAAGTAGGGCCGTCATGTTGAAAGCCCTGTTCAGCCGGCGTTATATCCTGGTCACTCTACTGGTGCTGGCCGCCATGGCGGTCATGATGAGGCTCGGCGTCTGGCAGTTGGAACGGCGGGAGCAGCGCCTGGCCCAAAATGCCGACCTGGTGGCGAAGTTGGAGGCAACCCCACTCTCCTTGAACGCAGTTGCCACGGCCTGGCCCCAAACTACCGAACGGGATGTGATCCGCAACACGCGTTCGGTGGCCACGGGGCAGTTCGACTTCGCCCGCCAGCTGGTGCTGCTGCAACAGCCCCGGGAGGGCCAGCTGGGCCTGCACCTGGTAGCCCCCCTGGTGCTGGATGGCACCAGCCAGGCTATCCTGGTCGATCGCGGCTGGGTGCCGGGCGACGGCCTGGAGACTGCGGCGATGGCCCAGTACGATGAGCCGTCCGCCACGGTGACGGTGGCGGGCTTCCTGCAGCCGTCTCAGATCCTATTCGGCCAGGCGGCCGAAAGGGCCAAGGCCAACCCGGAACCGCAGACTCCCAAGGCCGAGTGGTACCGCATCGACGTCGAAGCGATCCAGGGACAGATGCCCTACGAGCTGTTACCCGTCTATCTGCTGCAATCGCCGGGGCCCTCGGGTAACACCGCGCTGCCCTACCGCATCGAACCGGAGGTGGATCTGTCCGAAGGGCCGCACATGGGCTATGCCCTACAGTGGTTCGCCTTTGCCATCACCGCCGGTGTGATCTACGTCAGCCTGGTGCGCGGCCGTCTCAACAAGGCTGCGGCTGTGTCCGCCGCAGCCTCCGGCGATGGCACAGCAGCTGAGGCCGCGTCACCGGCCATGCAGCAAGGAAACGGCACATGGCAAGCCGCCAGCGGCAAGTGATCCGGCGCATCGGCTGGATCCTGGTGCCGGTGCTGCTGGCCATGGCTGTGGCCGCAGCCGGCTGCGGCCAGCCGTACCAGTTCAAGGGCACCCAATATCCGGCCGGCAAGCAGGCCGCCGATTTTGAGCTGGTCACTGCGCAGGGCCGGCCTTTCCGGCTCAGCGACCAGCAGGGTCACATCGTCCTGTTGTTCTTCGGTTACACCTCGTGCCCCGACATCTGCCCGACTACTTTGGCAGAGGCCCGGCAGGTGCTCGAGGACCTGGGCGAAGACGGCACTGATGTACGCTACGCTTTTGTGACCGTCGATCCCGAGCGCGACACCCCGGCCAAGCTGGCGAGCTACATCGCCAGCTTCCACCCGGACATCATTGGCCTCACCGGGGAGCCGGCGACGCTGGCGGCAGTGCAGGAGGATTACGGCGTAGTCGCCGAGCTCCAAGAGCTCGAGGGCTCGGCCATCGGCTACATCATCAACCACACTGCCCGGGTGTTCCTGGTAGACCAGCAGGGCAACCTGCGTCTCAGCTACGCCTACGGCACGCCAACCTCGGACATCGTGTCCGACCTGCGCCAGCTGGTGAAAACAGCTGGGCAGGGATAAGCGGGTGATCAGGATGTCTGCGATCAGCCAGAGGCTCTCCCGAGCCACAGTCGTTTTCATCGTGCTGGGCATCCTGGTGCTCAGTGCAGCCAGCTGCCAGCGGGCCAGCCAGCAGCAGAGTGGCGAAGAGGCCCCCGATGTGGCCGTGACCCTGGCGGTGGCTCCCGAGCCGGCGGCTGTAGGACCGGCCCAGCTAACGGTAGCTCTGGCCGACCGGGCCGGGCAGAGCATCGACGGGGCCACCGTGCGCCTGAAGGGTGATATGTCCCACGCCGGCATGCAGCCCGTGCTGGCCGATGCCGTCGATGCCGGCGGCGGCCTGTACACAGCTGATTTGACATGGACCATGGCCGGCGACTGGTTCGTCACCGTGACGGCCACCCTGCCGGATGGCCGTATGGCCGTGCGGCGGTTCGACCTGGCGGTGCAGCCCTAACATGGCCAGCAAAGCCAGTATGAGCCCTGCCCTTTACCAGCCGGCACCCCTGTATGATGTCCTGCGTCTACCTGGCGTGGGCCAGCTGCTGCGCTGGCGCTGGGGTCGTCTGATCTTCCAGCTGCCATTGCTGGCACTAGCGCTGGTGATGATCTACGACGGCCTCACCGGGCCCCAGCTGGCCCCCCAGAACATCGCCACCGTGGCGGCATGGGTACACTATCGCGGGCTGGTGGTGCTGGCGCTGCTGCTGGTGGGCAACCTGTTCTGTATGAGCTGTCCCTTTGCCCTGCCCCGCACCGTGGCTCGCAAGCTCAGCGGGCAGGGACGGCGCTGGCCCCGGGCCCTGCGCAGCAAGTGGCTGGCTATTGCGGCCCTGGTGGCCCTGTTCTGGGCCTACGAGGCCTTTGACCTGTGGGCCAGTCCGTGGCTCACGGCATGGGTAGCCATCGGCTATTTCGCAGCCGCCTTCATCCTGGAGGCACTGTTCGCCGAATCGCCCTTCTGTAAGTACCTCTGCCCCCTCGGCACGTTTAATTTCGTCGGCTCTACTGTGTCACCGCTGCAGATCACGGCCCGCAGTCAGGACGTCTGCCACACCTGTGTGGGCAAGGAGTGCGTGAACGGCACGTCCGATATGGCGATGCTGGGATGTGGCACCGAACTGTTTGTGCCCCAGGTACGCAGCAATATGGATTGTGTACTCTGCCTGGACTGCGCCCGGGCCTGCCCGCACGACAACGTGGCGCTGGCCGTCCGCAAGCCCTTGCAGGAGCTCACGAGCTCCCAGTGGCCGGCACGCTGGGACCTCGCCTTCCTGGTACTGGTATTCGCCTTCGCCGGGGTGAGCAATGCCTTCGGCATGGTGCCACCAGTGTACGCGCTCGAAGCATGGCTGGGCCGGCTGCTGGGCACCGGTAGCGATGCCCTGGTCCTGCTGTTGCTCTTCGGCGTGCTCAATGTGGCCCTGCCGCTCGCCCTGGGCTACGTCGCTGCTTGGTTGAGCCTGCACCTGAGCGGTGCCGAGCGCCGGGGCCGCCAATTTGCTGGCCGCGATGGAGTCCGGGTGGTCCTGGCCCGTTACGCGCCGGCAGTGGTGCCGCTGGGCTTTGCGATCTGGTTTGCCCACTACAGCTACCATTTCGCCACGGGTGCCCTCACGGCAGTTCCCGTGCTGCAGAGCTTCTTGATCGATCACGGCCTGGCCCTGCTGAGCGCGGAGCCCAACTGGGCGCTGGGACCGATCCTGCCCGCCGAATGGCTGTTTCCGCTGGAGGCGATCACCGTAGCCATCGGCTTCCTGGCCAGCACCTTTGTGCTGTACCGGATCGCCTTCACCGCACACGCCAGCGATCGCGCTGCTCGCCAGGCCGCCCTGCCCTGGCTGGCCCTGCTCATCCTGCTGGCGCTGACAGCCACCGCCATCTTCATGCTGCCCATGGAGATGCGAGGCAGCGCAGGGTTTGTGGGTTAACAAGTGATGGTACCGTGCCCGGGCGCACCAGGACGATACCTGAGAACTAGCCGGTATTCTGAGGAGATTTCATGAACACGGTCAAGAGACGAGGATATCCGTACGCAGTCGAAGTGGCAGTGGCCGAGGCCGTCGCCCAGCCGGCCCAACCATCGGTCGTGAGCACCTTGATGGTGCTGTTCAAAGCCAGGGTGGTCAGCTTGCTGCTCTTTGCAGCGCTGGGCGGCGCGTTTCTGGGTGCTGGAGGCTGGCCCGGCTGGCAGGTGCTGGCCGTTACCCTGGTCACCGGGTGGCTGGCCGCTTCGGGCGCCTCGGCACTCAACCAATACATCGAGCGTAACTCCGACGCCACCATGACCCGCACCCGCCACCGGCCCCTTGTGGATGGCACCATCTCCAATCCGCGCTGGGTACCATGGGTGGCCACCGGCATGATCGTGCTGTCAGTGCTGATCACTGCGCCCTTCAACCCGGCGCTGGCCTTCTTCCTGGCCCTGGGCGCCTTCATCTACGTGGTGGTCTACACCATCTGGCTGAAGCCCCGCACGACGCTGAATATCGTCATCGGCGGCGCGGCTGGCAGCGCGGCCGTGCTCAGTGGTGCGGCTGCAGCCGGCCACTGGAATGCGCCGGCCGCCCTGATGCTGGCTCTGCTGGTCTTTCTGTGGACGCCCAGCCACTTTTGGAGCCTGGCCATCGTTTACCGCAACGACTACGCGCGCAGCAGCATTCCCATGCTGCCAGTCGTGGTTGCCCCCCGCACGGCTGCTTTCTGGGTCTTCCTCCACACGGCTGCCACCGCGGTCGCCGCGCTGGTGCTGGGCCTGGATCCCACCCTGGGCCTGATCTACCTGGTGCCGGTCGGCCTGGCTACTGTCGACATGATGATCCGCAACGTCCGCCTGTTGCGCGTGCCCACGGGCAAGAATGCTCGCTCCCTCTTTATCGCCTCCAACATGTACCTGGCCGTGGTGCTGCTGATGGCGTGTCTCGATACCATGATCAAATTTGGCGGTTGAGCCTTAGCGCACCCGGCTATCTACAACGCGTCGAGCCCGGAGGGAAGGTTACCTCCGGGCTCGACGCGTTATGGGTGAGTGTGCGGGTTGGGGCTGGAAGACGGGCCGTCTGTTCCAGCTGTTCCATTTGGAGGAGCTTACGGATGCCGGCCGCTGGACGAGGGCGATGCCGGTGGCATCAAAATGCGGCCAAAATGCCCATGGAGGTGCGCCACGGCGGGGGGGGAGAGGTGTCCGCGCGTCCATAAGGTACCCAATGGAAGGTGGGCTGTCCTGATGACGAGTTCGGCTCGGGCGAGATTAGTTGGAACGGATGGAAGCTTGGGTCTTGACTCCAGTGAGGGAAGCACACCCCAATAACAGGCCGGGGAGCCCCAAGCTATTCCTGGGACTCCCCGGCCATGACGCTGTTCAGTTCGGCGAGCCTGTGCCAGCTCTCAGGTCGTGGTCGAAACTACCGGCCACCCTCGAGCTTATCCTGCCAGGCCTTGAGCTCATCCCACTTGCCGGCGGCAGCCAGCCGGGCCTGCTCGGACCAGGTGCCGGGATCTGCTGAGATGCCGGCGTCGGCGAGGATCTTGCGCAACTGATCCGGCGTAGCAGCTGCCAGCTGCGCATAGGAAGTGATGCCGGCTGCGCTCAAAGCCGCCGCGACCTTGGGGCCAACGCCTTCGACCTTGGTCAGGTCCTGGGCCACAGGGGGCGCCGTGGGCGCTACCGTGGGCGCTACCGTGGGCGCTACCGTTGCTGCGGGAGCGACAGGTTTGGGGGTAGCCGGGGGCACTGCTGTCGCCGCTCGTTGCGCCGCAGCGGCACTGGCTGCTGTCGCGGCCGCCTGCGGGGAGGGCCGCGTCGGAGTGAAGGCGGCCTTGGTGCCGGGCAGCAGGGCGAGGATCAACGCCAGGCCGTTGACCAGCAGGGCGGGTAGGATCTGGTTGAACGTGGTTTTGCCCAACACCGCCAGCAGCAGCAGGATCAGGTTGAAGATGGCGATGATGATCACGAACAGCCAGCCGGAGGGGTTGAGGGTCCACAGCCACCAGGCGACTACGAACCAGATGACGCCCACGATAGCAGCCATGAGGGCGGCGAACCACTGGGCATTGGGAACGACGAACTTGATCTCGCCGAGGCCGGGAACGGTCTCGGTGATGGGCAGCCAGCCCATATAGCGAGCGGCATCCAGGAACGCCAGGATGCCGGCGATGATAGCCAGAAGGACGAGGAGGTAGACGGCCCAATTGCGGTGCCGCTCTACGGGACGAGTTGACATGATACATAACCTCCGAGAACTTAATGAGTTAACCAATCGTTGGCGGGCACAACCGTGCCCAGACTACATTTGCCGCAGCGGATCTAGCGGTCTGCGGACAGGCCTGCTTCGACCCTTGCTCGCAGTTCGAACTGCACGTCGTCATAACACTATAATTGTACCACCGTTTTCGTCTGTAGTCAACGCTCTCTTTTTTCCACTTAAGAGTCGAGGCTCATTACAGACGGCCTGGCGGCCAGCTGTCCCGCTCCAGGCAGATGGCCGTGACCGCCAGGCTGTTGGAGATCGCGCTGGCCTACCGGCCTTCGACAGCGGCCTTGATCTGGGCCACGGCTGCCGCCTCGGCGTCGGTCACCTCCTTGGCGCCGATGCCCAGGAAGCCGCCCTCCTTAGCCGCCCTGGCTACGTTGTCGGCCACCGTCACCAAGAACGAGCGGTAGCTGGCTGCCTGCTCCGGTGCGGCCTTGGCGTTGACCGCGGCGACGGCGCTACGGATGGTGCCCAACATGACATCGCCGGAGTTGTTGTTGAGGTAGGTCTCCACCTGTTCCTGGCTCATCTCTGGCAATAGATCGAACAGGGCAATGTCTCCAGCCTTGGTCTCGGCGGCATCGATTGTCTCTAGAGCTGCCATCAGTTCCTGGGAGATACCGCCGGCCCACGACCGGTCGGAACTGATCACCAGGCCGGCCGCCGCCATGGGCGCGGCCGCGATGGCTGCCAGCTCCTTGGCATCAAAGCGCGCTTTGACCGTGTTCAGCCGCTCCACGTTGGCCCAGGCATCCTTGACGATAGCGGCCTCTTCCCCACCCGTAGCCATGAACGTGTTGGCTTCGCCCTGCAGCAGCCGGGCTACCCCGTTGGCGTCGAGGTTCTGGGCGGTGGCGATCTTCTTGATCTCGTTCATGAGCACCGGCGCAGCCACCGGAAGCAGGGCGCTGACGGGAACGCCGGTAGCCTTATCCAGGGTGCGGCTGACCGTGCCCATGCCGCCGCCCAGAGCGGTATCCATAAGTTGCTTGAGCTGCGATCGGCCCTCTGGCGTGTTGAAGGCGGTCTCGACCAGGCCGGTCACGTTGTCCGTGGCCTCCGCGGGCAGCAGGCTCATGACGGTCTGCAATCCCTCCGGGGTGCTGGCGGCATTGGCCAGCCCTGTGACCAGGGTCGGCGCGGCCAGCTCGAGGCCCTGACTCATCACTGCGGGATCCACCCGCAGGCTTTTGGCAATCCCTTGCAGAGCTTCAGGAGTGGCCAGGGCGGCAAAAGTGTCCAGTAACGAAGTCATAGTTGTTGTTCCTTTCGTGCGTCTAGTATCTGTCGATTGGTCGTGGCATGAGCAGAGGTGCTCAACCGGCACCTCTACAGCCAGTATAGCATGAACCAGGTGAATCACCAGGTCCAAAAAGGGGGCAAAAACGGGTACCATTGCCCCGGTTGGGTCGAGGGCGGACACGTGGATGTGCCTCGACATTACTCCGGCTGCTCAACCAGCACTTGACCTCCGGTGAGGTCGATCAGGGCCCTTTCCAGGTCCCTGGCCCGCTCTTCAGGCAGACGCAGGCGGTAGGTGACGTCGGCGCCGTAGTCTTCGGCAACAACCTGGGCCTCGAAAACGGGCAGCAGCCGTTGCATCGGGGCCACGCTGCCGTAATCGAGGACTACCAACAACCCTACGGTGGGGACGTGCTGAGCAAGGGGTAGCGTTTCCAGGGCCAGTTTGACGCCACCGCTGTAGGCACGCACTAACCCGCCCTTACCGAGCAGGATGCCGCCGAAGTAGCGCGTCACCACGGCTGTGATATCGCCGACTCCGCTGTGCAGCAACACCGTGGCCATGGGCTTGCCTGCTGTGCCATGGGGCTCGCCGTCGTCGCTATAGCCCATCTGAGCGGTGCTCCCCGGCGGCCCTATCACATAGGCCCAACAGTTATGGCTGGCGTCGCCGAACTCCACACGCTGCGCGGCGATGAACTCGCGCGCCTGTTCCACCGCCGGCGTGTGGGCCACGGTGGTGATGAACCGGCTGCGGTCGATTTCCTCCTCTACCCGGTGTACCTGGGCCGGAATGGGGTAGCGGACCGTCACTTGGCCCAGAACTCGTCCGCCGCCTTCTCCATCTCCATCAGCCGGGTGTAATAGTCCGGGAACTCGTTGAGATGGGCCAGGGCGATCTTGCCGGTGACCATGGGGTCGTCGTTGGTTACATTCGTCAACGGGTCGTGGCTGCCGTGCTCCATCTCGACATCCAGCCCCATACGGAACTGCTCGACGTCAAAGGCCTTCCACGTGATGCCCAGGGCATCGCCTATCTGCTTGGCCTGGTCGGAAGTGAAACGCTTCTTGGCGCTCATCTGGCTTTCCTCCGCAAATGCAGAAATCGAAATGTTAGGTCTCCATCGTGAGTATAGCACAACATTGCTCCAACCATGAAAGCTTTGTTAGCGAGAGAACTGTCTTCATGCACAAAGTGCTGTTTACTGGTATCAACCACGATCTGAACCCATCAGGAGCCCACACGTGCGACAGTTCATCCATACTACCCTGCGGCCGGCTATGTACCACGGCCATGGCAAGCGTCCCCCTTACTTCGAGGGTTGGTACTACAAATTGGTCACAGCTGGCGGCACCCAACGCTTTGCCGTCATCCCCGGCGTCTTCCTTGGTCCCCAGGGCCACGCCTTTGTCCAGGTGCTGGATGGCGTCACCGGGCGCTCCGCGTATCATACCTATCCTTTGGACGAATTCTGGGCCTCGCAGGAGGACTTTGATATCGCCATCGGCCCCAACCGCTTCACCCAGAACAGTATCAGCCTGCAGATTGAACGTCCTGAAGGGCAGGTTGCCGGCACGCTGCACTTCCAGGGGACGATGCCGTGGCCGGTGTCGCCGCTATCGCCGGGCATCATGGGCTGGTACGCCTGGGTGCCCGCGATGGAGTGTTATCACGGCGTGCTAAGCTTCGACCACCCAATCGACGGCTCCCTGGCCGTCGACGGCCGGTCTGTCGACTTCACCGGCGGCCGCGGCTACATCGAAAAGGACTGGGGCCAGTCCTTTCCCGAGGCCTGGGTGTGGTTCCAAACCAATCATTTCTCCACCCCTGGCACCTGCATCACGGCATCCGTCGCCATCATCCCCTGGGTCCGCCAGGCCTTCCGGGGCTTTATCGTCGGCCTGGCCCACAATGGTCTGCTCTACCGCTTCGCCACCTATACCGGCGCCCGTATCGAGCACCTGGAGATCACGGACAGCATGGTGTCCTGGCGCCTGGCCAACGACCACCACCGGCTGGTCCTGCAGGCCGGCAGGGTCGAG
>JAULUH010000508.1:0-13373 GCA_032111745.1 Anaerolineae bacterium | reverse complement strand
GGTCTCCTCCTGGGGCCAACCCGGCTCGAGATGGGCAAGCGGGTGGACGAGACCTTGAGCGCCACGGTGGAGGTGCGCCTGGCTACCCTGGACGGCCGCGAGGTATTCGCCGGTGCCGGGAGCTATGCCGGCCTCGAAGTGCACGGCAACCTGGAAAAACTGCTGGCACTATGAACGCGGTCACCTCCCGTACCGCGCCCGCCTGAGCTTCTCTTCGTCCATGGTCCCAAAGTGATGGGCGATCTCATGGAGCACGGTCTGGCGTACCTGCTCGGCGATAGC
The DNA here is from genome assembly GCA_032111745.1 of Anaerolineae bacterium. Taxonomy (GTDB): domain Bacteria; phylum Chloroflexota; class Anaerolineae; order JAAEKA01; family JAAEKA01; genus JAULUH01. Next base: position 13,091 of record JAULUH010000508.1, on the reverse strand, counting down.
CTCCGGGGTGCGAAGATAGGTCACGAGGGGGCCGCGGAAGATGGTGATGCGGTCGGGGGTAACCATGCCATAATGGCTGGTGCGCCGGGTGAGCGGCACCCCCTCGTAAAGTCCGTACAAGGTCGAGCCCGGCGGCACCCGTGCCGAGCGCAACTGGGTGCGCGTGGGCCAATCCTGGATCGTGATTGCCACGTTCTCCATGCGCTCCAGGATGTCGACCGGTAGCGACGACACCGCGTCTGCCACCAGTTGCTCAAACTCTTCAAGGCTCAGCATTCCAGCGTCCTCTCTTGCCGTCGTGCCCATGAGCTGGGGCAGCATTATACGCCAGGCCTGCCTGTCCGGCAAGATGGTTCGCCCCCCGTCCCTTCCGGCATGACACGGCCTGTCCCTTTGCGCCCCTTGGCCTGATTGGACCCTGCGGCGCCGTGTGCTATACTGGCTGCCGTGCAACGCTCCTCGCGCTCGTCCTCAATGTCCCAGGGCCAGAAGGATATCCTCGCCCTGGCGCTCATCCTGGGCGTCTCCCTGCTCTTTCGTACCTGGCAGCTGGATCGCTTCCCGCCCGGGCTCTTTGGGGACGAGGCCACCAACGGCCTCGACGCGCTGGATGTGCTGGCCGGCCGGCCCCAGGTCTTCTTCCCTGCTAACTTTGGCCGCGAGGGTCTACACATGGCCGTGCTGGCACTCGCCATCCGTGCCCTCGAGGTCACGCCCCTGGCCTTGCGTCTGCCTTCTGTACTGGCAGGAGTCGGTACCGCCCTGGCCACCTATTGGCTGGGCCGGGAACTCTTCGCCCGCACCCAGCTCCGGGGTGTCCTGGTGCCCCTGGTCGCCGCGTTATTGCTCAGCACCAGCTACTGGCATGTGCACTTCAGCCGCTTCGGCATCCGCGGGGTTTTCACGCCCCTGATGACCACCCTGGCCTTTGCCGCATTCTGGCGCGGGGCCAACCGCGTGGCCCAAGGCAGGCAGCCCTGGCCCTGGTTCCTGATCTCCGGCCTGTTCCTGGGGCTTGGAGTGCACTTCTACACCGCCAGCCGGCTTGTCCCCATCTTCCTGGCCTTGTTTCTCTTGCTGCAGTGGCCTCTGGCCAGGAAGCCGGTCCGGGGCGCGCTCCAGATTCCGCTCGGCATGGCGGTGCTCGAGGACTATCCGCCGTTGCTGCGCGCCGCCTTCTGGCCAGTGATGGCCCTGTTCGCTGTTGCCGCCGTGGTCTTTGCACCTCTCGGGCTCTACTTCCTGCGCTCCCCTGGCAGCCTCACCCAGCGGGCTGACGCGGTTTCTCTGTTCAACCCCGAGGTGGCCGGCGATAACCCCTGGCTGCGCCTGGGCCAGGCCGTGGTGGCCAACATCGCCCAGTTCTTCGTGCCGGGCGCTGGGGACCCGGCAACTTTCTATAATCTCCCCGGCCGGCCCGTATTCGATCTCGTGCTGGCCCTGTTGGCGGTTGCCGGCCTGGTGATCTGCGCGCTGTGGGTCATCCGGCGCTCGTCGCCGCACCTCTTTGTGCTGTTATGGTTTCCCGTGCTGCTGGTTCCAACCTTCCTGGCCGTGGATCGCTTCCCCACCCTGCCCCGAGCCCTGGGTGTACTGCCTGGCATCTACCTGCTGCCTGCGCTCGCCCTGGGCGCGCTGGCGCTGCGGATGGAACGCCGCCGGTGGCTGGCTGCGCTGGCCATTGCACTGGTGGTGCTGTGGCATGGCACCCTGACCTGGCGCGACTATTTCACCCGGTGGGGGCCTGCGGCGGAGACCTTCGACGCGTTCGAGGGCGATGTGGCGGCTGCCGCAGATTGGCTGGCGGCCCGGCCTCAGGAGGATGTCTACCTGTCGGCCGATATCTACCGGCATCCAACCTTCGCATTTGTGCATGAACAGGTGCCGCTGACCGGGATTCTCACCTACCAGGATCCGCTGGTCCATTTCTTTGATGGCCGCAGTGTCCTGCCCTTGCCCCCTGCCGGGCAGCCCGCCACCTACCTGTTCACCCACAACGCGGGCCCCGACCCGTTGCTCGAGCGGCTGCCCGGCTGGAGTGGCTTCACGGACTCGGAAGAGGTGGCTGGACCCGGCGGCCCTGCGCTGGTGATCGCCCGGCTGGACGCAGCCGCGGCGGCTGCAACTGCCAGCGGCCTGCGGCCCGCAGACATCTCATTCGAGCCCAACCTGCGCCTCACCGGCTATGGCATCGAGCGTGCCGGGCCGGATGAGGTGGTGGTATTCCTGTTGTGGCATACCGCGCAGCCCGAGGCGGATCAGCCCCATGGCCTACAGATCCAGGCCGGACCGGCTGCAGCGGCTACAGGTGAGCAGTTCGCCCAGGCCAGCGCCGAGCTAGCCCACCGGGCCACGGAGTGGGTGCCGGGCGGCAACGTGCTGTCGTGGCTGCGGGTGCCAATGCCAGCCAGCGCGCCACAGGCTGGCGTCCTGGCTCTGCGCCTGGTCAACCAGGCCAACGGGGTGCCACTGCAGCCGCCCGATGCTGATGGGGAGGGATGGATCCTCTTGCCGCTGCCCGAACCAAGCCCGTAGGGGCTGTCAAGCGGCAAAAGGCACGGGGATGAAGGTTACGGCCAGGAGCAGCACCGCAGCCAGGGCCAAGGCCCGGCGGGGTGCATCGATGGGGGTGATGTCGTTCAGAGGGCTGGGATGGCGCAGCCCGGTGAAGAACACGAAAGCAGCCCACAGCAGCCACCCCTGCCAGAGGAAGATGCCCAACAACATCATGGCCACCAGGGTGAAGATGGCCAGCGGCCGGGCCGCCCGGCCCAGGGCGGCGTAGGCGATGTGGCCGCCATCTAGCTGGCCGGCTGGCAGCAGATTGAAACCGGTCAGCAGGATGCCGAAGTAGGCCGCGATAGCCACAGGGTGTAGCTGGACCGCAAAACCCGGCCCGTGCGGCTGCAACAGGTCGATCAACACCTGAGTCAGCAGGGAGCGGCCCATGCTACCGCTGCCCACACGGACGTCAGACAACAGCAAGCCGATAACCAACAGCGGCAGGGCAGCCACGAAACCGGCCACCGGACCGGCCAGGCCGATGTCGAAGAGCGCAGTACGGTTGCGCATGGGGCTCTTCATCTGGATAAACGCACCGAAGGTGCCCAAGCCCAAGGGCACGGGGATGAAGTAAGGCAGGGTCACATGCACACCGTGCCATCGACCCATGGCGTAGTGCCCCAGCTCGTGGATACCGAGGATCAGCAGCAGCGTCGCCGCAAAAGGCACTCCCTGAAAGATTGCCAGCGGATTGCGCAGCACGTCAGCGCCGGCTATCCCCGCGCCGACCAGCGTTGTAGTGAGCACCGTAGCCAGGAACAGAGCCACAGGCACCCACAGGCGCGACTTGGTTGGGCTAAACACCTCCGCGTAGGCGATGACAAGGTCCCGATCGCCCTGTTGCCGGATCAAAGGGGTGTATCCGAGGAGCTCGAAGCGGCCCAGCAGGCGGGTCAGCGCAGTCTCGGCATCGCACAGCAGGCGGCCCTCGAAGAAGATCGCCGGTTCCTTACCTGACTGTTGGCGCACTTCCTCGACCGACATGACATCATGGAGGGCGGCCTGCACGGCTGCAACCTCGCTGCTCGATCCCATTGCCGCCGTGGCAGCGGCCTCCGCAATGGGCGTGTCCTGAGGGATGGGTGCTAGGGTACTGGTCATGACTCCATCTTATCTCGCGCGGCTCCGGCCTTCCGCAAGCTGCGGTACAGTTCTCGGACCGGAGGCCGGCTCTATGGAATCCCCCTCACCAGCTTCAAGTACCGCCACCCTCAGGCGTCACTGGGCCTCGACAGTGACGGCCATGTCTAGCGGCACGATCTGAAGCCACACCGGCCCGGGCTGGAGCGGGATCGGCTGCCCATCGCCGTCGACAAAGAGCAACGGATCCTCACGTCCCGGCCGCACCCAGGCGCCTTCCGTCACCATCCCATCCCGAAATAGCTGGGCGCGGCCTTGTCCCCAAAGCTGGATCTCCTTGGACTTTGAGCCCAAGACGTCCTCCGGGATCAGGGTGTCCACGTGGTTGACGTACAGGACAACCACATTGGGGGTGCTCAGCTGTTCTTGTGTCAGATCGTCTATATGCGGCTCACCGACCACCCAGCGCTTGTACGCGCCCAAGCTGGGGTCGTAAAGGTAGCGGACGTCGGAGTACTCTTCACTATACGGAATTACCACCGTGCGCGCCGGCTGTGCTCCTGGGGGTGGCTCATCGCTCCAGGTCCAACCGCGGTAGCGGGGCTGGACAGTCCAGCCTTTGGCCGCGGCCACCTGCCACAACAGCTCGGTGTCGGTAAACAGCGTATGGTCGTACGCGCGGCCGGGGATCTGCAAGCGGAAGAATCCGGGATCCTCCCGCCAGTCCGATAGGGTGCGCTCGGCGATGTCCGAGCTCTCCAGCAGGCGAGACACCTCGCCGCTGGCACCGGAGTAAGCCAGAAAGGCGTCGAACAGCACTGGCAACTCCAGGTCAATCAGGCGCGCGCTGCGCACGGAGCCAATGCGCTCAGCATCCTGGCTATGGTAAATCGCCGTAAAGCGCGTGATGCCACCTTCGGCCAGATGTTCCACCACGACATCGGCCCGGCTCAGACCCGACTGGGGACGGACAACGGGTGAATTGGAGATCTTCACCGCTGCCGGCATCCTGGCCAGCACTTGTGGGTCGCCAACCTTGAGGCCTGTAAACGGCGAGACTCCCACAGGAGGGGGTGTCGGCGTCCGTACTACTGCTACTCGCGAAACAGGGTTGGGGACACCTGTGGCCGGGAGCACAGCAGCCGTTGAGATGGGGGAGGGTAGAGGCGGCGCGGTTGCCACAGGCACCGGCCTCGGGTTACAGGATGACAGGATCAGGCCAATCCAGAGGCCAAACGCAGCCAACCAGATTGAGCGCCGGCAAATGCCAGGCCAGAAGGACGACATGACGATCGGCACTCCGTGAAGGACGATACCTGCAGCGCTACCGCCAGGGCAGAGAGGTTCTGGTGAGGCGCTGCCAGCAGGGGTCGGCCCTGGCCAGCCTGTCTGGCGGCCATTAAGAGATTATAGCACAGGGCGCAAAAGGGGACCAAAGGAGCACTGAAGCGCTCACGACGAACGCCCACCACGGATCGCCCTGGCCGTGCCCGGCTGGGCGCTCACCACACAAAAAGGGCTGCCCTCTTTGGTTTTGGGGCAGCCCCTGATGGAACTAAAGCAGAGATTGGGCTCAGCTCGTGCGCTGGAAGATCACGCTGAAGGAGTTGTGGAACAGAGTGTTGCCTCCGCCGCCATCAGCGCACTCGGACTCGTCGGTGAAGCCGGAGTGCAGGTCGTTAGCGAAGTCGGTGCTGGCCGGTGAGCCGTCCCCGTTGGCGACGAACACACCGTAGGTCGCGCCCTTCCACATCACGAACTCGGCCTGGCCAGGCCCCTTGGCGCCGCTGACCGAACGATCCAACAGAGCGCCAGGGTTGCCCGAGGCACTCTGGATCAGGACTACGCCGTCCATGGGGTTGCCCGCGGCATCGATGACCTTCACGAAGATATGGTGATTGCCCTTGTTTTCGCAGGGGGAAAGCCGGCGAGCCTCTACCAGACGCCACTCAACATTGGAGACCAAGGCCGCCGCTTGGGCTTCCTCCACCGGTGCCTCCGCAGCCAGGGCCTTGGCCGCCTCCTCCACGCTGGCCACTGCCGGCAGCGATGGTGGCGGCACCGGCGTACTGGTCGGGAACGGTGTAGCCGTCGGTTCCAGTGTTGGCGTCTCTGTGGGGATCGGCGTGTTCGTCGGCGTCGGCGTGATCGTGGGTGTGCTGGTGGGGATCGGCGTCTCCGTGGGCCACGGCGTGTAGGTGGGAGTCGGCTCGAGCTCGTTCGGGCCGGCCATGGCTACAGCCACGCTCCGGGACTCGACCAGTGGCGCCGGGGTCGGCGCCACCACCTCCACACCACCCCGCACCGGCAGATAGGCCGTCATCTCCATCCCGCGCGCCTCGACCTCTGCTGCCCGCACAGTGCTGATAAGCATCGACGGCAGAGTCACGAAGCATAGCCAGATCAGCACGATCATCATCAGGATCAGCAGGATCTTGACCAGCGTGCTCTGGCCCTGGAACCAGCTAACCATCCCGTCGATGGCCCGGGTTCCACCGCTGGTTGGGGTGAGGGGCGTGGTCGCCGGGACGGGCTGGGTGGCAGGTGGCCGGCTCGGGGCGGCCGGCCGCACCGGCTGTGCCGGGGCCTTCGCCGGTGGCTGGGCCACGCCCAGCTCACCCTCGCCGCCGGCGTGGCGCAGGCGCTGGCCCATCACCCGGCTCAGGTTGAGCGCCAGGCTGGGATACTGCAGCATCAGGTCTTCGAAGTCCTCGCGCCGCAGCAGCCACAGGTCCACCTCGGTCAGAGCGCGGGTGGTGGAGCCTCGCGGCTCATCCAGCAACAGTGCTGCCTCGCCAAAGATGTCGCCCACAGTCAGGGTCTCGGACCTGGCACCCTCGTGCTCCACCCGCACCTGGCCGCGCTCGATCATGTACAGCCCATCAGCGCTGTCGCCCTGCCAGTAGATAGTCTCACCCTCGCGGTAGCGCATGGCCTGCAGCCGCTTGCGCACCGCCTCCAGCTGCGGACGGGAGAGCCCGGCCAACAGCGTTATCTTTCGCAGGTGTTGATCATAGAAGGAGTCGTCAGCCGAGGCCAGTTGCTGGGCCAGGTTCTCGGTCATCGCAGCCTGGGCGGCCGGATAACGGGCCTGGATGCGCTCGAACTCGCTGCGGTACAGCACCCACAGGTTGGTGTCGGCAGTGGCCACAGCATCTGTGGTTCGGGTGCGGCCCGTCAGCAGCGCCATGTCTCCGAACTCATTGCCCTCACCGAGACGGGCAATGACCTCGCCACCGGTGCGCAGCTCCACCTTGCCGGTCTCGACGATGTACATGGCGTCGCCGCGGGCACCCTGGGTGAAAACCACGCTGCCAGCCGGAGCGTGCTGCAACAAGAGGGTTGCGGCCAGCTCCTTGAGCGCACCGTCGGGCCACCGGCTGAAGGTCGGCAGCCCCCGCAAGCGCTCCACCGCCACCTTCTGCTCGGCGGCGCTCAGCGGCATGTGCACTTCCTGGCTCAAAGCCTCGCGCAGCTCAGGGTATTCCGCGGTTAGCTCGGCAAAAGCACTGGCGTCCAGGGACCACAGGATGGCGTCCTCGACCACCGTGGCTGCGTACGGGCTGGGCTTGCCGGTCAACAGGGCTGGCTCACCGAAGACCCCGCCGGCGCCCAGGGTGATCTCCTGCCCGCCAGCTTCGCTCAGGCGGACCTGGCCCCGCTCCAGGACGTACAGCCCATTGGGCTGATCGCCTGCTTTGAACAGGCGTGTACCCCTGGCTGCCTCCGTCAAGTTGAACTGTTGGACCGCCGCCAGCAATGCTCCTCGGCTTACGCGGCGCCAGCCCGGGACCAGCTGGACACGATTGCGCGCGTAGTTCTGCAGCGCAGCCACCGGGCTGCCTGCGCTACGACTCAAGGCGATGCCCAGCTCGATGTCACCCTGGACCAAGGCGTCTACATCAGCCGCCGACAACGTCCAGGCCTCCACGTTGCCCACGGCCTGGGCACTGGTGCCGTAGGGCCGGCCCTGGAGCAGGTCCAGGTCGGCCAGGGTGCTGCCGGGGCCCAGGGTAGCCAGGACCATGCTGTTGCTGCCCATCAGGCGCACCCAGCCGCTCTCCACCAGGATCATCCTGGTTGCCGGCTCGCCCAAGCGGAATAGCATCTCGCCCGGCGCGAACTTCACCTCCTTCAGGCGCTTGGCGATCAGCTCCTGCTGGGGAGGACTAAGGCCGGCGAAGAGCGGCACATTTTCAAGCGATTGAGATGTCACAGGGTGCATCTCCTTTGACCATGAGATACCAACCCCAGGCAGCCATGAGAACGGGTGCTTCCCACTCGAGCGCTGGCTGCGGTTGGCGGCGAGGTGCTGGTGGCCTTATCAGGTGTCCGGCACCGATGGACTGACGCTCAGAGGCCAGCCACATACTCAGCTTGAGCGTTGGAACGTCACCTCGTACACGTAGTGACCGACCGCAAAAAAGTATCCCTTGTTTTCCAGGTCGCTTCGGCAGCTCTCAGGATCAGGGTGTGGCTTGCAGCCACAGTAGCCTGCCTCTAGCATCAGGTCGAAGGCCGGCCAGTCGGCACTCATCCCGCGCGATTGGGGGCTAATGGGATTGTTGTTCTCGTCGACGATCTCGACCACGCCGCCGCCGCCCCGGTAGATGTCATACTCCACCCGTCCAGGACCCTTGCCTTGTGCCCCAGTAGTGAGGACTTGGCCGGAATAGATCTCACGCACCCGCACGCCGTCCAGGGGGTTGCCCGCGGCGTCGACCACGCGCACGAAGATGTTGTGGTCGCCGCCGTCACAGCGTTGGGCATCCTGGCCCACAGGCCGCAACCTGAAGCTGGCGATGGTGAACGGTGTGCCAGGCTGGGGCGCCGGAGCCGGGGCTGCCGTTGCCGCCGGTGCGGGCGCCGGGTTCGGGGCCGGAGCCGCCGTAGCCACTGGTGCCGGCGCCTGCTGGGGTGGCGGCGCGACGTTCAGAGCAATCTCCACGGCGTCCATAGGGCCGTTGGTCTCGACCAGGGACGCCACCACCCAGCCCTCGGTGCCATCCTCCAGGATCACCTGCCACCAACTACCAGCTTCGTTGCGGCCCAGCACAATAGCCGACTCCTGCTGGGCCATCCGGCCGACCACCGGGTAGTTTGTGCCCGGTCCCTGGCGTACATTAAGCTCCTGGGACTCCGCACCTACGCGCGGCACCGGCACTGGTGTGAAGGTGGCTGTGGGAGTGGGCTCAGGTGTGGCTGTCGCCGTGGGGGGCACCGGCGTATCCGTCGGCGTGGCGGTCGGTGGCGCCGACGTCGGAGGTATCTCTTGGGCCGCCTGAGCCATGGCCACCCCTGTGTCAGCGGCCAGGTAGTCGCTCGCCATCCGGCTGAGCGGTCCCAAGGCCCCGGCCAGGCCCACCAGGTTGCGGGTCATATCGGGCTCGCCGTTGCCAGAGATATACGACTCGGCCAGTGCCAGCACTGTCAAGGTGGGGTTGGCAAGGTTCAACTCGCCGAGGGTAGCCCTAGCCATCTCGACGTCGCCGGAGATGGCGTACTGGTCGGCAATGGCCAGAATGAGCGCGTCGACCTCAGCTGGGGTGAGAGATTGCGCCTCCGACCCTCTTCTGGCAGGGCATCCGCTGAGCAGAGTCGCCAGCAGGGCCAAAAGCACGAGGGCGAGAATCCTGGCGGTGCGACGTAATGACGGGCCAGGTTCTCGTCGCCAACGGAGCTGTTCGTTTTGGTTCAAGGGCTGCATAGACAAGGGAAGCGGGCGATCCGGCCGGCGGCGGTCTTCACCGGTCGCCAACAGCGACCGTCGACCACCTGCCTGGGGCAGCTTCCCTTGCGTCCTCCTTGGTGAGTCATTACTGGCGCTTTGTGTTCCGCAATCGTCGATGCATTATCATGGGAGACGGAACGGCCATCGCTGCAGCGGTTCCCGGCTAATGACTAGCGAGAATCCACGACTGCTGCTATAATGTCTCAGATTGCTTTCCAGAGTGCCGAAGGTGGGACTCGAACCCACACGAGCGCTGTGCTCAACGGTTTTTGAGACCGTCGCGTCTGCCTGTTCCGCCACTTCGGCACGGCAGGTTACTGTGGCAGTATAGCCGAACACAAGGAATCCGTCAAGATTTTGGCTTTTCGGACCATGAGCAGTGGCGCACAGGACGAGCAGGCCCTCATCGAGGCCGCAGCCCGGGGCGAGTTGCCGGCCTTCAACCAGCTCATCCTGGCCTACCAGGGTCTGGCCTACAACCTTGCCTACCGTATTCTAGGGAATGGGGATGCCGCAGCCGACGCAACCCAGGAAGCCTTTATCAAGGCCTATCGCAGCTTGGGGCAGTACCGGGGTGGCTCCTTCAAGGCCTGGCTCCTGCGCATCGTGACCAATGTCTGCTATGATCAGCTGCGCAGCTTGCAGCGCCGGCCCGCCAGCTCCCTGGAAGACCTCGCCGGCAACTCGGAACACGCCGGCCGCCTGGTGGACGAGGCCGAACAGCCGGCGGAGTATGCACTGCGCCAGGAACTCGGGGGCGTGATCCAACAGGGCATCGAGAGCCTGCCTCCCGACCAGCGCATGGTGCTGGTGCTCTCAGATATTGAAGGGCTGAGCTACGAAGAGATCGCCCAGGTCATGCAAACATCCTTAGGCACGGTGAAGTCGCGCCTTAGCCGGGCCCGGGCCAAGCTGCGCGACTTTCTGCTGGCCCACCAGGAACTATTGCCCGGCCGCTATCGTCTAGAAGACGACTAACGCTTGTAGGTGAATCGTCAGCTGGGCAGCACTGTCGTGCCTGCTGCATTACGGTCAAACCCTGGATCGGACTCGTCGCTATCTATGGCGGATCATTCTCATAACGCCACAACCACCGTGGAAGAACTTCTGTCGGCCTATATCGACGGCAGGGCAACGACCGAAGAGCGCCGCAGGGCTGAGGCCCTGCTGGCCGCAGACCCTGCTGCGGCGCAGATCCTGGCCGAACTGTGCTACACAGTGAGGCTCCTGGCCGAGACACCCCCCATGCCGCTGCCCCGAGCCTTCACCCTGAGTGAGCGCCAGGTCCAGCCCGCTGCGGCCAACCGCTTGCCCTGGCTAGCCTGGCTCACACCCCTCTATCTACGCAGCGCCGCTGCCCTGGTGGCCATCTGCCTGATCGTCCTGGTAGTTGGCGATCCCGGCGTGCACACCCAACCGGTGCCCGTAGCCCCGGCTCCAACGTCAGGTGTAGGGGAAGCCCAGCAAGGCGAAGAGAGAGGCTATAACGCCAAGGGTCCCGACTCGGAGAGCCAGACGCAGCAACCAGCTGAAGAGGCAACCCAGGAGGTGACCACAACCCCCTTCCTCGGGCTGTCTACGGAAGCTCTGCGCGGCCTACAAGTGGCTCTGGCTCTGCTCCTGATCACACTATTAGTGGCGAGCTTCCAACTCAACCGTCTCACCTGACCATCCCCATCTATGCCATACCGTCACGGGGGGACGGGCGGCTGTGGTAGCTATTCCAAGCCACCGCCTGCATAGGGCGCCAGGTTCCACAAATTGACTGCGCTGGCGCCGCGTCGTATAATCCCTAGTATGCCTGAACTGCCTGAGGTCGAGAACTACGCCCGGGATCTTAAGCCGATGCTAGTTGGCAGGCGCATCGTCGACGTGCAGGTCTTCTGGCCCCGGACCATCGGCCGGCCGGCGCCAGAAGCCTTTGCCGCGGCCCTGCTGGGCCGCCAGATCGTCAACACGGACCGCCGAGGCAAGTATCTGCTCTTTACCCTCGACAATCACCATACCCTCATCCTCCACCTGCGCATGACCGGAGGGCTATGCCTGGAGGCTCCCCAGGCGGAGCCACTGAAGCATACCCACGTTGTCCTGGGCCTCGATAACGGCCAGCAGCTGCACTACCGCGACCAGCGCAAGTTCGGGCGTTTCTATCTGGTCGACGACCCGGCGATGATCGTGGGAAAACTGGGCCCTGAGCCCCTGAGCGACGCCTTCACGCCTACCGACCTGCTCCACGCCATCGCAGGACGACGATCAGTGATCAAGACGCTGCTGTTGGATCAAACCATCGTAGCTGGAATCGGCAACATTTACGCCGACGAGGCCCTTTTCCTCGCCGGGATCGATCCCCGCCGTCCGGGCAGCACCCTGACCCTGGTGGACTGCGCCCGGCTGCACACCGCTGTACGCCAGGCCCTGGCAGAAGCCATCCGCGAGGGAGGCAGCTCCCTTGGCCGCAGCGCCCTGAGCAATTATGCGCGACCTACGGGACTCCGCGGGCGTTACCAGGAGCGACACCGGGTGTTCCGGCGGACTGGCCTTCCCTGTCCGGTGTGTGGAACACCTATCCAGCAGGTCAGGCTTGCCCAGCGCAGCACTCACTTCTGTCCCCACTGCCAGGACAACTCAGCTACGGCAGCTCCGAGGGCCTGAACTCCCGTGCCCGGCTGAACTCTGCCTGCAAGGCACTGCGAGTCTCCAGCTCGGCCTGGACGCCGGCTTCGACGACCTCATCACGGAAGTCCACGATACGCTGCTGCAGCTCCTGGCCGCTGGAGGGGGCGATCAGCCTGCCGATCACGGTACCAACCGCAGCGCCCACAACGAGGCCGCCGGCGAATCGCAACAATGTTCCAAACATGGGATGCACTCTCTCCGCATGGATTGAATCGGACGCCCACGCGCCGTGCCTCGATTATACTGCAAAGTCCGTGCCGGCCCAACCCAGCGCTGAAGCGCTTACTACGAACGCCTGCTCCTGTCGCCAACGGGTTAAGCTTTGGGAAGAGGCCCGCCTATTGTGCTAGACAAAAGGGCTGCGGACAAGCGCAGCCCTGGACCAGGTTCCGTGGTTCTGCCCTGCTAGGCTTCAACTGGTATGAACACGACAGCCAAGACATACAGGGCTACACCGGCAATGCCGAGCAACAACACCGACAACAAGACCCAGGCAATGCGCACCAGCAGCGGGTCCACCCGCAGAGCCTGACCAATACCGCCACAGACACCCGCCACCATGCGGTCCGTGCGTGAGCGGCGCAACGGCAGTCTCTCACCTATCCCTCGCACCCGGCTCAGGTCCAGGCTGCCTCCGCGCAACAGGTAAACCAACAGCACGCCCAGCCCGATGAGCAACAAGGGCCAGAAGACCGCATTGACAGTGCGCCAGATGATCTCCAGGCGAAATGGCAGTAAGCCCAGGTTGTTGATCAGCAGCAAGATGCCCAACAGCACCAGCAACGCCCCCCAGACCCATGGCCGTTTCCCGCGCAGGCGCTGCCCAACCCTGTCTCGTAAGTCCTGGAACGGTGCCTCGATCGAATTCATGCCGTTGTTCTCGGCCATAGGGTAGTCTCCCGTCACATGCTCACACATTCAACTCGGCGCCGGTCGAAGGCGCAGGTGACCCGCACCGGCCGGCAGAATCTCAATTCAAGGAGCACTACGCACCGGGCTACGAAAAGTTGCGCCCGGCTCCTGTTGCACTGCGGAGCACCGC
>JAULUH010000507.1:0-18936 GCA_032111745.1 Anaerolineae bacterium | reverse complement strand
GGGGACAACGTGAACCTGGAGGTGGAGTTGATCGTGCCGGTGGCGTTGGAGCGGGGGTCGCGCTTCGCCATCCGCGAGGGCGGCCGCACCGTCGGCGCCGGCGTCATCACCGAGATCAGGGAATAGCGATCTGAGTCTACCATGGCAAAACAACGCATACGGATCAAGCTGAAGGCGTACGACCACCGGGTGCTGGACAATTCGGTGCGGCAGATCGTGGACGCTGCCGAGCGCACTGGTGCACAGGTAGTCGGTCCGGTTCCGCTGCCCACGCGCGTGGAGAAATTCACGGTCATGCGCAGCACGTTCATCGACAAGGATTCGCGCGAGCAGTTTGAGATTCGCACCCACAAGCGGCTGATCGATGTTATTGACCCCAGCGGCAAGACCATCGACAGCTTGATGCGTCTGCATTTGCCAGCGGGCGTGGATATCGAGATCAAGCTGTAGCTTTGTGCATGGGATGATGAGGCTCTACCCAGGCCGGCAGTCCCAGAAAAGGATGATAACCTATGCGAGGGTTATTGGGTAGAAAAATAGGCATGATGCAGATCTTCGACGAAGGCATCGTCGTGCCTGTGACTGTGATACAAGTCGGACCCTGCTACGTCACCCAGAAGAAATCACCGGAGCAGGACGGCTATGCGGCGATCCAGGTCGGCTTTGGCGAAACCAAGCCCAAGCGTCTGAGCCAAGGAGAGCTACAGCACCTCCGGCGCAACCAGGTTCCAGCCCTGCGCCACCTACGGGAATTCCCTGTGAAGGCCGAAGAGTTGGACGGCTATCAGGTGGGCCAGAAGCTCAACGCGGATATCTTCACCGTTGGCGAGCGAGTTGACGTAGTGGGTACTTCCAAGGGCCGCGGTTTCCAGGGCGGCGTGAAGCGTCACGGCTTCAACCGGCAGCCCAAGACCCACGGCGCTTCCGACCGCGTGCGCGCGCCGGGTGCGGCCGGGTCCGGGACGACGCCAGGGCGGACCTTCAAGGGCCATCGGGGCCCCGGCCACATGGGTAATCGGCGAGTTACCGTCCACGGCCTGACCGTGGTGCGGGTGGATGCCGAGCGCGACATGCTGGTCGTGCGCGGCGCTATCCCTGGTCCGCAAGGTGGCCTGGTGATGGTTCGTGAAGCAAGGAAGCAGGGGTGAGCAAGATGATCGTACCAGTGCGCAATATGGCTGGAGAGACCGTCGGCGAGATCGAGCTACAGGACGAGATTTTCGCCGCCCCCGTCAACAGGGCTGTCATGCATCAGGCGCTGTTGCGCCAGCTCGCAAATAGCCGCCGCGGCACGCACAAAACCAAAGAGCGTGGCGAGGTCAGCGGCGGCGGCCGCAAGCCGTGGCGACAAAAGGGTACGGGTCGGGCTCGCCAGGGTAGCACCCGGGCGCCGCAGTGGCGTGGCGGTGGCATTGTTTTCGGGCCCAAGCCACGTTCCTACGAGCAGCAAATGCCGCGCAAGATGCGCCGGGTTGCCATGCGATCCGCTCTCTCCGCCAAGGCAGCCAATGAGCAATTGGTAGTGGTGGACAGGCTGGCCCTGGACATGCCCAAGACCAAGGACATCGTGGCCATGCTGCGGAAGCTCAACGTGGATGAGAGCGCCTTGATCTTGTTGCCGGGCCACGACTTTGCCGTGGAGCGGTCGGCGCGCAACCTGCCTGACGTCAAGACGCTTTGGGCCGGCTATCTCAACGTGCGCGACCTGCTAGGGTATCGCACGCTGGTGCTGACCCAGGACGCTGTGGCCGAGATCGAGCGGATCTTGAGTTGAGCGCATTTAGGCCTAGGTGAGGATTACCATGCACGTACGAGAGGTATTGCGCCGTCCGCTGATCACGGAGAAGTCGACTGGCCTGGCCGAGCTGGTCAACCAGTATGCGTTCGAGGTCGATCGACGGGCCAACAAGCATATGGTGCGAGATGCCGTCGAGACAGCATTCGACGTTACCGTGCTGAAGGTGCGCATCTTGAACAACCCGGCCCGAATCGGCCGCCGTGGTCGCCGTGTCGTGATCAAAAAGCCGGCGTGGAAGAAGGCTATCGTCACTCTGAAACAGGGTGACCGCATCACCTGGATCGAGGGCGTTTAGGCAAGGAGTAGACGATGGGTATTCGGGTTTACAAGCCTACCTCCCCGGGTCGCCGGGGAATGAGCGTTCTGACGTTTGATGAGCTGACCAAGAAGCGGCCCGAGCGCTCGTTGGTGGTACCCCTGCCTCGCAAGGCGGGACGAAACAGCAAGGGTCGGATTACCGTGCGCCAGCGCGGTGGTGGACACAAGCGCCTCTATCGTTTGATCGACTTCAAGCGCGACAAGGCCGGAGTGCCCGCACGGGTCACGGCCATCGAGTACGATCCGAACCGGTCGGCCCGCATTGCGCTCCTGGTCTACGCGGATGGCGCCAAGCGCTATATCCTGGCTCCGTTGGGCCTTAGCGTAGGCGATAAGGTGATGTCTGGGGCCGAGGCCGAGATCAGGACTGGCAACGCATTGCCGCTCACCCGGATCCCGCTGGGCACGGTGGTGCACAACGTCGAGCTGCAGCCCGGTCGCGGCGGCCAGATCGCCCGCTCGGCAGGCACAGCCGCCCAGCTGATGGCCAAGGAAGGCGATATGGCCACCCTCCGCCTACCCAGCGGTGAGATGCGCAAGGTAAGCATCAACTGTATGGCTACTGTAGGCCAGGTTGGCAACACCGACCATGCAAACGTCACCCTGGGCAAAGCTGGTCGCAAGCGGTGGATGGGCCGGCGTCCCGAGGTGCGTGGTGTAGCCATGGATCCATCTGCGCACCCGCACGGTGGTGGGGAGGGTCGCTCGCCCATTGGCATGCCGGGTCCGAAGACGCCCTGGGGCAAGCCCACGTTGGGTTACAAGACCCGCCGCACCAAGTTGACGAACAAGTACATTGTGCGCCGCCGCGGCAAGAGCCGCCGCTAACGGGCCTAGGCAAAGAGAGGTTGACCCATGTCGAGATCGGTCAAGAAGGGTCCATTCATCGACCCCAAGCTGCTGAAGAAGATTGAGGGTATGAACCGTGCTGGCGAGAAGAAGATTATCAAGACCTGGTCGCGCGCCTCGACGGTCTTCCCGCAGATGGTAGGCCACACGATTGCGGTTCACGATGGCAGGCGTCACGTGCCCGTGTATGTTTCCGAGAACATGGTGGGCCACAAGCTGGGCGAGTTTGCCCCCACGCGCTTCTTCCGCGGGCACGTCTCCAAGGAGAAGCGGGTCAAGAGGCGCTAGTGGCCGGCCGTGGGGCCGGAGAGCCGACGACCAGAGAGCTGACGAACAATGAGCACTAACAACGCGTTACAGGTGCGCGCTCAGCAGAAGCACGTGGGAATCTCGGCCCAGAAAGTGCGCCTGGTAATCAACCATGTGCGCGGGATGCGGGCCGAGGACGCGCTGAGCACGTTGAAATTTATGCCGCAGGCAGCGGCCCGGTCGGTGCATAAGACGGTCGCCTCTGCACTGGCCAATGCCGAGCAAAACGAGGGCATGGCGCGCCAGGACATGTGGATCTCTGAGATCTATGCGGACGAAGGGCCCACGCGGCGCTGGCGGCGGTTTGGCGCGCGCGGGCGCTTCAAGCCCATCCTGAGGCGGTCATCGCACATCACCGTCGTGCTGGAAGAGCGCAGCTAACAGGCAGGCGGGGCCAGGCTGACAGTCCAGGCCACCGCGCAGGAGGACATCTTGGGTCGCAAAGTACATCCATACGGCTTTCGTCTTGGCATCATCAAAGATTGGCAGGCCCGTTGGTACGCCGAGGGCAAGCGCTATACCGAGCTTTTGGCAGAGGATCGCCGGATTCGCGAGTTGATCCACAAGGAGCTACAGCGCGCGGCCATTTCGGCGATTGAAATCGATCGTCAGCGCAACTACGTGCACGTCACGATTCACACTGCCAAGCCAGGCATCATTATTGGTCGGAAGGGCGCCAATGTGAACGCCCTGCGGACCAAGCTCCAGGAATTCACGGCCAAGCGGGTCAAGGTTGATATCACCGAGATCTCGCGGCCCGAGCTGGACGCTTACCTGGTGGCGGAGAGCATCGTAGAGCAGCTGGAGCGCCGTATCTCGCACAAGCGGGCCATGAAGCAGGCGATCACCCGGGCCATGCGCCTGGGGGCGCAGGGCGTGATGATCACCTGTGCCGGCCGGTTATCCGGCTCGGAGATGGCTCGCAGGGAGACGCAGCGCATGGGCCGGGTGCCGCGGCACACCCTGCGAGCGGATATCGACTACGCGCACGCCGAGGCGTTGACGACCTTTGGCCGCATCGGGGTCAAGGTTTGGATCTACAAGGGTGAGGTGCTGCCTGAGCGACCTGCAGTGGCGGTGGCGGCCTAGGCTACCGGGACAGGTTCATTCCGCCCTGGCCGGGCGGCTGGCCAACGCGGCATCTTATCGTCTGGCAAGGAGAGCGGCACTATGTTGATGCCGAAACGAGTAAAACACCGCAAGCAGTTCCGTGGCCGCATGCGAGGCATGGCGCAGCGTGGCAATACCGTCAACCAGGGCGAGTACGGCCTGCAGGCTTTGGAGCCATGTTGGATGACGTCGCGACAGATCGAGGCTGCGCGGCGTGCCATCGTGCGTTATGTGCGCCGCGGTGGCATGATTTGGATCAAGGTTTTTCCGGACAAGCCGGTGACGGCGAAGGCGGCCGAGACCCGCATGGGAAGCGGCAAGGGTTCGGTCGACCATTATGTGGCCGTCGTGCGTCCAGGGCGAGTCCTGATCGAGATTGCGGGCGTGGACGAGGAGACTGCGCGTGAGGCAATGCGTCTGGCGGCGCACAAGCTGCCAATACGCACTCAGTTTGTCAAGCGCGAGGCGCTAGGAGAAGGCTAGACCATGCAGCCCTACGAGATACGAGTCATGACCAGTGCTGAGATTGGCCAGCGCCTCGACGAGGCTTATGAGGAACTGTTCAACTTGCGGTTTCAAAAGCATACCGGCCAGTTGAAGAATACCGCCCGGCTACAGCAAGTACGCACTGACATAGCACGCTTGAAGACCGTGCTGCGTGAGCGCGAGCTGGCGGCGTGGCTGGCCCAGGAGGAAGACTATGCGTGAGCAACGCAAGACGCTGACCGGCCAGGTTACCAGTGACAAGATGGACAAGACCGTGGTGGTCGAGGTGCAGCGCGTCGTCCGCCATCCTGTTTACGGTAAGGTCGTGCGTTCCCACCGCCGGTTCATGGCCCATGATGAGAACAACGAGTGCCGCGTGGGTGACACCGTCCGCATCCTGGAGTCCCGGCCGATGAGCCGGCACAAGCGCTGGGTCGTACAGGAAATCCTGCAGCGGGGTATTGGGACCAGCCCACTCCGTGATGCAGAGCGCCTTCCAGCCGAATAACCGGTCTTAGGAGAGCAGACGATGATTCAGCAGGAGAGTCGGCTCAGAATAGCTGACAATACAGGCGCCAAAGAGATCTTGGTGATCCAGGTTCGTGGCGGCTCGGGTCGTCGCTACGCCCGAGTCGGAGACACGGTGGTAGCCACGGTGAAACAGGCAGCGCCCCATAGTGGCGTGAAGAAGGGCGATCTCGTGCGTGCAGTCATAGTCCGTACGACGAAGGAATATGGCCGCGCGGATGGGAGCCATATTCGGTTCGACGATAACGCTGCCGTCATCATTGACGATCATAAGAATCCCAGGGGCACCCGCATCTTCGGGCCTGTGGCCCGCGAGCTGCGCGAGCTTGGCTACATGAAGATCGTGTCACTGGCCCCGGAGGTGTTGTGATGACTATCAGGGCTGGAGATACCGTGGAGGTGATCCGCGGTGAACAGAAAGGCGAGCGCGGCCAGGTGCAGCGAGTCCTGAAGGGACGACGTGGCGGCAACCAGGCCGGGCAGCCTGACCCCAGCAGCGATCGCGTGGTGGTTGCGGGGGTCAATCTGATCATCAAGCACCAGCGGCGCACAGGCAACATCCGCACCCAGACCGGGCGCATCGAGCGCGAGGCGCCCATCCATATCAGCAACGTGTTGCTGGTCTGCCCTCACTGTGGCAAGGCCACGCGCATCGGCCATCATATGGCGACAGACGGTACCAAGTCTCGCCAGTGCCGCAAGTGCGACGCTATTATCGACTAAGCGGTCCGTGGTCGTGGGCCGGCTGGGTGTCCGCCCACAGGAGTGAAACATGCCCAGGCTAAAAGAGATGTATCGCAGCGAGGTGGTGCCTGCGCTGCAAAAAGAATTCGACTATGACAATCCGATGCAGGTGCCGGGACTGGAGAAGATCGTCGTCAACATCGGCTTAGGTGAGGCGCTACAGAACGCCAAGGCCCTCGATGCCGCCTCAGCGGATCTGACGAAGATCGTAGGGCAAAAGCCTGTTACCACCAAGGCCCGCAAGTCCATCGCCAGCTTCAAGCTGCGCGAGGGTAACACGATTGGCGTGATGGTCACCCTGCGGGGCGACCGGATGTGGGACTTCATGGATCGGCTGTTCAATATCGCGTTGCCGCGGCAGCGTGACTTCCGCGGCGTGTCGCCGGACGCCTTCGACGGCCGCGGCAACTACAGCCTGGGCTTGCGTGAGCAGCTGATCTTCCCCGAGATCGACTACGACAAGATCGACAAGATCCGCGGCATGTCGGTGACGATCGTTACCTCGGCTGAGACTGACGAAGAGGCACGCAGCCTTTTGCGGCACCTGGGCATGCCCTTCAGCCGCCGTGACGCTGCAGCACGCTAACCCGCATGCAGTTGGTGGCGATTCCAGGCCTGCCGTAGTCCTGGAAAGGCCGGCCATCCATTCTAGACCAGAGTAGAGGCAAGTACCTTGGCTAAGACATCCATCATCTACCGAGAGAAGCGCCGCAAGTACCCTACCCGTGTGCGAAATCGCTGCACGGTATGTGGACGGCCGCGCGGCTACATGCGCAGGTTCCAGCTCTGCCGCATCTGCTTCCGCCGGGAGGCGCTCGAGGGCCGTTTGCCGGGCGTCGTGAAGTCCAGCTGGTAAATCGGCCTGGATCGTTGACGGAGTTACAGGACTATGGTGACTGATCCTATTGCAGATATGCTGAACCGCATCAGCAACGCGCTGGTGGCCCGGCACAAGCAGGTGCTGGTTCCCAGCTCCAAAGAGAAAGTAGCGATAGCCCGCATTCTGAAGGATGAGGGCTACATCCAGAATTTTCAGGTTACCCGGGACACGCCGCAGGCGAACTTGCGCATTGTGCTCAAGTACGACGACCACCGGCAACCGCTGATCTCCGAGCTGAAGCGCGTCAGCAAACCTGGCCGCCGGGTCTACGTGGGTCGTAGCGAGATTCCTTGGGTGCTGAGCGGCCTGGGTATCGCCATCATGTCCACCCCACGCGGCATCATGACCGGCCAACAGGCCCGGCGGATGCGGGTGGGCGGCGAGGTGCTGTGCCACATTTGGTAGCCAGGTGAACATGCGCGGCCATACAGCGTGTGGAGGTGTAACGTGTCACGTGTTGGAAAAATGCCCATTGACGTACCGCAGAACGTCTCGGTCGAGATCCGTTCCGGGAATGAAGTCCTGGTCACCGGACCGAAAGGCCAGCTGCAGCGCTCCTTCTCGCCCGACATTACCATCGAGCAGGCCGATAAGCAGCTGATCGTGAAGCGCGCCAGTGATCATCGGCTGCATCGCATGCAGCATGGCCTGACGCGCACACTCCTGAGCAACATGGTAGTCGGGGTCAGTTCGGGTTTCAAGCGGGTATTGCGTATCGAAGGTGTCGGGTACCGCGCCGAGATGCAGGGTTCCAAGATGGTGCTGTTCATGGGCTATTCCCATCCGGTGGAGATGGATCCTCCCCAGGGCATTGCCTTCAGCGTCGACAAGAGCGGCCGCACGGTCACGGTGGAAGGTGCGAACAAGGAACAGGTGGGGCTGATGGCGGCGCGAGTACGTGGCGTGCGACCGCCTGAGCCTTATCATGGCAAGGGCATCGCTTACGAGAAAGAAGTCGTGCGCCGCAAGCAGGGCAAGACGGGCAAGTAGCCCCTAGCCTGTCCCGGAGCGTATTCAACAACTGTTACTGCACTGAAGGGTCCCCGGCCCGCCGGCCAAGCGATATCGGCGGTAAGGCCCTTGGTTGAAGGAGTCAAGAGCAATGGCGAATGTCAGTCGAGCTGCCTTGCGGCACAAGCGCCATCAAAGGGTTCGAGCCAGATTACACGGCACCGCAGCGCGACCACGCCTGAACGTGTTTCGCAGCTTAACTCACATCTACGCCCAGGTGATCGACGACGAGCAGGGCTCTACCCTGGTGGCTGCATCGACATTGGACAAAGAACTCAAGGATGACCTGGCTGGCAAGACCAAAACCGAGCAAGCCAAGCTGGTCGGTGCTCTCGTTGCTAAGCGAGCGTTGGCCCAGGGCATTACCCAGGTCGTGTTCGATCGCGGGGGCCACCCCTATCACGGCCGGATTCGCGCCCTGGCCGAAGCCTCCCGCGAGGGTGGGCTCGATTTCTAGCCGGGAGCTGGAGGAAACATGGCAGCACCGCAACGTGGACAGCGCCGCCCTCACGACGTTGAGGAGCGCGAGGAATTGGACGAGCGCGTCGTGCATCTCGCTCGGACGGCGAAGGTAGTCAAAGGCGGCCGCCGCTTCAGCTTCCGTGCTGTGGTGGTGGTTGGCGACAACAACGGTCGCGTGGGTGTCGGCGTGGGCAAGGCCCGCGAGGTGCCCGAGGCTATTCGCAAGGGGAGCGATCGGGCCCGGCGCAACATGCGCCCCATCCCGCTGGTGGGCACGACCATCCCCCATCAGGTGGTGTCGACCCATAGCGCGGCCAGGGTTCTGCTCAAGCCTGCTTCTCCAGGCACGGGTGTCATCGCCGGCGGCGGCGTGCGCGCCGTGATCGAGGCTGCGGGCATCAAGGACATCCTGACCAAGTCCATGGGCAGCCCGAACATCCTGAATGTGGTGCAGGCCACGTACGCGGGTTTGTGCCAGCTGAAGGATCCGGAGGAGGAGGCCATGCGCCGTGGCAAGCCGGCAAATAGCCTGCAGCCCTTCTGGAGGCGAAATGCAGAGTAAACACATCGATCCGGCCGTCGACAAGGTGCGCGTGACCTGGGTCAAGAGCACCATCGGCGCAACCAAAGGCCAGCGGGCCACGGTGAAGGCGCTCGGGCTGCGACGGCTCGGCGACACCGTCGAGAAGGCTAACTCGGCTGTGATACGCGGGATGATCGACAAAGTTGGCCATCTCGTGACAGTTGAGGTGGTGGACTAGTTTTGGCCCTGGCTGGAGGATAGGGCCTGCCCCTGCCCCTGGCCGCGACAAGGAGACCATGATGCAATTGCACGACCTGGGCCCTGCAGAGGGTGCCAAGAAGAAGCGCCAACGGGTTGGCCGTGGCATCGCCGCCGGCAAAGGCAAGACCGCCGGCCGCGGCACCAAGGGCCAGAACAGCCGCACTGGCGGCGGCGTGCGGCCCTACTTTGAGGGTGGCCAGCTGCCCCTGGTACGGCGCCTGCCTCACCTGCGCGGGTTCACCAACATCTGGCGTGTCGAGTATAAGCCAGTCAATCTGGCTCGCCTGGCTGTGTTCGAGGCCGATAGTGAGGTAAGCCCAGAAACCCTGGTAAAGGCCGGCATCCTCAAGAAGGCTTCTGAACGCGTAGCCATCCTCGCCGAAGGCGATATCGATCGACCGCTCAAGGTCAAAGCTCATCGCGTATCCAAAGGCGCTCGCCAGAAGATCGAAGCCGCTGGTGGTACAGTGGAGTTGATCGAGGCCTAGGTGCCGGACGCCTGGTTAGGAGGTAACCCTCAACATGCTTAGTGCTGTGCGCAACGCAATGCGCCTGCCGGACCTGCGCACCAAGATCCTGATTACCTTGGGCATCCTGGCGCTCTACCGGCTGGTAGCCAGCATTCCCGTGCCAGGTGTGAATACTGCGGTGTTGGACCAGTTGTTCAACGAGAACGCCCTGCTCGGTTTCTTGAACATCATGTCCGGCGGTGCTCTACAGAATTTCTCGATCATGGCCATGGGCGTCTACCCGTACATCACGGCGTCCATTATCATGCAGCTGCTGACCCCGATCATCCCGCCCCTGGATGCGTTATCCAAGGAGGGTGAGCAGGGCCGCCAGCGCATCAACCAGTACACGGTCTGGTTGACGATTCCGTTGGCCCTCCTGCAGGCCTTCGGGCAGTCGACGATCTTGCAGCGGGCAGGCGCTTTGCCCAACTTCGGGTTCGGCGCCGGCAACTGGCTGGAGTCGGTGACCATCATCATCGCCCTGACCGGCGGCACGATGTTTGCCCTTTGGCTGGGCGAGCTGATCACCGAGTTCGGTATCGGCAATGGCATCTCGCTGATTATCTTCAGCGGCATCGTGGCAACGCTGCCAGCTACCATGTTGCAGTTGATACAGAACAATCAGTTTGGCCTGCTGGCACTGTTTATCATAATCACGATTCTCACGGTCTTGGCCATCGTGTTCATCCAGGAGGGCCAGCGCCGCGTGCCAGTGCAATACGGCAAGCGCGTGCGGGCCATGCGTGGCAATCGGTTGATGGTGGTCGGCGGACAGAGTACCTATGTACCACTGCGCGTCAATTCGGCCGGCATGATCCCGCTGATCTTCGCCCAGAGCCTGTTGCTGTTCCCTGGCACCATTGCCAGCTACTTCCAGAACGCCGAGGGTGCGGTGGGCACGGTGGCGCAGACCATAACGAGCCTATTCAATCCGGCCAACGCCTTCTACTGGATCTTCTACTTCCTGCTGGTGATCTTCTTCACCTACTTCTACACCGACGTGCTTTTCCGCCAGCAGAACCTGGCTGAGAACCTGCAGCGTCAGGGCGGCTTCGTGCCCGGTATCCGGCCTGGCAAGAAAACCGAGGACTATCTGAACGGTATCGTAAGCCGTATCACCTTTGCCGGTGCCGTGTTCCTGGGCCTGGTCGCCATCATGCCCTGGCTGGTGTCATTGCTCACACGCCAGAACGTGGCGACCAATACGACCCTGCTGGTCTCCAGCTCGGGCCTGCTGATCGTGGTAGGCGTGGTGCTCGATACCATGAAACAGCTGGAGGCCCAGCTGTTGATGCGCCATTATGAGGGCTTCATCCGCTAGGATAGGCTGCAATAGATCATGGTGGCGGACAATACTGCGAGCAATGAGCAGGGAGGTTTGACAATGACGTCGCCGAACTCTCCGGTCTATCTGGTGCTTATCGGCCCGCCTGGGGCCGGCAAGGGCACCCAGGCCGATCTCTTAGAGCAAGGTCTCGGGCTGAAGAAGATCTCGTCCGGCGACCTGTTTCGTGAGCACCTGAAAAATCGAACATCGTTGGGCCGGCTAGCCCAGCAGTACATGGATCGCGGTGAGCTGGTGCCTGATGACGTCACCATCGGCATGATCAAGGACCGTATCAGCCGTCCTGATTGCCAGAACGGTGCCATTCTTGATGGCTTCCCGCGTACGCTGGAACAGGCCCAGGCCCTGGACGACATGCTCGCCAGCCTGGGTACCCGGATTCAGGCCGTGCCGCTGCTGACGGTCCCGGACGAGGAGTTGATCCAGCGGCTGACCGGCCGGCGGGTATGCCAGAACTGCGGTGCCAGCTATCACGTGACGCTGAACCCGCCCCAGCAGGCCGGCGTCTGCGACAGGTGTGGTGGACAGCTTCACCAGCGCTCCGACGATACTGAAGAGACGGTGCGCAATCGCCTGTTTGTCTACTACAAACATACTTCCCCCTTGGTTGGCTATTATTTCGCCAAGGGGCTGCTGGCGAAGATTGATGGCACGGGCTCCATCGAAGATGTGCAGGGCAATCTGGTGAGGGCTATCGAGGTGGCCCAACCGGCCGGGTTACGGATCGGCTAGCCCATGGGCCCATTGCAGAAGCGGGTTGCAGGCATTCGCCTGAAGTCCGATCAGGAGATCGTCCTGATGCGCTCGGCAGGACGCATCGTGGCGGAGGTGCATGCCCGGCTGCGGGAAACCGTGCAGCCGGGCGCCACTACCGCGGACCTGGATGCCGTGGCGGCAGAGATCATCCGCAGCCACGGTGCCGTGCCGGCGTTTCTGGGTTATCCCAACGCCCAGGATGGCCCACCTTATCCGGCAACTGTCTGCGCATCTATCAACGACGAGTTGGTACATGGTATCCCCAGCACGCGGCGGGTGTTGCAGGAAGGCGACATCGTCAGCGTCGATGTGGGTGCGGTCTACCAGGGCTACTACGGCGACTCGGGCTGGACCTACGCCGTGGGCACGGTGAGCGCAGAAGCCCAACGCCTGCTGGAGATCACGGAGGCCAGCCTGTGGGCTGGCATTGCCCAAGCCCGTGAGGGCAATCGCTTTGTCGATATCTCGGCGGCGATTCAACAGGTTGTCGAAGACCATGGCTTCTCGGTAGTGCGCGAATACACCAGCCATGGCATCGGGCGGCGTATGCATGAGGAGCCGCAGATCCTGAACTATGTGCCCGACCGCGGCGAAACAGGTCGCATGTACCCATCTTTGCGCCTTCCCTTGAGAAAAGGCATGACCATGGCCCTGGAGCCGATGGTCAACGCGGGTGATTGGCGCACCAAGCTGCACGAGGACAAGTGGACGGTGTCGACTGCCGATGGCAGTCTTTCGGCCCACTTCGAACATACCATCGCCATCACGGATGGCGAGCCAGAGATCCTGACTCGGCTGTGAGCGAGAGGGTACCTGCCAGCAATGGTGGTGTCGAGGAGAGAATGTCATGAAGGTCAAGCCGTCTGTCAAACGACGTTGTGAGAACTGCAAGATCGTCAAGCGCCATGGCGTGGTGCGCGTGATCTGCAAGAACCCCCGGCATAAGCAGCGCCAGGGATAGGTTCAGAGTGAGGAGCATGAGGAATGGCACGTATCGCCGGTGTTGACCTGCCACGGGACAAGCGGGTCGTGGTTGGACTAACCTATATCTACGGGATCGGCCGCAAGACCAGCGAGGACATCCTGCGCAATCTCGGCATCGACGAGAGCGTGCGCGTGCGAGACCTGACCGAGGCCGACGTGGCTCGCCTGCGGGAGACCATTGACCGTGAGCATCGGGTGGAGGGAGATCTGCGCCGCGAGCTCAGCATGAATATCAAGCGGTTGCAGGAGATCAACTGCTACCGGGGCATGCGGCATCGACTGAACTTGCCGGCTCGTGGCCAGCGCACGCGCACCAATGCCCGCACCCGTCGCGGCGCACGCAAGACTGTTCCCGGCAAGAAGCGGGCGCGCAAGTAGCACTAGGAGACATCAGCACAAATGGCACAACCGAGGCGCACCGTGCGGCGTGGGCCGCGTCGGGAGAAGAAGAGCGTTCCCTACGGCCAGGCGCACATTCACGCCAGCTTCAACAACACGATCATTACCATTACCGACCCCCAGGGCAATACGGTCTCGTGGGCCAGTTCGGGCAGCGTGGGCTTCAAGGGCTCGCGCAAGAGCACGCCGTATGCTGCGCAGCTGGCCGCCAGCAACTCTGGCAAGGCCGCCATGGACATGGGCATGCGGGAGGTCGACGTCTTCGTCAAGGGGCCGGGCCCTGGCCGCGAGGCGGCCATCCGCTCGTTGCAGGCCATCGGCTTGAAGGTTACCGCCATCACCGACGTCACGCCGCTGCCGCACAACGGTGTTCGTCCGCCGAAGAAGCGGCGGGTGTAGCAGACAGAGCAAGAGCAGACTGAGAGAGGGACGAAGGTCGCCAAGCCGTAAACCTCTCCGACCAGGTACCAGGCCAATGCCGGGTGCCACAGGACAGACCTAGGAGGACTAGATTGGCGCGTTATACAGATGCAGTATGCAGGCTATGTCGCCGCGAGGGCCAGAAGCTCTACCTGAAAGGTGATCGCTGCCTGACCCCCAAGTGCGCCTTTGAGCGCCGCGGTTATCCCCCTGGCATGCATGCCAGAAAGACGCAGTTCAAGCGCACTGAGAGCGACTATGCGCTGCAGTTGCGGGAGAAACAAAAGGTAAAGCGCATCTACGGCGTGATGGAGCGCCAGTTCCGGCGCTATTTCCGCTACGCCGTTCGCACGAAAGGCCTCACTGGCGCCACGTTGTTGACGGTGCTGGAATCCCGGCTCGATAATGTCGTGTTCCGGTTGGGATTTGCCAACTCTCGATCCCAGGCTCGGCAGTTGGTGCGCCACGGTCATATCACCGTGAACGGGCGCAAGACGAACGTGCCTTCTTACCTGGTCAAGGTCAGCGACGTGATTGCGGTGCGGCCGGAAAGCCGCGGGCGCTCCTATTTCCGTACGCTGAACGAATACCTGGGTGAGCGGGCGACGCCGCAGTGGCTCAGCCTGGACGTCAATGCCTTAGCCGGCCGCGTCCTGGCCAAGCCCACGCGTGAAGATATCGATATTCCGATCAACGAACAGCTGATCGTCGAGTACTACAGCCGGTAACACGGGAGCCAGGAGAACGCCTCGCGCGTTCTCTGCCCCCTCCGTGTCCCTGCCTGGATCACCGGTGCAGGGCATAGTCGAGAGGAGGGTGTTTCTTTGCTTGACTCAAAGATTGTTCTGCCAAAAATCGAGGTTGAGGCCAGCTCACAACAGTATGGACGCTTTGTGATCGGGCCTTTGGAAAGTGGGTACGGCGTGACCCTGGGCAACTCGCTGCGCCGTGTGTTGCTATCGTCCTTGCCCGGGGCAGCTGTGACGTCGATTCGCATTAGCGATGTGCACCATGAGTTTTCGCCCATCCCGCACGTGCGGGAGGATACCACGGCGCTGATCCTCAACGTCAAGCAGCTACGGGTCAAATCCGATAGTGAGGAGCCCGCGCGCGCCTACCTCGAGGTTAACGCCGAGGGCCCGGTGACGGCGGGTGACCTGCAGGTGCCACCTGAGATTGAGATCATCAATCCCAGCCTGCTTTTACTGACCGCTGACAGCAGCGATGTGGACCTGTCGATCGAGTTCACCATCCGGGGCGGGCGCGGCTATTCGCCGGCCGAGGAGCGAGGAAAGCTCCCCCTGGGTGAGATTCCGGTGGACGCCATCTTCAACCCGGTGCGTCGCGCTTCCTTCCGGGTCGAGCGTGCGCGTATCGGCCAGCACACCGACTACGATCGGCTGGTGCTGGAGATATGGACTGACGGCGCCATCACTCCCCAGGAATCCTTGAGCCAGGCGGCTCGCTTGCTGGTGGATCACCTATCGGCCATCGCCGGCATCGAGGCCATCCCCTTTGAGGCCCAGCCCGAATTCAAAGAGGACCTCCCGGCGCAGATCTACGATACCCCTATCGAGGATCTGGAGCTCTCGGTGCGAGCCTACAACTGCCTGAAGCGGGCTGGCATCGTCAAGGTGGGCGAGGTGATCGAGCGCCTGGAGCAGGGACCCGAGGAGCTGCTGAGCATCCGCAATTTCGGCCAGAAATCGCTGACCGAGCTCATGGAACAGTTAGCGGTTAAGGGCTTCCTTGAGTACGTCAAGCTTCCCGCAGGTGCGGACGTCACCGGGGCGGAGTACCAGGAAGACGAGGAAGAGGAAGAGGAGCTTGGCGACGAGAGCAGCATCAATATCGATGTCGACGCCTTGTTGGCGGCCATGACGTCGGGTGGAGACCTGGAGTAATCGGGGCCTCCTTACGCAGCGGAGCACTGGAATGAGACATCGAAAATCTGGCCGCAAGTTCGGCCGTTTGAGCGGCCCGCGAGAGGCGCTGCTTCGCACCCTGACGAAGCAGTTGTTTGAACATGGTAGCATTCGCACCACCGAGGCCAAGGCCAAATCGGTGCGCCCTCAGGCCGAGAAGCTGATCACCCTGGCCAAACGCGGCACGCAGGGCAACCGTGTGCATGCGCAACGCCTGGCTATGGCCCGCCTGGGCGACCAGGTCGTGGTCAAGAAGCTGTTCGACGAGCTGGCCCCGCGCTATGTGGCGCGGCCAGGAGGATACGTGCGCATCACCAAGCTCGGCCCCCGTCAAGGCGACGGTGCCGAGATGGTGAAGATAGAGCTGGTGGAGGAATAGGCCTATCACCATTGAGAGCCCAGGCAATGAGCAGCCGAGTTACTGGCGGGCCCTGGTGGAATACGACGGCACGAGCTACTTTGGCTTCCAGATCCAGGCTCGCCGCCCGACGATCCAGGGGTCCCTGGAAGAGGTCCTGGCCAGGCTCACTGGCGAGCGTATCCGCATCCGTTATGCGGGTCGCACCGACAGCGGAGTGCACGCGGTGGGCCAGGTTATCTCCTTCCATGCTCGCTGGCGACACACAGCAGCTGACCTGGAGCGAGCCTGGAATGCGCTCTTGCCGGTGGACATCGCCGTGCGGCATGTCGAGCCAGTGGCAGACCAACGCTTCCATCCCAGGTACAGTGCCCGGTCCCGGGTGTATCAGTACACCGTGTGGACCTCGCCCTGGCGCTCTCCCTTGCATAGCCGCTATTCCTATCATGAGCCTAAACCGCTGGACGTCGACGGCATGAACCAGGCGGCCAGGTTCCTGATCGGCGAGCACGATTTCGCCGCCTTTGGGCAACCAACCCAGGGCGAGAGCACCGTGCGGGCAGTGGCTGTAGCAAAGTGGTGGCAGCCAGAGGATAGTGCCAGGGTGCGCTTGCTGTTCACCATCGAGGCCAACGCCTTCTTGCGGCGCATGGTGCGGTCCGTGGTCGGTACTCTGCTGGAAGTGGGCAAGGGTTTTCGACCGGTGGATGGGGTGGCCGAGGTGCTGGCAGCCCGAGATAGGCGTCTGGCTGCACCACCGGCCCCCGCTGGCGGCCTGTGCTTGATGGAAGTAAAGTACTGAGGAGAACGTACGTGAGAACCTATAGCGCCAAAGCTCACGAGATCCGGCGTGAGTGGTATGTGGTCGATGCCAATGGCCAGACCCTTGGTCGCCTGGCAACGCGCATTGCCTCGGTCCTGCGCGGCAAACATAAACCAATCTACACCCCGCACGTGGATTGTGGCGATTTCGTCATCGTCGTCAATGCCGACAAGGTGCGGGTGACTGGTCGCAAGATGGACCAGAAGTTCTACTATCGTCATTCTGGCTACCCCAGCGGCTTGAAGCAGATCTCGTTGCGAGACCAGTTGGACCGGCATCCTGACCGGGTAATCCGGCTGGCGGTGCGTGGCATGCTCCCCAAGAACCGGCTTGGCCGCCAGATGATCAAGAAGCTAAAGGTCTATGCGTCGCCTGACCATCCTCATCAGGCTCAGCAGCCGAAGCCATTCGAGTTCTAGCAAGGAGAGGATAGTCCATGACAGTGCAATTTCACCAGGGTGTAGGCAGACGCAAGAGGGCTTCGGCGCAGGTTCGCATCTATCCTGGCACGGGCGAGTTCAAGGTCAACGATAAGTCGATGGAGGAGTATTTCCCGCGGCTGGCCGACCAGATCACCGTGCGCCGGCCCCTGGAGGCCAGCGGCCTGCGGGATAGCGTGAACGTGTCCGTGCGGGTCATCGGCGGTGGCATTAGTGGCCAGGCCGGGGCCGTGATGATGGGCATCGCGCGCGCCCTGGTGCACCGCGATGAGGAGTTGCCTGCGCCTGTCCCAGGTGTGCCCAGCCAGCGCCTGCAGCCAGCAATGCGCAAGGGTGGCTTTCTGACTCGGGATGCGCGCGAGAAGGAGCGCAAGAAGCCAGGCCTCAAGCGCGCCCGCAAGGCACCTCAGTACACCAAGCGCTAGCCGGGCTCGACTGAGCCCTGCCGGGGCCAGCAGTGAACTGGCCGTAGACAACAGTTGAGGGATGGCACTGCCATCCCTCGTTTGTCTTGTCGTGCCTGGAGGGCTAAGGATGCGTGTCGGTATTCTAACTATCAGTGACCGAACGTGGCGAGGCGAGGCTGATGACCTGAGCGGCGCAGTGATCGCTGAAATCGTGCGCAGTGAGCTGAACGCCGAGGTGACACACCTGCAGGTGGTCCCTGACGAACGCCCCAAGATTGCCGAAGTGCTGTGCGCGTGGTGTGATGCTGGCCAGCTGGACCTGGTGTTGACCACAGGGGGCACGGGCTTTGCGATCCGAGACGTTACGCCTGAGGCGACGCAAGCGGTCATCGACCGGTCCGCCCCGGGCTTTGCCGAGGCTATGCGTGCGGCCAGCCTGCGGGTAACGCCTCATGCCATGCTCAGCCGGGCAATCGCCGGTATCCGCGGGCGCACGTTGATCATCAACCTGCCAGGTAGCCCGAAAGCAGTGCGCGAGAACCTGGCCGTGATCCTGCCCGCCCTGCCCCATGCTGTGGAGCTGTTGCAGCAGGGAGACACGCCCGCCGCCTACCAGCATGCCCGACCCGGTGAACATCAGCGACCAGACGATGTGTCGTGAGGTTCCCAAAGAAAAGGCCGGCTACTCTGTCTCAAGGTAGCCGGCTTTCAATCGCGATGGATTGCCGTTCTAGGGCAGGAAGGGCCGGGGCGCAATCTCCTGGG
The DNA here is from genome assembly GCA_032111745.1 of Anaerolineae bacterium. GTDB lineage: Bacteria > Chloroflexota > Anaerolineae > JAAEKA01 > JAAEKA01 > JAULUH01. Next base: position 523 of record JAULUH010000507.1, on the reverse strand, counting down.
CGCCGGACTGCAGCGGGGGCTGCAAGGTCACCTCGATGTCGGCGGACTGCAGGTAGGGCTGCAGGAATTTCAGGCGGGCCAGGTTGGGATCATCCGGGCTAAGCGCCTCGAAGACGTCGATGAAGTTCTGCAATCGCTCGGCATCCCACGTCACCCGCGGTAGCTGCGTGCCATTCATGTAGATGTACAGCCCTTCAGGCTCCGTCTCGATCTGCACATTCTGCACCCCAGCAGCCGTAAGTGCCGCCACGCGCGCGGGATCGATCTTGGCCGAGCTCAGGTCAAGGCCAACTCCAGCCTGGCCGAGGTCCTCCTGTAGTGTGGCCAGCGGTATGCCGGCGACGGATAGCCCGCCCTGGGCGTCCACGCCGATGTCGGTATACAGCCGCAGAGATGGCTCGCTCACCTGGGCGCGGGCCTGTTCGACGTCGATCAGGTTCAAGTCATCCTTGGTCCGCAAGGGAATTTCGGCATTTCCCTCTGCTACCGGGAATTTGAGCACCACCGGTAGCCCAATGCGTGA
>JAULUH010000506.1:0-2593 GCA_032111745.1 Anaerolineae bacterium | reverse complement strand
GGAGCCGTGGCCACCGGCCGGGTGGTGGAGGTCGATCCTACGACCGGGATTTTCACATTGCCCGCCGAGCACGCCGCGCTCCTGACCCGCGCCGCTGGCGCCGACAACCTGGCGGTGTTCATGCAGTACATCGCCGTCATGGGCGCTGTGGAGGACGAGATCGTCGAGTGTTTTCGCAACGGTGGTGGTGTGGGCTACGAGAAGTATCGCCGCTTCCACGAGGTCATGGCCGAGGATAGCGGCCAGTCCGTGTTGTCCTCCCTGGGGTCCCATATCCTGCCGCTAGTGCCGGGACTGACCGATCAACTGGCGGCCGGCATCCGCATGTTGGACGTCGGCTGCGGGCGGGGGCGGATCATCAACCGGCTGGCGGAGCTGTATCCGGCCAGCATGTTCTACGGCATGGACCTGTCCGTCGAAGCCACGGACTACGCGCGCTCTGAGGCAGCACTCAAAGGGTTGCCCAACGTTCAGTTCCTGGTGCGCGACCTGAGCGACTTCCACCGGACGGCCGATCCTGAAGCCTTTGACTTTGTCACCACCTTCGATGCCATCCATGATCAGGCGTGGCCACTTAATGTCCTGCGCGGCATTCATCGCACATTGCGGCCGGACGGGGTGTACCTGATGCAAGACATCAAAGGATCCAGCGCGGTGCACAACAACCTCGATCATCCCATCGGCGCCTTTCTCTACGCCATCTCCTGCATGCACTGCATGACCGTATCCCTGGCCCAGGGCGGCGAGGGGGTGGGCGCGATGTGGGGCCAGGAGAAGACCCTGGAATACCTCGACCGGGCCGGCTTCCGTTCGGTCAAAGTCAACGAGCTGGCCCACGACATTCAAAACAACTGGTACGTGGTTCGCAAGTAACAGTCGGGCGTCGCGCCGGCGTGAACCTGGCGCAAGGTCAAGCATATGGTGGACCAGAACGAAATCGAGCAAGTCTGGCGTACTTTCCTCACCACCGGGGAGGTCCGGAACGAGCAAGTCCAGCGGCCCATTTTCAAGCTGCTACCAGGTTTCCCGCGTTGCCTGATCTGCTATGCCCCCTTCCAGGGGCTGGGCAGCGTCGTCGCCCGCAGCCTCTACCACAAGCAGCCGTCGCACCTCAACCCCAAGCTGTGCAATTTCTGTGAGCAGTTCGCCATTGAATACAGCGGCGGCGCTGAGGTGGAGCTCTCCCTGCTGTTTGCCGACGTCCGGGGATCAACCACCCTGGCCGAGGCCATGAGCCCCACTGAGTTTCGCCGGCTCATCGATCGCTTCTACACGACGACCACCAGAATCATGGTGCACTCGGATGCGCTGATCGACAAGATCGTCGGCGACCAGGCCGCGGCCATGTACGTGCCTGGCCTGGCCGGGCCCGCGCACGCACGCCGGGCCATCGAGGCCGGCCGGGAGATCCTGCGCGCCACCGGGCACGGGCAGCCCGAGGGCCCCTGGATTCCGCTGGGCATCGGCATTCATACGGGGGTGGCCTTTGTGGGAGCGGTGGGCTCCGATGCCGGCACCGTCGACATCACCGTGCTGGGCGACGCCGCCAACACGGCTGCCCGCCTCTCGTCCAGCGCGGGCGTGGGTGAGATACTGATCAGTGATGCTGCTTTTCGGGCCGCTGGCCTCGACCTGGGCAAGCTGGAGACACGCCAGCTTGAGCTCAAGGGCAAGACCCAGCCGGTGCTGGTCCACGTGCTGGCCTAGGACCCTTCGGCCGCCTGCTGCCAAACCTCGCTTCTACGCGCGGGAGGGGAATGCCGGTGTGGCCCTCACCATCGGGCCACACCGGAAAGGCCAGGAGAAGGAATGCGACCCTAGGGGTTCTGCTGCCGGCCCTCGAACTTAACACCCAGGGTCGGCGAGCTGAATTCGATGCGGTCGTCGGTGAAACGCACCTGGTGGAATTCCTGCCCGATGTCGAAGATCTCGAAGGCGAAGGTCTCGGCATCGGTCCAGTGGCCGCGCAGCGCCCGCCCCTCAGATGAGAGACGGTATTTTCCATCCAGGCCAACGGGCCAATCCCGGGTCTCGGCGTTTTCCTGGAGCTTGATGTGCAGCATGGCCTGCGCCGGGCCGTCAAAGTCGATGCTCAAGCTCTCCAGCCCGATGGGGTTGGGATCAAACCGATAGACCTTGCCCGATATCGCCCTGGCGGTTTCGGGCAGGGGACCGGTGGGCTCGGGTTGAGCCGGCTGCCCAATCGCGGCCACAGTCTCCTCCAGCTGCGCCACGCCAGCTGGATTCGCCGGCAGGCGCTCGCCACCCTTGGTCAGCGCGGCCACAAGGTACGGGGCGATCTGATCGTACTCAAAGCCCGCCCCGGTCGTGACCACGATGGCGTTCAGCGACGGCACCACTCTGACGGACTGGCCACCGCGTCCCCAGGCGATGTACTCCTCCCCTGAGATCCACCAGCCGTAGCCGTGATCATCTTCGCCTGCCCCTGTCTTGCTAAGAGGCTCCACCGCATCCTGCACCCAGGCCGATGAGACGACCTGTTTGCCATCCCATACGCCATCGTTGAGCCACAGGTAGCCCAGCTTGGCCGCATCGCGCGGCTTCAGATGCAGGTCGCCCCAGCCACGGGTGT
>JAULUH010000505.1:7902-14148 GCA_032111745.1 Anaerolineae bacterium | reverse complement strand
GGCCGCGAGCCCGTCGAGTTCCGCGTCGGCACCGACGCCCTGGCCGTGGTGGTCAACCCCGGCAACGACTGGGTCGGCGACGAGGGCGTCACCCTCGAGCAGCTGGCCCAGCTCTTCTCCGCCCAGACCGCCAACTGGTCCGACGTCGATCCCGCCTGGCCCAACCAGCCCATCAAGCGCTTCTCCCCGGGCACCGACTCCGGCACCTTCGACTACTTCATCGAGGCCGTCATGGACCCCGCCTTCCCCGATGCGGGTGAGGAGGAGCTCCTCAGCGCTGCCAACCTCCAGCTGTCCGAGGATGACAACGTCCTCGTCCAGGGCGTCTCCGGCGACCAGTACGCCATCGGCTACTTCGGCTACGCCTACTTCGAGGAGAACAGGTCCGCCATCCGCGACCTCGCCATCGAGGGCGTTGCCCCCTCGGCTGAAACCGTCGATGCCGGCGAGTACCCCCTGGCCCGCCCCATCTTCATCTACTCCGACGCCACCATCATGGCGGAGAAGCCCCAGGTCGCCGACTTCATCAACTTCTACCTCAGCAACGTCGACGAAGTCGTCACCGGCGTCGGCTACTTCCCCGCCTCCGTCGAGGCCCTCAACCAGGCCAAGCAGAACTGGCTCGACGCCACCGGGCAATAGCCACCGATCGCAGGTTTGACGCCACACATGGGAAGGGATCGCAAGGCCCCTTCCCATGTGTGGTCCAAGAGGAGTAGATACATGCAGCAGGAACTGATCCAGCCCACCCTGGTGGAGTCTATCGGCCAGGAAAAAACCCTGGCGGAACAGCTGCGCAAGCGCGCCAGGCCTGGCGAGACCATCATCCAGTTCTTCCTGCGCCTGGCGGCAGCGACCTCGGTGTTGATCACCGCGGGTATCGTGCTGGTACTGATCGTCGATGCGTACAGGTTCTTCATGAGGCCCGAGCCAACGCTGCTCGAGTTCTTCACCGGCACGGCCTGGCAGCCGCAAATCGGGCAATTCGGCATCTTTCCCCTGTTCATGGGCACTATGCTGACCAGCCTGATCGGTATGGCGTTCGCGCTGCCGGTGGGCCTGGCGATCGCCATCTACCTGAGCGAGTACGCCAGCCCGCACTCACGCAGTATCTTGAAGCCGGTGCTGGAGATCCTGGCCGGCATCCCGACGGTGGTGTTCGGGTTCTTTGCCCTGGGCTTCATGACCCCGCTGCTGCAGGGCATCTTCGGCAAAAACAACGTGGAGATCTTCAACGTGGCCTCGGCCGGCCTGGTGATCGGCATCCTGATCATCCCGTTGGTCAGCTCGATGAGCGAGGACGCGCTGAGTGCGGTGCCGCGGGCGCTGCGGGAGGCCTCCTACGGCATGGGCGCCACGCGGCTGGAAACGGCGACCAAGATCGTCGTGCCCGCCGCGATATCGGGCATTGCGGCGGCGTTCATCGTCGCCATGTCGCGGGCGGTGGGCGAGACCATGGTGGTGGCCATCGCCGCCGGCGCCGGGCCGCGCAACTTCAACAGCTGGGGCGAGGCGGTGAGCGGGCTGAGCTTCCTCAACCCCTTCAAGGCTGCCGAGACCATGACCGGCCACATCGTGCGCATCAGTGGCGGTGATTTGAGCTACGACACGGTCGATTACGACAGCATCTTCGCCATCGCCATGATGTTGTTCCTGATGACCCTCTTCCTCAACCTGATCAGCCGCTGGGTCGTGCGCCGCTTCCGGCAGGAGTATTAGCCCATGGCGAGCTTTGACGATTCCCGGGCATCCGGCGCCTTTCCGGAGGGCTCGGCCTACGACACCTTCGTGCGCCGGCGGCAGCTCACCGGCAGGCTGTGGCACGGCCTGTTCCTGGCTGCAACGCTGGTGGGCCTGCTGGCGCTGGCGGCGCTGCTCATCGACGTCATCGACGACGCGTTCGGGTATATCGCCATCCAGAACAAGGTACCGGAGATTGCCCTGGTCGTCAACCACTACAAGGACAAGATGCTCTCTGCGCCGCGCACGCTGTCCAGCGAGGACGACCAGAAGCTGGTGGATGGCCTGGCCGGCCGGCCGACCGCGGTCGGCTTCTTTGGCTACTCCTACTACAAGAACAACGCAGACCGGCTCAAGCTGGTCTCTGTGGACGGCGTCCAGCCCGATGTGGCAACCGTGGAGTCGGGCGACTACGCGCTGGCGCGGCCGCTGTACCTGTACACCACGGAAGGGATCCTGCAGGCCAGGCCGCAAGTGGCTGCCTTCCTGGCCTACTACCTTAACAACGTCAATCAGCAGATCGGCGAGATTGGCTACTTCCCGGTCAGCCAGGAAGTTTTGGAAGAGGGGGTGGATAGTTGGGCCAGAGCCACGGGGTTGACGGAGACCACCGTCGAGAACCTCTACCCGTTGTCGGGTGAGATCCTGGCCGTCGGCAGCTCGACTGTGGCGCCGATCACCCAGAAGATGGCCGACGACTTCGCGGCAGCCCAGGGCTCGGACGTCGCCATCCAGATCGACAACATCGGCACGGACGCGGGGATCAGGGCCTTTTGCCAGGACAGCCAGAGCGACATCCTGAACGCCAGCCGGCCGCTGATCAATATCGACCTTTCCCTGTGCCAGGTCAATGCCCGCCGGCCGCTGGAATTCCGCATTGCCAACGACGGCATCCCCGTCGTGGTCAGCGCCGAGAACGACTTCCTGACGGGAGTCACCAGGGAGCAGCTGCAGCAGATCTTCACCACGGCCGAGAACTGGTCCGACGTCGATCCGTCGTGGCCTGACAAGCCGATCCTGCACTACATCCCCGGCGCAGACAGCGGCACGCTGGACTTCTTCGTGGCCACCGTGTTCGGCACAACCCTGGCGGAGCAGCCCGGCGAGGAGCTGGTCGCCATGCTGTCCAACAACATCTCCGCCGGCCGCCTGCGGGCGCTGGAGGCCGAGAAACCGCTGGCAGAGCGCAGCAGCGAGGAGCTGATCCAGCTGATCGGGGCCGAGGTGATCAAGCCCCAGGTGGCAGAGACCTGGTCGCTGTTCGAGTCGCTGCTTCAGCGGCAGGAGATCGAGGCTGCGGTGGCGGAGATGCCTGGTGCGGAGCTGAGCTTCAAGAGCTGGGTCAACTGGAACTTTATCACGTCGCCCCAGTCCACCGATCCTCTCAAGTCCGGCATTAGCGTGGCCATCCTGGGCTCGATCTGGGTGACGGTGATCGCCTTCCTGGTGGCGGTGCCCCTGGGCGTGGCGGCGGCGATCTACCTGGAGGAATACAGCACAGGCAAGAGCCGCTTCGACCAGGTCGTCGAGACCAACATCAACAACCTGGCCGGCGTGCCCTCGATCATCTACGGCATGCTGGGCCTGGCGGTGTTCGTGCGCTTCCTGGGGGCTCTGACCAGCGGCCAGGCCTTCGGCGTCGGCGGTGAGGCCACGGCCAATGGCCGTACCATTTTGTCCGCCGGGCTGACCCTGGCCCTCTTGATCCTGCCCCTGGTGATCATCAACGCGCGCGAGGCCATTCGCGCCGTGCCCCGGGCGCAGCGCGAGGCCAGCTACGGCCTGGGCGCCACCCGCTGGCAGACGGTGTGGAACCATGTGTTGCCGAACTCGATCTCGGGTATCCTGACGGGCGTCATCCTGTCGGTGTCGCGGGCCTTTGGCGAGACGGCCCCGTTGATCGTGGTGGGGGTGTCGACATTCATCGTGATCTCGCCCAACAGCCCGTTTGCCAAGTACACCACGCTGCCGGCGCAGATCTACCAGTGGACCTCCCGCCCGCAGCAGGAGTTCAAGCACCTGGCCGCGGCAGCTATCCTGGTCCTGCTGGTGCTGCTGCTGGCGCTCAACGCGGTAGCGATCTACCTGCGTAACCGCTATGCGCAGCGACAATACTAGGACACTAACTCATGAGCACGAACTCCTATAACGGCAGCACCAGCAACGGCTCGTACGCCATCGAGGCCCGCGACTTGAACGTCTTCTACGGGGATTTTCACGCCGTGAAGGGCATCAACCTGGCGATCCGGCCGCGCATGATCACCGCCCTGATCGGGCCGTCGGGCTGCGGCAAGAGCACCGTGCTGCGGGCCTTCAACCGTATGAACGACCTGATCCCTGTGGCGCGCACCGAGGGCGAGGTCCTGTTCCACGGCGCGAATCTCTACGACCTCGCAGTCGATCCAGTAGAGGTGCGCCGGCGCATTGGCATGGTGTTCCAGAAGCCGAACCCCTTCCCCAAGAGCATCTACGAGAACATCGCCTGGGGGGCCAGGATCAACGGCTACAAGGGCAACATGGATGCCCTGGTCGAGGGGTCCCTGCGCGACGCGGCCCTGTGGGACGAGGTGAAGGACAAGCTCAAGGAGAGCGGCTACTCCCTCTCCGGGGGCCAGCAGCAGCGCCTGTGCATCGCCCGCGCCATCGCCATCAAGCCGGACATCATCCTGATGGACGAGCCGTGTTCTGCGCTCGACCCGATTGCCACCCTGCGCATCGAGGAGCTGATGCGCGAGCTGGAGAAGAACTACACCATCATCATCGTGACCCACAACATGCAGCAGGCTGCGCGGGTCTCCGACTACACGGCGTTCTTCACCGTCACCCCGGACCGCACCGGCTACCTGGAGGAGTTTGGCCCCACCAAGGAGCTGTTCACCAGCCCGCACAGCCAGATCACCGAGGATTACATCACCGGCCGCTTTGGCTAGGCGGCAGGCCGCGCTTGGGGGGAACACCCTGCTGTGCGAGCCGGGAAGGTGTGGTATACTAGAGTAGTCGCCATGACCAAGGGCCCACATCTGCCGCATCAGCCAGGTGGGGAGTTCGATGCCACCCCCCTGGGGCCAGGTACCCTGGCCGCCAGCTCGCCCTTCACCACCCTGGCCGGAACCAAGGACGAGCTGCTGGTGCTGGGCAGCATGGTGCAGGAGGCGCTGGCCGGGTCCATCGGCGCCTTGCGCCATCCCGGGGCTGTCCCCTATCGGCGGCTGGTGGCCCGCCACCTGGAGATCGAGCGCAAGCGGGCCGAGATCGAGGCCGCGTGCCTGCTGCGGGTGGCCGGCCGCCAGGTCACAGCCGAGGAAACTCGCTGCCTGGCCGCCACCCTGGAGATCGCAGCTGAGCTGGAGCGCATCGCCTACCTGGTGCGGGACATGGTCCGGGTGCCGCTCACTGGCACCCCGGGGTTCAGTGCCCGGGCCGGCGACCTGGTGCCGATGGTCGAGGAGGTCCTGGATCTGCTGGACCAGGCGCTGGGGGCCCTGGCCCAGGGTGACCAGGCCCTGGCCCGGCGAGGGCCGCAACCGGCCGATCGCGTCAGCCAGGTGTATACCTACCTGGTCCGCCGATTTACCGAGGCCGGGGGCCACGAGGCGGTGCTGAAGCCGGCGCAGCTCAGGCTGCTGCTGCGCATGGTGCAGAACCAGCGCCAGATCAACGATCGCATCGCCAGTGTATATGCGTGGGTGCTCTTCGCCATGGCAGAGCCGGGCCAGGAGGCCACAAAGGAAGGAAACGGACCATGACCAGAACTGCTTTCGAGAACGACCTGAACAAGCTCCAGGAGGATATCCTGGCCCTGGGCAGCATGGTGGAGGAGGCCTTGCTGGAGGCCGTGGACCAGCTCAAGCGCCGCGATATCCCGGCCAGCAAGCGGCTGGTAGCCCACGACAAGGTGCTGGACGCCAAGCGCTATGCCATCGAGGCCGATGCCCTGATGTTGATCGCCACGCAGCAGCCCATGGCCAAAGACATGCGCCTGATCGCGGCATCACTCTTCATCGCCAACGAGCTCGAGCGCATCGGCGACTACGCCAAGGGCCTGGGCCGGGCGAACATTCGCATCGGCGACGAGGAGCTGATGAAGCCGCTGATCGACATCCCCCGCATGGCGCAGGTGGGCCAGCAGATGGTGCACAACGCGCTGGAGGCCTTCGTCACCCATAACGTGGCCCTGGCCGAGGCTGTGATCACCCAGGACGAGATCGTGGACGACCTGTACGACCAGGTCTATGCCGAGCTGATGACCCTGATCATGCAGGACACCTCCAAGATCCGCCAGGCCAACCTGTTGTTGATGGCGGCGCACAACCTGGAGCGGGCCGCCGACCGGGCCACCAACATCTGCGAGCGCGTGATCTACAGTGTTACGGGGGAGCTGAAGGATACCGGCGGAGAAGACGCCGTGTCGTAGGGCGGCGGCCGCCTTGCCATGACAGAGTGGGGGTGAGATTGCTGCGCCGGCGGCCGGCTCGCAACCCTGGCGGGCGGCGCCAGGGTTGCGGG
>JAULUH010000505.1:0-7892 GCA_032111745.1 Anaerolineae bacterium | reverse complement strand
AGATTGCTTCGCCGGCCGCCGTTCATGAGGAGCGACAACGAGCATGAGGTACGAGAGGCCGGCGAAGCAATCTCCTGCCACGCGCCGTGAATGAGATTGCTTCGCCGCAGACGGCTCGCAATGACGGGACTCGGCAATGACGGGGTCAGATCCTTGTCATTGCTTCGCCGGCGGCCGGCTCGCAACCCTGGCGCCGCCCCAGGGCAGGTGTGACGGGGCTATTACAGCCGCTTGTCGAACTCGGCGGCCAGCGCCGGCACGACCTCGTACAGGTCACCCACGATCCCGAAATTGGCCACCGAGAAGATGGGGGCCTCAGGGTCCTTGTTGATGGCGACGATGACCTTGGACGAGCCCATGCCCGCTAAGTGCTGGATGGCGCCGCTGATGCCGCAGGCTACATACAGGTCGGGGCGTACGGTCTTGCCGGTCTGGCCCACCTGGTACTTATAGGGGATATAGCCGGCGTCCACGGCGGCGCGGCTGGCGCCCATGGCGCCGCCCAGCGCGTCGGCCAGCTGCTTGACCAGCTTGAAGCCCAGGTCGGGGTCCTTGGCCACGCCGCGGCCGCCGCTGACGATGATCTTGGCGTCGGTCAGGCTGACCTCGCCGCCGGCGGTCTCCTCAAAGCTGGAGACTTCCTCGCGGATGCCGGTAGCAGGGGCGACGGCGCCGGAGCGCTTGATCTCGCCGCTGCGGCCGGCATCGGGGGCCGGTGCCGGGAAGGAGCGGGGCCGCACGCTGGCCACCTGCAGCGGGCTGTTGAAGCGCACCGTGGTCAGCAGGTTGCCGGAGAACACCGGCCGCACCGCGGCCAGCGTGCCGTCCTCGACGGCGATATCGCTGGCATCGGCGGCCAGGCCGGCGTTCAGGTCGCAGGCCACCACAGCCGACAGGTCGCGGCCGCGCGCGGTGGCCGGGAAGAGCACGATTTGGGGGCCGTGGCTGCTGATCAGATCCTCTACCACCGCGGCATAGGGATCGACGCGGTAGCTGGCGAGGGAGGCATCCTCCACCAGGTGCACCACGTCAGCGCCGTAGCTAATGGCCTCTTTGGCCACGCCCTCGACGCCGTCGCCGATGACGACCGCGGCCAGCTTGCCGCCGGCCTGGTCGGCCAGCTCGCGCGCCTTGCCCAGGATCTCCCAGGAGACCGGCGCCGCCTTGCCGTTGAACTGCTCGACGTATACCAGAATGCTCATGGTCTGACCTCTCACTCTCTAGATGACCTTCTCGGCCATCAACAGGTCGGCCAGCCTGGCGGCGGTCGCTTCGGGGGTAGCTTCCTTGACCATGACCACCTGCGTGGAACGGGCCGGGGGCTTGCGCACATCCGCCCAACGGGCCAGGGCTGCGCCCTCGCCCACGGCCGCGCTGGCCACGCCGAGGTCGGCCAGCGACCAGGTGGGAATGGAGGCTTTGGCGGCTTTGCGGATGCCCATGAAGCTGGGATAGCGGGGCTCGTTGATCTCCTTGCTCACGGAGACCACGGCGGGGAGGGCGGCAGAGACCGTCTCCCGGCCCTCCTCCAGCTGGCGCTCGACGGTGATCTTGCCGCCGGAGATGTCGACGACCTTGACCACCTGGGTGAGCAGCGTGGCGCCCAGCTTGCGGGCCAGGCCGGGTGCCACCAGCCCGCTGTTGCCGTCCACCGACATCTTGCCGGTGAGCACGACGTCGAAGGGGCCGTTCTTCGCGATGGCTGCGGCCAGGATGGTGGCCGTGCCCCAGGCATCGGAGCCGGCGAACGCGGGGTCGTCGAGCAGGACGGCGTTCTGGACGCCGCGGGCGATGGCGTCCTTCAGGGCCTCCGTGGCCTTCTCCGGCCCTGCCGTCATCACGGTGACCTCGCCGTCAAAGCGATCCTGCAGCAGCAGGGCTTCCTCGACGGCGAACTCGTCCCAGGGATTGAGGACGAGGGTGGCCTTGACGTCGCCGCTGATGGCCTCTGCTGCGCTGATCTTGGGCAGCTCCGCCGTGTCAGGGGTTTGCTTGACACAGACGATGAAGTTCAAGGGTTCACCTCCTACAACAACGAATGGTACAACGAATGGGACAACGAATGGCTTCCTGCGCATGAACGTCTTGGCGGAAGATTGTAGCCATGGAAGCGGGCCAGGCTGCCTCCAACTGGGGCGGATTATACCATAGCCATGACGCACCGCGCCAATTCCACCAGCCCTGCACGCCGGGAGTTCCGGGCGAACGGATGTGCACAAACGGCGATTCTGTGTTACAATAATGGCTATGGACCGCGAGACGATCGTCGAATTCCTGAAGAACCGGCCCCGGTTGAGCGCGTGGTCCCTGAAGGACATCGAGAAGCTGGCCGAGGACATCGAGGCCCTGGAGTACCGCGCGGGACAACCCATTTTTGCCGTCGAGTACGAGGCCGACGATGGCTACCTGCTGAACCAGGGCAAGGTCTTGCAGTCGATCTACACGGCCAGTGGGGAAGAGTGGTCAACGCGCACGATCAACCCGGGCGATTTCTTTATGCAGCAGGCGCTGTTCCGCGGCCAGGGCCACGCCAGCGCGGCGCGCGCCCTGTCGGACTCGGTGGTGTTCCGCATCCCGGCCGCGCTGCTGGCCCAGGTGCTCACCGACCATCCGGACCTGTGGAGCATCATCCAGAGCCCGGCGGCGGCCCGGCTGCAGGCCATGCCCCTGCTGCGGTCGCTGGACGACGACCAGATCCAGCAACTGGCCATCTCCACCGAGGTCCGGGAGTTCAAGGCGGGGGCGCAGATCTGCAACGTGAGCGACCGGGAGGGCTGCCTGTGGCTGGTGGACTGGGGCCAGGGGCGCATCACCGAGCAGGCCCAGACCATGCTGAGCGGCGGCCGGCCGACCCCCAGCACAGTTACCCCCCAGGGCCTCTCCCAGGGCTTTGATCGCCTGCCCCAGATCGTGACCGCCGGCAACTGGTTTGTGGGCGGCCAGGTGACGATTCCCCACCAGCTGGCGGTGAGCGCCGAGGCGGTCACCGACTGCAAGCTGTTCTGTATCTCGGGCCCGGTCGTGGAGGAGCTGGCCCGGCGCTTCCCTGACCTGAACTACCTGCTAAACCACCGGCTGGACATCGCCGCCCGGCTGCGCGAGGCTTTGGCCGGCGCCGAGCTTTTCCTGGACTTCGGTGAAGAGCATTGGCAGGACCTGGCCACGATCAGCGGCTGGGAGCATGTGCCCTCCAACCTGGACGTCACCCGGCAGGGTCAGTATGGCACCAGGATGTACGTGCTATCCGAAGGCGCGGCCATCGTGCGGTCCACCGACGAAACAGGGCGGGAGCGGCCCCGCCACATCATCCACAAGGGCGCCAACGACTATTACGGCGTCGACGCCATGTTGCGCGGGGAACGCCACGACGCCACGGTGCGCTCCATCGTCGACACCAGCGGCGGCGGCCCGCCGATCGATGGCTCGGACTGGCTCACGGTGCAGAAGGACGACCTGCGCTATGTACTGCAGAGCAATCCCGCCCTCTGGCGCCACACCAGCCTCTGGCAGGTGGTGATGGAGGCGCCAAAACGCAGAAGCTATCGCTGGCAGGAAGTCGAGGAGGATGTGATACTGGCAACCCGGCGCCACATCTACTGGCTGGTCGCGCGCCTGGTGGTGGTCTTGGGGGCTGCACTGGTGTTATCGGCACTGGCCATGCCGCTCCTGGCCCTCTTCGGCGGCCAGCCCAATGCCCTCAGCGCCGTGCTGGCCTTCTTGATGCTGTTCATCCCCCCTCTGCTTTGGTTCGTCAACGACTACTACAACGACTACTATGTGATCACCAACCAGCGCGTGCTCCGCCATGACCGGGTGTTCCTGATCTACGAGAACCAGCTGGAGGCACCGCTGCAGCGCATCCAGGACATCCAGACCAGGACCAGTCTGCTGGCCAAGATCTTGAACTATGGCTACATGGAGCTGCGCACGGCGGGCCTGGGCAACATCCCCTTCGACATGATCCCCGACCCGGAGTCTGTGGAGAGCACCATCCGCGGGCTGCAGGGTGCGGTCAAGGCTGGCACCAAGGCCGAGCAGCGGGAGAACCTGCGCCACAAGATGCTCAGCGGCCTGAAGATACGCCTGACCCCGTCCACCCCCGCCCGCTCCCTGCCCGAGGGGACGCAGGTACCGGTGCAGCGCGGCGGGCTGGAGGAGGTCTTCCACAATATCGGCATCATGTTTGGCGATTGGTGGCGCTGGCTGCGCAGCCTGCCTGGTCGCATCTACCTGGGCCTGGCCCACCTGCTGCCTGGCGGCGCGGAGCGACGTATCATCAAGGAACGCGAGGCCAAGGCCAAGCGGCGGGCGTCCCAGATGCAGGACGTGATCGTCCACCGCAAGCACGTCATCTTCTTGATCAAGGCGGCAGCCATCCCCATCATCGTGCTGGCGGGGACGGCCGCCCTGTTCGCCTTCACACCCGTCAGCATTCGGGGCGCGCTCTCCCGGCTACCGCCCTGGATCGAGATCCCTTATACCATCGCCATCCTGGGGTTCCTGTTCTGGCTATGGTACCGGATCGAGAACTGGCGCAACGACAAGTACATCCTGACCAGGACGCATATCATCGACATCTACGCCCTGCCCCTGGGATTGTTCGAGCAGCGCCGGCAGGCGGAGTGGGAGAAGGTCCAGAACGCGAACTATGAGATTCCGGATTTCTGGGCCAACCTGCTGAACTACGGCACGGTGATCGTCGAAACGGCGTCGGTCGAGGGGCGCTTCGACTTTGTCAATGTGCCCAACCCGCGCAAGGTGCAGCAGGAGGTGATCCTGCGCATCGGCCAGGCGCGGCAGGTGGCGGAGCAACGCGAGCGGGAGCGCCGGCAGGCTGACCTCAGCGAGACCCTGGAGATCTACAACGAGCTGCTGCAGGAATGGCGCGAGCGCAACCAGGTGATCGGCAGCCCACCTCCGCCGGGCCCCCTGGCCGGGGCCTGACGGCTCACCAGCCGTAGGCCAGCCGGGCGATCAGGCGCTCGGGCAGGCCGGCCTGGCGCATGTTGGCCTGGGTGATCTCGTAGGCGTAGGGCACCCGCCGGAAGCGGCAGGTGTACTCCTGGGTGTCCAGCAGGGCGTAGCTGGCGCGGGGGTCGTTGTCGCGGGGCTGGCCCACGCTGCCCGGGTTGACGATCAGCCGGTGATCCCCATCGAGGGCGATGTCGTGGTCGTAGAGCGGCATGTGGGCCGTGCAGATGGCCTCGCCCTTCTCCTCCTCCACCAGCCGGTAGATGCGGGGCACGTGGGTATGGCCGACGAGGCAGAAGGGGGTATCGAAGTGGGCGAAGTTGGCCCGGGCGATGTTAACGCTGTGGATGTACTCCCAGATGGGATGGCGGGGACTGGCATGGGTGATGGTGATCTCGCCCCGCACCAGCGGCTCGTCGGGCAGGTGGCGCAGATAGGCGTAGCTCAGCGAGTCCAGCTGGTCCTGGGTCCAGATGACCATCTTGCGGGCCTCGGGGTTGAACTCGTCCAGGTCCAGCCGGTCCAGGGCGGCCCAGTCGTGGTTGCCCGCCACCCGCAGATGGCCGTCGAACTGGCGCAGGCGCTCAATGCACTCGTTGGGGCTGGGCCCGTAGCCCACGATATCGCCCAGGGACCATACGGCGTCGAAGCCACGGCGGCCCAGCCACACCGCCTGCTCGGCATCGGCCAGCACTTCATCCAGTGCGGTCAGGTTGGCGTGGATGTCCGAAAGGACCAGAACTCGCATCGGTGTCTCCAGGGCGGATGATACCACCAGCCGGCGGCAGTCCGCAAATCGCCCGGCAGCGGTTCGCCCGTTGGTGCGGGGCGGTGTATAATCCGGGCGGAAATCCGGTCTGGGTGACCAGCCCCAGCTGCCGACAGCCATGGCCATGCAAGACTCTCACCCTACACACCACCTGGTGACCCACAGCGAGCACGCCACCGAGGAGGTAGGCGCGCGGCTGGGGGCGTGGCTGGAGCCAGGCGATGTGGTGGCGCTGGTGGGTGAGCTGGGCGCCGGCAAGACCTGCCTGGCCCGGGGCATCGCCCGCGGCCTGGGCATTGCGGAGCCGGTCACCAGCCCCACCTTCATCCTGGTGGCCGAGTACCGGACGCCTGGGGGCATGGCCCTCTATCACGCCGACTGTTACCGCCTGGACGCGCCGGCGGCCGAGGCCGTGGACATCGGCCTGGACGAGTTGATGGATGGCCGCGGCGTGTGTGTCGTGGAGTGGGCCGAGCGCGTGGCCAGCCTTTTGCCGCCCGACCACCTGCGCATCGAGCTGAAAGCCGCCGACACCACCACCCGCCAGCTGGCCATCTACGCCACCGGCCCGCGCTCCGCCGCGCTGGTGCAACGCCTGGCCGCTGCCGAGACCGTCCATGCTGCTCGCCCTTGACACTGCCACTCGCGCCTCGGGCCTGGCCCTCTTCGACGGGCAGGCCCTCCTGGCCGAGCTCAACTGGCATTCCAGCGACGGCCAGACCACCGAGCTATTGCCCCGGCTGGTGCAGCTGATGGACTGGCATGGGCTCAAGCCCACTGACCTCACCTGCCTGGCGGTGAGCCTGGGGCCGGGCTCCTTCTCCGGCCTGCGGGTGGCGCTGAGCGTGGCCAAGGGCATGGCCCTGGCCCACCGGCTGCCCCTGGTCGGCGTGCCCACGCTCGATGCCACAGCCTTCCCCCATGTGAATCGCAGTGGGTCGGTGGCCGCCATGGTGGAGGCGGGCCGGGGCCGGGTCTACTGGGCTGCCTACGGTGCGGGGCCGGCGACCGGGGAGGCGGCCCCTGTGCGCCTCGGCACCTGGCAGGGCTGGCACACGCCGGTCATGCTGGCAGCTGTGGCGGAGATGGCGGCGACCGTGCCGGAGGGCACGGTGTTCTCCGGTGAGCTGTCGCCCATGATGCGCCAGGAGCTGGCGGGCCTGCTGGGGGGGCGACGGGCCAGCCTGGGGCCACAGACGGTGGCTATGCGCCGGGCCGGCCACCTGGCCGAGCTGGGGTGGCAGCGCTGGCAGGCGGGGGAGGCCGGGGATCCGGCCGGCCTCAGCCCCATCTACCTCCGCGAGCCGTAGCCCATGGCTGCCCGCCTGCACTTGCGGCCGATGCGGCCGGACGATCTGCCTGCGGTGATGCGCATCGAGGAGGCCGTATTCGTGGGGGACGCCTGGACGGAGAACATCTATCGCCGGGACCTGGCCAACCCCGACGCGCGCTACGTGGTGCTGGAGCTCCAACCGGGCGCGCATGAGGTGCTGGGCTATGCCGGCTTCTGGCGGTTCGAGGAAGAGGCTCACCTGATGACCCTGGCCGTGGCCCCGTGGTGGCAGGGGAAAGGGCTGGGGGGGTGGCTGATGCTGGACGTGCTGGAGCTGATGGAGGCACTGGGGGTGCAGGCGTGCACGTTGGAAGTGCGGGTGAGCAACCTGCGGGCCCAGGGCCTGTATGCCAGTGTGGGCTTC
Organism: Anaerolineae bacterium; assembly: GCA_032111745.1. Classification (GTDB taxonomy): domain Bacteria; phylum Chloroflexota; class Anaerolineae; order JAAEKA01; family JAAEKA01; genus JAULUH01. The sequence goes on along the minus strand of JAULUH010000505.1, from coordinate 455 downwards.
CAGGTGGCGGGCCGGCGCCGCCGCTACTACGCGGACAACGGCGAGGATGCCCTGATCATGACCACGCCGCCCCTCACGTCTCCCGACATGCAGGCCCTGTGCGCCGAGCGCCGCCGGGCCCTGCAGAACCGGCTGCAGCCGTTGCTCACCTAGCACGCCGGGGCGAAATCTCGGAGACAGATCGGAGTCGAGGCTTTGGCCGGCCGGGGGGCGTCTGGACCACGATGGCGCGAAGGGCCGCGAAGGTCACGAAGCGCGAAGGGCACGAAGCACGAAGGGCACGAAGGGCGCTCCTCCGAGGGCGGAGTCGAGGCTTCAGCCGGTCATAGCGGACGGAGTCGAGGCTTCAGCCGGTCATAGCGGACGGAGTCGAGGCTTCAGCCGGTCATAGCGGACGGAGTCGAGGCTTCAGCCGGTCATAGCGGACGGAGTCGAGGCTTCAGCCGGTCATAGCG
>JAULUH010000504.1:0-3056 GCA_032111745.1 Anaerolineae bacterium | reverse complement strand
TATGGAAGAGTTCCGTGGTATCAAGGACGTCACCCTGTCCGTGCCCCAAATCGTCGGCGGCGATGGCGTCCTGTCCACCCTCTTCAACCCCCTGTCCGACGACGAGATGGCTGACCTGGAAGCCAGCGCCGCCGTCATCCGCGAGGCCATCACCGGACTCGAGCAGGAGGGTGTGCTCTAGTTCGCCGCCGGGCGCCACTCATGCTATAATCCCGTGTGTCTTGGCGGAGTCGAGCCTCTCCCCAACGGAGTCGAGGCTTTAGCCGGTCACGCCAGGCCCGCCTCTTCTTCGCAGCGGAGTCGAGGCTTGAGCCGGGCCGGCGCCACAGCGCAAGGAGGATGACATGAAAGTCGGAGTCGTCGGCAGTGGGCGGGTCGGATCGACCGCCGCCTATGCCCTGATCATGCGAGGTGTGGGCAGCGAGATCGCCATGGTCGACATGGACCAGAAGCGTGCGCATGCCGAGGCCGAGGACCTGCTGCATGCCGTGCCTTTCGCCAATCCCATGCGGGTGATCTCCGGCGGCTACGAGGCCCTGGACGGTGCCCGCGCCGTGATCGTGGCCGCAGGAGTCGCACGCAGCCCCGGCGAGTCCCGGCTGCAGCTCTTGACCCGCAACGCCGCCGTCTTCCAGGACGTGATCCCCAAGATCCTGGCCAACGCGCCCGATGCCATCCTGGTCATCGCCACCAACCCGGTGGACATCATGACCCACCTGGCTGCCCGCTACGCGGTGCAGGCCGGCGTCCCGGCCACTCACGTGGTCGGCTCCGGCACCACCCTCGACACCGCCCGCTACCGCGCCATCCTGGCCCGCTACGTCGGCGTGGACTCCCGCCACGTGCACGGCTATGTCGTCGGCGAGCACGGGGACTCCGAGGTGCTGACCTGGTCCCGCACCACCATCGGCGGCACCCCCCTCGAGGAATTCTGCGCCCTGCGCGGCGTGCGCATGGACGACCAGGTGCGGGCCGAGATCGACGAGCAGGTGCGCTACGCCGGCCGGGACATCATCGCCGGCAAGGGGGCCACCTTCTACGGCATCGGCAGCGCGCTCACCGCCATCGTCAACACCATCGTCAACGACCGCCGCACCGTCATGACCGTTTGCATGCCCGTCGCCGACGTGGAGGGCGTGCCGGACGTCACCGTGTCGCTGCCGCACCTGGTCAGCGGCGAGGGCATCATCGCCACCTTCCCGCTGTCCCTCAGCCCGGACGAGGATGCCAGGCTGCGGGCCAGCGCCCAGGTCGTGCGGGACACCATCGCCAGCCTCGACGAGGCTATGGCCGCCAGCTGATCCCTCTCCCCAACGGCGACGGAGCGATAGCCCATCATGCCAAGCCTGAGCAACCTGACCACGAAGCAAAAGGTCGCCATCGGACTGACCATCTTCGCCATCGCCGTGATCACCGTCTTCACCGTGGCCTACCTGGTGACCCATCCGGCGGTGGCCCGGGTCACGCGCGACCTCCTGATCATCGTGCTGGCCATCGAGCTGCTGATCCTGAACATCGCCACCATCGTCATGCTCTGGCAGACCATCAAGCTGCTGGATTACCTGGTCACGGAGCTGGCGCCGGTGATCAAGAACCTGCAGGAGACCGTGGGCACGGTGCGCGGCACCACGGTCTTCGTCAGCGACAACGTGGTCAACCCCACCATCGAGGCCGCCAGCAAGGTGGCCGGCGTGCGGCGCTCCCTGCAGGTGCTGTTCGGCGGGCCCGGCTCCAGCGGCATCCCCCGCGACCGCCAGCCCCCGACCTCCGATGGCTTCTAGCGGAGTGAGCGACCATGGCTCGAGATAACGACTCCAGCGCGTTCGTGCTGGGCATGCTGCTGGGAAGTGCGGCCGGCGTGGTCGTGACTCTCTTCACGGCGCCCTGCTCCGGCGAGGAGACCATCGACCAGCTGCGCCGCCGCGCCAACCGCCTGCTGGGCCGGGTCGAGGAGGCGGGCACCCGGGCCTACGACTGGGCCACGGCGCCGCTCAAGGACGGCACCCCTGCCGGGGTCTACGACTGGCCCCCGGCCGCAGCGGAGGACCGGGCCACCGGGGTCTACGCCTGGCCCGCGGCCACGCCCGGGGACCAGGGCGTCTACGCCAGGCCCGGCGCCGCGGCGGAGGAAGAGATCAGCGTGGCCTACGATTGGCCCCCTGCCGCGCCGAAGGACCAGGCCGCGGCGACCGGCGAGCTCCCCCAGTACGTCGATGCCTCGGACATCGCCTCCGAGGCCGAAGACCTCGCGGACGACCCGGATCGGGACTCCCCCGCCTGACACCGGACCCACCCGTGCATTGGGTGTGATAATGAACGTAGGGCATGAGCAATGGCCGCAGGTGCCCGTGGCCCCCTCACCCCAGCCGCACCCCCGGCAGCCGCCGGCTCCACACCTGCCCGTAGTGCTGGATCTCCAGGAACGCCGCATCCCGCGGCGCCGGCTTGAACACCGTGAACGCCCGCGCCACTCCCAGGGTGGCCGCGCTCTCCAGCGGCCCCACGAAGCTTGTCTCGCGGCTCAGGAAATCGGGCCGGGCCGCCCACGCGGCCATCTGGCGGCTGTTGAGGAAGAAACAGCCGGCGTGGGGATTGCTGGCCCGCCGGCATAGGACGGTCTCGCCCAGGTAATCCAGCTCGACCTGCTCCTCCGGCCGCGCATCCTCCACCGCCAGCTCGAAGTCGATATACACCTTCTTGATCTGCCGCTCGGTGTAGCTCATCTCGAAGCGGTTGGGCTGCAGCAGGGCGCCGTCGCCGGCCTGCCGGTTGAACCACAGCAGCTTCTGGAGGAAATAGGGGTCGTGCAGGACCAGGTCGTCCTCCAGGTAGGCGTAGAGGTCATACTGGCCCAGGCGGGAGGCCAGCACCGCGTGGCCCTCGAAGCCCAGCAGCGACGGCTCCGCCCCGGTTGGCCAGTGCTCCACCAGCCCCGCCGGCACCGGCAGCTGGTCCAGCAGGTGCTGCCCCCGGGTGGTGCACACCACCACGTCGAGCGCCACTGCCGTGGCCTCGCCCGCTGGCCCCGGCCGCAGGCGGTCCCCCTCCCGGGCCCA
>JAULUH010000503.1:0-16427 GCA_032111745.1 Anaerolineae bacterium | reverse complement strand
GCCCCAGAGTCAACAGCCCCGGCGTTCTGCCGGGGCTGTTGTATGCCAAAGAAGGGGTAGATCCCGCCGCTACGGCGCCGGGATCGCCAGCTCCTGCCCCCGGTAGATCAGGTTGGCGTTGGCCAGGTTGTTGGCCTCCATGATCGCCTGCACTGTGACGCCATACTGCACCGCGATGCTGTATAACGTCTCGCCAGCCTGCACCGTGTGGATCTGGCCCGTGGCACCACCCGGCACCCCGGGCGCCGCCTGCGCACCGGGGATGACCAGCTTCTGGCCGCGATAGATGGCATAGGTCGGAGCCGCAATGTTGTTGGTAGCAGCAATGTCCTGCCACGAAATCCCAAAGCGCTCGCCGATGCTGCTGAGAGTGTCGCCCGACTGCACCACGTACTCCACCCCGGCTACGACCTGCACCGCCGGCGTGCCTGCCGCAGTGCCGGCAGTACCGATAGCACCCGCCGTGCTGCCCTCCGTGCCAGGCACCACCTGCGTCACCACTGCCGGTACCTGCAACACCTGGCCCACCTGCAGAAGGTCGTCGGACAGGTTGTTCAGGCTGCGCAAGGTCTCCACATCGGTGTCGAACTGCAAGGCCACGGAGAACAGGGTATCACCCGACTGTATAGTGTAGGCGGCAATTGCCCCGCCTGGCACCACCACCGCCGCCGGCGTTTCTACCGGCGCCACCGGCACCACCGCCGTGGGCAGGGTGCCCGGCAATGGCGTGGCCGCCGGAATGCCCTCCACCGACACGGTAGTGGCCAGGGTCTCCAGGGTCGGCTGCGGCACCACCACGCCCGGGGTCAGAGTCGGCCCTGCCACCGGCGAGACGGTCCAGCCCTCCTCGCCTTCGGGCGCCGGGCGCTCGCGCTGGCAGGCGGCCAGGGCCAGCACGAGGGAGAAAGTAAGTACGATGGCTAGGATGAAACGGCGCACGCTGACACTCATGGTAGACTCCTCACCCAGCGGAGATGTCGTGGGAAGGTCCTGGAAGCCCGAGTCCTGGCCAGGTCACCAGGGCGGTCACTTATGTAATCCGCATGCCTCGATCTTACCACAAATGGCGCGCGACGTCAAGGAGAAAACCCGCGTTTTCAGCCGTGAATTAAAAAGCGGCGTCGTTGCCGGCTGGCACAGGCCTGAAGCGCGGGCCTAGAACGGGATCTCCTCCTCGTCGATCATCGGCCCCTCCATCTCGTCGAGCCGGCGGCCAGGGCCCACGGCCCCCAGGCCATCCTTGCCGCCCAGGAACCGCACGTTGCGCGCGGTCAGCTCCAGGCTGGCGCGGGGCTCGCCATCGGTCGCCTTCCAGGCCGAGGCGTCGATCTCCCCCTCGGCCAGCACCAGCCGGCCCTTGGAAAGATACTGGTTGCACAGCTCGCCGAGCTTGCCCCAGGCCGTCACCCGAAACCAGGTGGTCTTCTCCTGCGGCTGCCCGTTCTGGTCGGTCCAGCTGCGGTTGGTAGCCACGGAAAACGAGCAGACCGGCTGCCCGCCCGCCGTGTACCGGAGCTCCGGATCGCGACCCAGGTGGCCGACGATAATGGTCTTGCTAAACATGGCTCTGCTCCTCTGAGGTGACTTAGCGGTAGGAGCCGGGCGCCGGAGAATCAGGGGAAGGCCTTGGAGAGGGCGGCTGTCGGTTGCGGTGTCCGCCCGAGACGGGGGAGGTGCCGCAACGGCCTTGTTTTCTGTGCCAGGTCCCAGCTGTTCGTGCGCAAGTGATCCAGACCGCTGCGAATAGTACGCTGGTCCTAGTATAGCGCCAAAAGCCCCGGTTGTCAAAAGTAAGCGAACAGATGTTCGCCTATCCCTGTTCGTCGGGCAACAGGGTCAGCCCGTCGGGGTCGATCTGCAGCCGCAGCGGCTGGCCCACGGCCGGCAGGTCGTCCGCCGTCCCGCCCGGCAGCTCGAACACCAGCCGGCCCTCTGCGCCATAGCCCACCTCCACCCGCACCTGGCTGCCCCGGAAGGACTCGCCCAGCAACACCCCATGGATCACATTGGTGCCCCGGTCGCCCCCCTCCCCCAACGCCAGCGCCGCCGCGTCGGGCCGCACCAGCACGGTCACCGCATCCCCCGCCGCCATGCCCTCCCGGCAGCCGTTACACACCAGGGTGCCCACCGGCGTGGCCACCTCGGGTGCCGGCGGCCCGGTCAGCAGCCGCCCCGGTAGCAGGTTGTGCATGCCGAGGAAGCGCGCCACGAACCGATTGGCCGGCCGCCGGTACACGGCCAGCGGCGGCCCCTCCTGCTCGATGCGCCCGGCGTTCATGATTAGCACCCGGTCGGCAATGGCGAAGGCCTCTTGCTGGTCGTGAGTCACGTAGACGGCCGTCACCCCCACCTGCTTCAGGATGCGCCGTAGCTCGATCAGCAAGTCCTCCCGCAGCGTGCGATCGAGCGAGCCCAGGGGCTCGTCCAACAACAACAACCGCGGCCGTGGGGCCAGGCTGCGGGCCAGGGCCACCCGCTGCTGCTGGCCCCCCGATAGCTCGTGGATCTGCCGCTGCGAGTAGCCTTGTAAGTCCACCAGGTCCAGCATCTCCGCCACACTGCGATCGATCTGCTCCTGCAGCGCGCCAGCCATGCGCAGGCCAAAGGCCACGTTCTCGTAGACGTTGCGGTGGGGAAACAGCACGTACTCCTGGAACATGTAGCCGAAGCCCCGCTGGTGTACCGGCACGCCGGCCAGGTCTTGCCCGTCGAAGGCCACCGTGCCCGCGTCCGCCGTCTCCAGCCCGGCGATGATCCGCAACAGGGTCGTCTTGCCACAGCCCGACGGGCCCAACAGGCAGACGATCTGTCCGTCGGCCGCGTCCATGGAGACCCCATGCAACACCGGCGTCTCGCCAAAGGCCTTGCTGACCTCACGTACCTCCAACAGCGCCACTAGAACTCTCCTACATCGCCGACCCGAAAACGCTCGATCACCAGCAGCCCGGCTGCGCACACCAGCATCAACAGGGTGCTCATGGCCAGCGCCTGGCCGTAGTTCAGCAGCCCGGGCTGGCTCAGGGCCCGGTAGATCACCACCGACATCGTCGGATAGCGGGGTTGGTACAGGAGCAGGGTGGCGCTGAACTCGCCCAGGCTGATGGTGAACGCGAACACCGCCGCCACCAACAGCGCCTGGCCGATGATAGGCAGGTCGATCTCGCGGATCACCCGGCCCGGCGACGCGCCCATCACCGCCGCGCTCTCCCGCAGCCGCGGGTTGAGCCCGCGCATCACCGGCAATAACGAGCGCACCACAAAGGGCATGGCGATCAGCGTATAGGCGATGGGGATGATGGCCAGCGAGGTGCGCAGGTTCAAGGGCGGCTCGTCCAGTGCGATGATGTAGCCCAAGCCCAGGGTCACCGCCGAGGTGCCCAGCGGCAGCAGGAACACCGGGTCCAGCCACCGCACCAGCCGGCTGTCTTTGCGCTCCGGATCGGTCAACAGATAGGCCGCAATCAGTCCCAATCCCAGCGCCAGCACCGTGGCCACGATGGAAAACAACAACGAATTGCGAATCGCCTCCACCGGGGGCACGAAGAACACGTCCTGGGTTCGACTCTGCCCCAGGGCCTGATAATAGCGCAGCGTCGGCGCCACCTGGCCCAGGGTGAAGGAGCGCACCACCAGGGCCAGCAGCGGCGACACCAGCAGCACGATCAGCATGGTGTTGACCAGCCCCACCACCAGCCATTCCCGGCCATTGGCCGGCCGGCGCACCGTACTGGAGCGGGGGCGCAGGTTCAGCGGGATGGACGCGCCGGCCTGCACCCGCGTGTACACCGCCATCACGGCAAAGGTGCAGACCAGCTGCACCAGCGACAGGGTGGCCGCCGCCGGCAGGTTGAAATAGTTCACGGCCTGGCGATAGATCTCCACCTCCAGCGTGGCGTAGCGCGGCCCACCCAGGATCAGGATGACGCCGAAGCTGGTGAAGCAGAAGAGGAACACCAGCAGGGCCGCCGCGATGATGGCCGGCATCAGCAGGGGCAGGGTCACCTCGCGTGCCACCCGGGCCCGGCCGGCCCCCAGCACCGCCGCCGCCTCCCCCATCCGGGGGTCCAGGTTGGTCCACAGCCCCCCCACGATGCGCACCACCACCGTGGCATTGTAGAACACGTGGGCCAGCAGGATGACCCCCACCGTGTACAGCACGTCGATGGGAGGCCGCTCCAGGCCAAACAGCTCCATGAGCCAGGTGTTGGCCACCCCGCGCGGCCCCAGCAGGGTCACAAAGGCCGTCGCCACCACGATGGTGGGCATGACGAAGGGGATGGTCGTCAAGGCCCGCAACACGGTCTTGCCGGGGAAGTCGTAGCGTCCAAATACATACGCCCCCGGCATGCCCACCGCCAGGGTCAATATGGTCGACACCACCGCCAGCCACAGCGTGAACCACAGCACCCGCCAGAAATAGGGCTTGGTGAACACCTCCAGCGCTGCGGCCACGTTCACCTGCCCCTCCGGCGCCAGGCTCGTCGTCAGGATGGTGATCAGCGGGTAGAAGTAAAACAGCGCCAGGAAGCCCACCGGCACCAGGTACAGCAGGGTCCTCAGCCCGCCAAAACCCTTCGACCTCACCACCACACCATCCTCATCCTCCTACAGCCCATGCCACCCATAGCCTATGCGTTGGGGTGTGTTTGAAACGGGTTGGGATCCCGTCACACCTGCCGTGGCGAGCGGTGCCAGGGTTATGGGGGATCCGTCACTGAGCAGAGCTCCCATATACCGATCCTTTTCCCATAGGAACGGTATATGGGTATATGGGAGAGCATGTGTGCAGATCAACCAGTTTCCTACCGCAGCACCACATCCGTCCACGCCTCCAGCCACCGCTCCCGGTTGGCCTGGATGGCCTCCGGGCTGACCTCCACTGGCTGTTCCGGCACCTCCGCAAACTGGGTGAAGAGCTCCGGCAGCGCCGCCTCGCTGTTGGCCGGGTAGACGAACATCTGCAACGGGATGTCCTCCTGGAAAGCCACCCCCAGCATAGTGTCCACCAGCTTCTCCGCCAGGCCGCGCTGCGTGGTGCCCTTGATAATACCAACGAACTCGACCTGGCGGAAGGCCGCGTTAGGCAGGTCCAGGTTGGCGCTGTCCGGCTCAGTTTTGGCCCCCTCACTGTAGAACACGTCCGCCGGCGGGCTGGTGGCATAGCTCACCACCAGGGGCCGGTCGCCCTGGCCCCCGCTGCCCACGGTGAAATGGTTGAAATAAGCCTCGCTCCAGCCGTCGGTGACCAGCACGTCGTTTCGCCGCAGGTCGCGCCAGAAGTCCAGGTAGGTGTAGTCCCCCTCCTCGCCAAAGTGGCCGATGGTCGCCAGCAGGAAGGCCAGCCCGGGCGACGAGGTAGCCGCGTTTTGCACTACCAACAGCCCGGCGTACTCGGGCCGGGCCAGGTCCTGCAGGGTCTGCGGTAGCGGCAGGCCCTGTTCCGCAAACCAGGTGCGGTCGTAGTTGATGTTGACGTAGCCGTAGTCCACCGGCAGCAGGCGGCTCTCCGGATCGAGCTGCAGCTCGGTGGGGATGTTGGCCAGGGCCGGCGACCGGTACGGCTCGAAGATGTCGCAGGCGATGGCCCGGCTCAGGAACGTGTTGTCCACCCCAAAGAAGACGTCGCCCAGCGGATTTTCCTTGCTCAGGCAGGCCTTGTTGAGCGCTTCCCCCGCATCACCGGCCTTGAGGAACTCCAGGGTCACATTGTTCTCCTCCTGGAACCGATCTACCACCGCCTGGCTGATGGCGAAGCTATCGTGGGTCATCAGCACCAGCCGCGCTGGCCCGGCCGGCACCGGCGCCGCGGGCGGTGCACAGGCCGCCAGGGCCAGCAGCACCAGCACGATCCCAATAGCCAATCGAACTCTTGCCTGTCTCATCGCTCTATCCTCCAATCTACTCACTCTACTCTACACCCTATGTCCTGCCGTTGGCCGCGATCTGGATGGCCAGCAGCACGCCCTCGCGCACGGCGATGTCGGCCCGGTCTTCCTCGAGGCGGTTGCTGATGCTCAGCGACGGGCCCAGGGGCAGGTCCGCCCCCTCCAAAGGCCAGTGTACACCGGTCACCGTCACGCCGCAGGCATCCCCACCGAAGGGGATCAGCGACAGGGTATCTCCCGGCTCCCCCCACACCGTGAGTCGCCCCCGCACCAGCCAGATGGTCTGGCCGCCATCCACGATGCAGGCCCGCACGCCAGCCAGCTCCGGCAGGGCCAGCAGCGCCAGGTTGCCCAGGGTATGGTCGATGCGCGCGCCCAGAGCACCCGCGATCACCACCTCCGCTGCGCCCCGCTCCAGGGCTGCGCGCAGCGCAATCTCCAGGTCGGTTTCGTCCTTCTCCACCGGGAGCTGGCGCATGGGCACCCCAGCACCGGCCAGCCGGCCAGCCACGCCCTCATCTATCGAGTCCATGTCGCCCACTACCAGGTGGACCGGCCAGCCCCAGGCTGCACACAGGTTGGCCCCACCATCCGCGGCCACCACCAGGTCGCCATCCCGGGGCCGGTAAGAGTCGGGCTCGATGGAGCGAGGGCTACTGGCGACGACAAAGGCACGCATGAAAAGCCACTCCCACACAAAAAGGCCATCCCCCGGGCAATGGGGCAGATGGCCTCCTGTGTGCTGGTTCAGGTCGCATCCCTACGCCGGCATTACCCAGGTCAGGTTCTCAGGGTCGGTGGCAGATCGGCCACCCTCTCAGCCGGGCGCTTCCCGGCTCCCCTTGCTCGATATTGTCTACCACCGTGAGTCTAGCACGCCCGCGGCGTGCTGTCAAATGCCCTACTCCCGCTCCTCCGGCTGCCAGGTGGTCTCCTCCACGCCCCACGCCCGCAGGCCCTGGCCATCGCCGACGGCCCACACACGGCGTCGCACCAGCCAGCCGCGGGCCGGCCGCGCCACCGCCGCACTCTCCTCCACCCTTACCCGGGCTCCCTGCCCAGCCCCCTGGCTTGCCATCCACTGCTGCACCAAGTGTCGCACCACCGCCACCCCAACGCTGGCCGCGGCCAGGGCCAGCCCCGCCGCCGCCGGCCCGGCCACCTGCCGCCACGGCGCCGGAGCCACCATCAAGCTGCGCCCAGCCCGCGCGGCCCCGCACCGGGGGCACGCCGTCGCCTCCCATCCCATACTGGCACCGCATTTCCCGCAAGTGGGCAGAGTCTCGAGCATGGGTAGAACTCCTATCCCTATTGTAGCCCAAAGGGCCCTCAGGGCAAACGAATGTGCTCCACCACCAGGAGGATTTCCCATAGGCCCCACGTCGAGATCGCCAGGCCTCGGCACTGAAACAATACCATTCGTTGTCGCTCCATTCGCTGTAGTATTCCCCTCCCCCTTCGCGCCCATCGCGCTTCGCGCTCGTCGTGGCCCTTCGTCCCTTCCGGGATGATATGCTATCGGGTTCCAAGCCCTCCCTCCCCAGCGTGGCCCAAACCCCACTCACCACCCAAATGTCACTTCCGCCCGTTCCCCGAACTCCGCAGCAGTATGCTATAATGCACCCCGGCAATCGGCGCCGGCTGGCCATCCTGACCGGGCCAGCCGCAACACCGGTTAGAATTGCCAGCCACCCCGCATCAATACCTGAGGAGCATGGCTATGACCATCACCGAGCACCTCGGCGCGTTCTACCTCGGCAAAGCATATGACCTGGCCAACGGCGCCCGCCTCGACATCCCCGTCATGTACGACGCCCGCGACCTCACCACCCATGCCGTCTGCGTGGGCATGACCGGCAGCGGCAAGACCGGGCTGTGCATCGACTTGCTGGAAGAGGCTGCGCTGGACGAGGTGCCGGCCATCATCATCGACCCCAAGGGCGATATCACCAACCTCCTGCTGACCTTCCCCGAGCTGCGCCCCGAGGACTTCCAGCCCTGGATCAACCTGGACGACGCCCGGCGCAAGGACATGACCCCCGAGGCGTACGCCGCCAAGGTCGCCGTGGACTGGCGCAATGGGCTGGCCGACTGGGACCAGGGTCCCGAGCGCATCAAGGCCCTCAAGGACAGCGCCGATTTCGTCATCTACACCCCCGGCTCCGAGGCCGGCCTCCCCGTCAGCGTGCTCAGCACCTTCGAGGCGCCCGCGCTGAGCTGGGAAACCGACGGCGAGCTCCTGCGGGAGCGCATCAGCGGCACCACCAGCGCCCTGCTGGGGCTGGCCGGTATCACGGCCGACCCGGTGCGCAGCCGCGAGCATATCCTCATCGCCACGATCTTCGAGCATACCTGGCGCAACGGCGAAAACCTGAACCTGGCCCAGCTCATCGGCGCCATCCAGAAGCCACCCGTGCGTCAACTCGGCGTCATGGACGTGGACACCTTCTTCCCCGAGGAGGACCGCTTCGAGCTGGCCATGGCCCTCAACGGCATCATGGCCTCGCCCTCCTTCGCCACCTGGCTCCAGGGCACCCCCCTGGACGTCGGCCAGATCCTCTACGGCGGCGACGCCCGGCCCAACGTGAGCATCTTCTACATCGCCCATCTCAGCGACGCCGAGCGCATGTTCTTCGTCACCCTGCTCCTGCAGCAGATCATCACCTGGATGCGCACCCAGTCCGGCACCACCAGCCTGCGCGCTCTGCTGTACATGGACGAGGTGTTCGGCTACTTCCCTCCCACCAGTGAGCCTCCGAGCAAGCGCCCCATGCTCACCCTGCTCAAGCAGGGCCGGGCCTTCGGCCTGGGCGTGGTGCTCACCACCCAGAACCCGGTCGACTTGGACTACAAAGGCCTGACCAATGCCGGCACCTGGTTCATTGGCAAGCTCCAGGCCGAGCGGGACAAGGAGCGCATGCTGGCCGGCCTGGAAGGGGTGACCGCCGCGGCCGGCGGCCAGTTCGACGGCAAGAAGCTGGAGCGGTTGATCACCAGCCTGGGCAACCGCGTCTTCCTGCTGCACAACGTCCACGCCGATGGCCCCCTCACCTTCCAGACCCGCTGGGCCATGAGCTACCTGCGCGGCCCCATGACCCGGGACCAGGTGCGCGAGCTCATGGCCGATCAGAAGGCCGGCACAGCGCCGGCCGCACCCCCGCCGGAGACCTTTCCCGCCCCCGCGGCCCCCACCACTGGAAAAAAGACCAAAGCCACCCCCAAGGCCCCAGCCGCCGCGGCAGCCGCCGTCGGCGGCGCTAACACCGTGCCCCCTGTGCTGCCATCCGAGATGCCCGTCCTCTTCCTGCCTACCCGGCGCACAGCCCACCAGGCTGTCGCCGCCATGGAGTCCCAGCTCGGCACGTCCATCGACGTCGGCGAGCGCCAGCTGGTCTACCTGCCCCAGGTGCTGGCAACGGGCTCGGCCAACTTCGTGGACTCCAGACGCGGCGTGCGCGAGGCCCAAACCTACAGCGTGCTGGTCGAGCCGCCCAGGAACCTGGCCCTGGTGCGCTGGGATGAGGGCCAGGACCTCGACACCGACACCCTGGAGTTCCTGGACACACCCGAGGAAGGCGCCACCTTTGTCCCAGTGCCGGATGAGCTCAGCACGGCCAAGGACCTGGCTGCCCTGTCCAAAGACTTCCAGGACTATCTGGCCCGCACCGCCTCCTACGCCCTGTTCTACAACCCGGTGCTCAAGCTCTACTCCCTGCCGGGCGAGCGGGAGCGGGACTTCAAGATCCGCGCCCAGCAGCTGGCCCGGGAGAGGCGCGACGCCGAGGTCGACAAGATCACCGGGAAGTTCCGCAACGAAATCGCGCGCTTCCAGGAAAGGCTGGCGCGCGAGCAACGCGAGCTGGAGGAGGACCGGGCCGATCACGCCTCCCGCAAGCAGGACGAGGTGCTCACCACCGGCACCTCCCTGCTGGGCATGCTATTTAGCCGGCGCCGCAGCGCCTCCACCATGGTCTCGTCGGCCTCCCGCCGCCGCCGCGCCACCGACAAGGCCCGGGCCGACATCGAGGAGTCCGAGGAGGAGATCGACGCCCTCAATAAGAAGATCGCCGAGGTCCAACAGGAGCTACAACGCGCCGGCGAGGAGGCCAGCAGCCGTTGGGCCGCTGCCATCGAGCAGGTCGAGCCCTTTGAGATCAGGCCCAGCAAGTCCAACGTCAGCGTCTACCGCACTGCCCTGGCCTGGGCCCCCCATTGGCGCATCGCCGGCCAGACCGCCGACGGCCGCCCCGTGGACGACCTGGTGCCGGCTTCTTAACAATTCTTAATGGATTATGTCGCAATGACTCTTGCGAAGACTTCAATCCTGTGGTACACTGTCGGGGACATTCCGGCCAGTGTTGTTCTTCGCAATCAAGCGAGTAATTTACTGAGATAGTGATTGGCGGCGTAGCAGTGGAGCAGACATCGTATGGCTCAGACTCGTAGCATCGCCGGCCGCCCTCCCCGCCCCGCCGCGGCCCGGCGCTCCTCCAAAGCCTTCGGCATCCTGCTGGCCCTGGCGACGACCCTGGTATGGCTCGCCGCCCTGGCACTGGTCGGCGGCGTCTTCGCCTACCAATACACCTACCAGGGCCGCATCTTCCCCGGCGTAGCAGTCCGCGGCATCGACCTCAGCGGCAAGACCCTGGCCCAGGCCGAGGCCCAGCTCAAGATCGCCTTCGACCCCTATCCCCTGACCCCTATCATCATGCGCCACGGCGACCAGGCCTGGACCCTGACCGCGGAGGACCTGGGCGTGAACTTCGATGCCCGGAGCGCGGCCGAGGCCGCCTTCCGCGTCGGCCGCAACCGGGTGGACTGGCCTGACCTGCGCTCCCTGGACGCCGCAACCCTGGACCAGATCCCGGGCTTCGCCGCCCAGGTGCAGGCCAACCTCCAGGACCAGCTCAACACCTACCGCTTTGGCCACGAGGTGCTGGCCCCCGAGACCATCGATCGCACCGCCGGCCTGATCTGGCTCAGCGAGCGCGCCGAGGAGATCTACCAGCCGGTGGTCGAGGCCAGCCTCGACATCGACGGCCTCGACGTCTCCTCCTCCGGCAGCCAGGTCGGCCGGGCCCTGGACGTGGCCAGCACCCACGAGGCGATGTACGATGCCCTGCTCGATAACCAGGGCCGTACCGTAAACCTGGCCGTCAACGAGACCAAGCCCCTCCTGGCCGACGTCAGCCAGGCCGAGGCCTTCGTGCGCCTGGCCCTCGCCGGCCCGGTCACCCTCACCGCGCCCGAGCCCGACCTGGACACTGGCGCCCCGCCGCCGAGCTACACCATCTCCGTCGAGCAGCTGGCCCCCCTGGTCAGCGTGCAGACCCTGCAGGAGGCCGATGGCACCCTGGACTTGAAGGGGTCCCTGGACGTGGAGCCGCTGCGCGAGCAGGTGGCCGCCTGGGCCGCTGAGCTGGCCCGAGACCCCCGCGACGCCCGGCTGGACTTCGATCCCCAGGCCGGCACCATCGACGTGCTGACCCCCAGCCAGATCGGCCGGGTCCTGGATGTGGACGCCGCCCTGGCCGCCATCCATCAGGCCGCGCTCAGTGCCGAGCGCCAGGGCACCCTGCCCCTGCGCCTGGTCGAGCCTGCGGTGAACATGCATCGCATCGAGGAGATGGGCATCCAGGAGCTGGTCGCCGAGGGCACCACCAGCTTCAAGGGTTCCAGCGCGGATCGCGTGCACAACATCAAGACCGGCGCGGCCGCCATCCACGGCAAGGTGATCCCGCCCAACACCCTCTTCTCCTTCAACGACACCGTGGGCAGCGTCGACTCCGAGAACGGCTACAAGGACTCCCTGATCATCTGGGGCGACCGTACAGCCGTGGGCATCGGCGGCGGCATCTGCCAGGTCAGCACCACCGTCTTCCGCGCCGCCTACTACGGCGGCCTGCCCATCGAGGAGCGCTACAACCACGGCTATGTGGTCGGCTGGTACGGCACCCCCGGCCTGGACGCCACCATCTATACCCCCACCGTGGACTTCAAGTTCGGCAACAACACCGGGCACCACCTGCTGGTGGAGTCCGTGGTCGACGAGGCCAAGGGCACCCTGACCTTCCGTTTCTACGGCACCAAGCCGGACTGGAACGTCGAGGTCAGCGGGCCGCAGATCACCAACGAGATCGCGCCCGGCGCCGCCACCTACCAGGAGGATCCCAGCCTGGCCGAGGGCCAGATCAAGCAGGTGGAATGGTCCAACAAGGGCATGGACGTAATCTGGCGCCGCACCATCACCGATGGCCAGGGCCAGGTCGTCCGGCAGGACCAGCTCAACAGCCGCTACTCCCCCTGGTCGGCCTACTACCTGGTCGGCCCCAGCACCCCGGTGCCCGAAGGCGCCCTCTTCCTGCCCGCCACCCCCAGCACCCAGTCCGGCGGGTAAGTGTAGGGGCATGGATGGTTAGGCGGGGAGGGCGGGGCTGCGGCAGCCCCGCCCTCCCCGCCTAACCATCCATGCCCCTACAACACGACCATCATCGCCCCCTGCAGCACCTCCGTCCCCGTCGTCATACTCCGCTCCACGATAAAGAACAGCCACAGGCACACCACAGCGTAGATCAGGTTCTCCGTACGGCTGTCCCGCCCCCGTGTGTACACATACGCTGCGGGCAGCGACAGCACCGCCGTGGCGCCGTACAGCACGTGCACCACCGGCCGCGCCAGCTCCCCTTCGCCCAGCAGCAACACCAGCCCCAGCGCCGCCTGGCCCACCATCAACACCTCGAGGACCGCCAGCCCGCCCCAATAGGCGCTGCTCACCGGCTGCCGGCGCAGGAAATTCAGCAACCCCCAGCCGGCGATGATGGCCGAGAGCAACAGGGCGGTGGTAGCCAGGCGATTGTGGACAAAGACCAGGGACATGCTCGGCACTCCGGGGCAAGGATCTCGCGATCAGCGGCCCAGCCAGTCTAGCCCAGGGCGCTGCGGCTGTCAAATCCCCCTGCGGCCCACCCCATTTGCCAACCCGCTGGACCTGCGCTAAGATACCGCCAGCCCGATCCCACCCACCCCAGGAGGTTGCCATGCTCAATCTTGCGATGCTGCTGGAATCCAGCGCCCAAGCCCACCCCGCCCACCTGGCCGTGATCTTCAATGACACCAAGCTGGCCTATGCCCAGCTCAACGGCGCCGCCAACCAGCTCGCCAACGGGCTGCGCCAGCTCGGCGTCCAGCGCGGCGACAAGGTCGCCCTCTCCTGCCCCAACCTCCCCTTCTTCCCCATCGCCTACTACGCCATCCTCAAGCTCGGCGCCACCGTGGTGCCCTTCAACGTGCTGTTCAAGCCCCGCGAGGTGGCCTACCACCTCCAGGACAGCGACGCCGTGGCCATCATCGCCTTCGAGGGCACGCCTGAGCTGCCCATCGCCCAGATGGTCCACGGCGGCTTCGCCGAGGTGCCCTCCTGCCGCCACCTGATCGTGGCCACCGCCAACCCCGCGGCCCCGCCCCCCGTCGAGGGCGAGGGCGTGACCACCCTCGGCCGCACCATGGCCGGGCAGGCCCCCGTCTTCGACACCGTGCAGACCATGCCCGACGACACTGCGGTGATCCTCTACACCTCCGGCACCACCGGCAGCCCCAAGGGCGCGGAGCTGACCCACGCCAACATGGTCATGAACGCCCTGGCCACACGCGACATGGTCGGCTTCAGCAAGGACGACACCGCGCTGGCCGTGCTGCCCCTGTTCCACTCCTTCGGCCAGACCGTGATCATGAACACCGCGTTCGCCTCCGCAGCCACGGTCACCCTGCTGCCCCGCTTCACCCCCGACGCCGCGCTTGGCATCCTGCAGCGCGACAACGTGACCATCTTCGCCGGCGTGCCCACCATGTACTGGGCCCTGATGAGCTACCCCGAGGCCGACAAGTTCGACCTGGCCCACATCCGCGACTCCCTGCGCATCGCGGTCAGCGGCGGCTCCGCGCTGCCCCTGGAGGTAATCAAGGGCTTCGAGGCCAAGTTCGACGTGCCCATCCTCGAGGGTTACGGCCTCAGCGAGACCTCCCCCGTGGCCTGCTTCAACCAGCTCGACCGCCCGCGCAAGCCCGGCTCCATCGGCCAGCCCATCTGGCTCACCGACATGCGCATTGTCGACCCCGGTGACCCGGCGCACAAGCCGCTGCCCGCCGGGGAGGTGGGCGAGGTCATCATCCGCGGGCACCAGCTGATGAAGGGCTACTACAAGAAGCCCGAGGCCACCGCCGACGTGGTGCGCGACGACTGGTTCCACTCCGGCGACCTGGGCAAGACCGACGAGGAGGGCTATTTCTACATCGTCGACCGCCTCAAGGAGATGATCATCCGCGGTGGCTTCAACGTCTACCCCCGCGAGCTGGAGGAGTACTTCATGGCCCATCCCAAGGTCTCCCTGGTCGCGGTCAAGGGCGTGCCCGACCCCAAGCTGGGCGAGGAGGTCAAGGCCTACATCGTCCTCAAGCCGGGGCAGACCGCCACCGTGGAGGAGATCCTGGACTTCGCCAAAGAGGGCCTGGCCGCCTACAAGTACCCGCGCTACGTGGAGTTCCGCGCCGCCCTCCCCATGACCGCCACCGGCAAGATCCTCAAGCGCGAGCTGGTGGACGAATAAGCCCTACGAAAACGAGGAAATCCGTGGCAAACGAAGTCACCCTGACCTGGGTGCAGAAGAAACAATTCGTCGGCACCGATAGCTCCAGGCATTCCGTCGTCATCTCCAGCCAGGACGAGGAGAACGGCACGGGCATGAAGCCGGCCGAGCTATTGTTGCTGGCCCTGGCCTCGTGCTCGGCCTACGACGTGGTAGGCATCCTGGCCAAGAAGAAGCTGAACCTCACCGGGCTGGAGGTCAACGTCGCCGGGGAGCAGGAGCCGACCCCGCCCTGGCCCTATCGCCGCATCACCATGGAGTTCGTGGTGCGCGGCAGCGGGCTCACGGACAAGGCCGTGGCGGACGCCATCCACCTGTCGGAGACCAAGTATTGCTCCGTCGCCGCCACCCTGCGGCCGGCCGCCGAGATCATCACGTCCTACCAGATCGTCGAGGACGCCTAAGGCCCTTCACCGTAGGGGCGGCCCTCCGTCCCTTCCGGGATAATATGGCCGCCCGAGAGCGTAGCCGCCCCGGAAACGATTTACCCGTCCCCCGAGGGGTGGCACCCAAACACCCGGGCGGGCGCGGAGGCCCGCCCCTACGAGGTGTGATATCTGTGAACCCACTCCCGCGACTCTATACTGACCTGGCCGAATGGTGGCCGGTGATGTCCGATCCGGAGGAGTATGCCGGCGAGGCGGGCTGGTACCGCCAGCTGCTGGAGGAGGCCTGCACCCCACCCCCGGTGACGGTCCTGGAGCTGGGCAGCGGCGGCGGCCACAACGCCTCGCACCTCAAGGCGGCATTCCAGCTGACCCTGGTCGACCTTGCCCCGGACATGCTGGCGGTCAGCCGGGAGCTCAACCCCGAGTGCGAGCACGTGCAGGGGGATATGCGCACGGTGCGCCTGGGCCGGCAGTTCGACGCGGTCTTCGTCCACGACGCCATCTGCTACATGACCACCGAGGCCGACCTGCGCCAGGCCATGGAGACGGCCTTCGTCCACCTGCGCCCCGGCGGCGCCGCGCTGTTCTGCCCCGACATCACCCGCGAGCGCTTCCGCCCTGACACCGACCACGGCGGCCACGACGGGGAAGGCCGGGCCATGCGCTACCTGGAGTGGACCTGGGACCCGGACCCTGCCGACAGCAGCTACCGCACGGACTTCGCCTACCTGCTCCGCGACGAAACCGGTACCGTGCTGGCGGTCCAGGATACCCACATCCTGGGCCTGTTTGCCGAAGCCGACTGGCTGCGCCTGCTGGCCGAAGTAGGCTTCCAGCCCGCAGTGCTCACCAGCGACCTGCCCGACTTCGGCAACGGCATCGGCGGGGTGGTGTTCCTCGGCACCAGGCCGGGGAAAGAGGACAATGCCTCCCTCACCGTGGCCGGCCCCTGGGAGCAGGTGCTGGCGGCCGGGCAGACTGCCCCGCTGGAGGCCGCGCTACCCGCCTACATGCTGCCGCGGCGCTGGTTCGCGTCCAAGGCTCGCACCCTGGCCGAGGTGCTTATCGTCGACGTGGTGCCGGTGGACGGCCTGGCCCAGCTGGCCCTGGTGCGCATGGCCTGCACCACGGGCGAGCCTGAGACCTATGTAGTGCCCCTGGCCTTTGCCGCGGGTGCCGAGGCGGAAACGTGGTTGGAGGAGCGGCCCATGGCCGTGGTGGCCCGCCTTGCCACCCCTGAAGGGGAGGGGCTGCTCTACGACGCGGTGTGGAGCCCCGCCTTCTGCCAGCGCCTGCTGGACCTGGTGGGCGAGGAGCGCACCCTGCCCGGCTACGCCGGCGCGGTCACCTCCGCGGCCACCGCGGCCTACCCCGCCCTGCGCGGGGACCCCGCCCAACCGCTCACGCCCCACCTGCTGGGCGTCGAGCAGAGCAACACCAATGTGCGCTTCGATCGCCAGCTGCTGATGAAGCTGTTCCGGCGGTTGGAGCCCGGCATCAATCCCGACCTG
>JAULUH010000502.1:0-3886 GCA_032111745.1 Anaerolineae bacterium | reverse complement strand
CAATATGGACCGCGTGCCGGCGCCGCGGCTTGTTGGGATAGGTGTGAATGTCCACCTGCCCGACCACCTCCTCCTCGATGCACGCCACCAGGCTGTAGGCCCCCTCCATGGGCTCGGCCCGGCGGATGGTGATCATGGCAGTCATCGGCGCTTGCCTCTAGGGGCTGCTACAAGGTTTCCTAGTTGTGGGTTCCCACCCCTGGATGCGCTGGCCTCCCCCGAAAAAAGACGTGTCAGAGGGTTGCCCATCGGAAGCTCTACTTGGTGATCAGCGCGTACACCATGTCGAAATGCGACCATGCCAGAAGAAAGTCGCCTAGGGTCACGCGAACTGGGGTCTCATCCTCGTAGGCAGGATCGAGCAGGGAGGCAGAGTCAGAGTCGAGGCCAACCAACACCACGGCATGAGCCGTATCCTCCTGCCAATAAGGTAGTTCGGAGGTCCTCAAAAAGACGATCGGCGCGTTTCCCTTGGTCAGGGAGGCAGAAAGCTCGCTCAAGGAACCCTGGCCGTACTGCACCTCCAGCCCCCAGGTAACGAGACGCTGAATGTTGAAAGCTGGCACACCGGCCGGCCGGGCGTTGATCTGGCGGGCAATATCCTCCTGCAACGCTGGCTGCTGAAGGTAAGCCAATACCATTGCCGCACATGCGACCAGGCAACCGCCAGGCTCATGCTGGGGCAGATAGGGCACGTCGAGCAAGGTCATCTGCACGCTCGGAGATCTCTTCTAGGAGACGTTGATCAAACAGAATTTCACCGGTCTCCACATCCACATCGATCTCACCCACTTTGCCCACTAAACCCTGCTTGGGAAACCCTAGCCAGACCGGCACCCGCCAGCGAACTCGATCTCCAACCACCAACGTTGGCTCCTCGCCACAAAGCAGGTTGCTTACTCGCTCTAGCATGAGCCTGCTCACCTTGCGCTGGGCGGTGAAAGCCGTGATAGCCATGCGCGCGCGTACCCGGATATCGATCTCCAAGTCAGCGGATGCCGGCGCCCTCAGGAACTCCAGATCGACAGCAGTCATTCTGTGCACCTCACTCGCTAGCTGACTTCACAGAACGGATTATACCGATATCACCTGAAGAATCAACCAGCCACTCGCCAGGGCGCCTGCCCGGCCACCGGGTCTGGCCGTAGAAGGGCAGCATCAGTCAGATATGTCATCTCGACCCGCGTGGCGATGGTGCGACTAAGCTGGCGGGTTCTGGTCCAGCCCGCACCACGACCAGCTCTCCTCCCACAGCCGCCGGGCCCGGGCTTCGTCGTAGGACTCGTCGCTGGAGCGTTTCTCCTGGCCGTCGACGATGAACACGCCGCCGACCGTGGCGTAGCGGGGATCGGTGGCCGCGACCATGTAGGAGTCCGACGCCTGGTCCACGCTGCGTGCGAAGGGCATCCGGGCCAGGACCCGGCTGTACATGAAACGCTCCACCGGCGACGTGCGGCGGCCGGCGATGGCGCCCGGCACGAACCCCGGGCAGACCGCGTTGGAGGTCACGCCCGTGCCCGACAGCAGGCGCTGTAGCTCATACGCGAACCACATGTTGGCCAGCTTGGAGTTCTTGTAGAAGACCCGAGCGTCGTAGTACTTCTCACCCTTGAGGTTGTCGTAGTCGAAATCCGGCGGCCGGCCACCGCCATAGCCGGGGATGTGCAGCTGGGAAGAGACGGTGATGACGCGGGCCGGGGCCGCGGCCTTGATGTCGTCCAGCAGCAGGTTGGTGAGCAGGAAGTGGCCCAGGTGGTTGGTGGCCAGGGTCAGCTCGAAGCCGTCCGCGGAGAAGCTGGGCTCCTTGCCGGGGATGGAGCCGCCCGCGTTGTTGATCAGCAGGTGGAGGGGGTAGCCCCTGGCCTGGAACGCGGCTGCGGCCTGGCGGACGGAGGCGAAGGAGGCCAGGTCGAGGGGGATGGACTCGACGCTGGCGCCGGGGGTGGCGGCCTCGATGCGGGCGATGGCCGCGGCCGCGGTCTGCTGGTTGCGGGCGGCCAGGATGACGTGAAAGCCCGCGGCGGCGAGCTTGCCCGCGGCGACGAAGCCGATGCCGCTGTTGCCGCCGGTGATCAGGGCGACGGAGCGTCCGTTGGGTGGCATGGTATGGGTTCCTGGGGTCGAATGGCCTCGCCCGGGCGCGGGCGGAGGTCGCGCCATTGTGCCACGGCCGCCGGCTGGCGGCCAAATCCTGGCGGGCCGGAGGAGGCGGAGCCGGAGACCGGAGGTGAACCGCAGAGGCGCAAAGAGCGCAGAGAGGAAGAGGGCCGGAGGAGCCGGAGCGGAGACCGGAGGGAAACCGGCATTTGCGCCCCGGGCAGCATTCGTGATAGGATGCACGATGGTGGCGCGACGAGGGCGCGCGCAGGCGCCTGTCGCGACGAAGGCAGATGGCTGGCGGCTTGCCGAGGCCGAAGCCAACGCCGAGCTGGCGACGCTGCCGGCGACGGCGGCGGGCCACAGCGCGATCCTTGCCACTGGCCCGGAACGGGCCAACCAAGACAGATCCACAGGAGCTCTACCATGTCGATGCAGCAACCAGTGCCTGATGCGAAGGCGGCCCCGGGCCCCGGTGCGGCGGTGGCCGGGGGATTGGAGGTGCCTGCCGGCGGCGCGCGTGGCGTGCGGCCCGAGGCGGCGGTGAGCCGGGGGTTGGGGGAAGGCGCTGGTGGCGCGCGCGGCCCGCGGCCCGGGGAGGCGCTGGCTGAGGCGGGGCCGGCCGGCGTGCGCTGCGTGCTGGTGGTGGGCGCGGGCACGATGGGGCAGCAGATCGCCCTGCAATGCGCCATGCACGGCTGCGAGGTTGTGGTCTACGACATCGCGGCGGTGGCGCTGGAGGCGGCCGGCGCCCAGATCGAGGACTATGCCGCGCAGCTGGCCGGGCAGGGGCGACTGGCCCGGGACGCCGCGGACGCGGCCCTGGGCCGGATCAGCCTGACGGCCGACCTGGCGGAGGCGGCGCGGGCCGACCTGGTGAGCGAGTCGGTGCCGGAGGATCCGGCCTTGAAGGCGCAGGTGTTTGCCCAGCTCAACCTGGCCTGCCCGCCCCACACGATCTTCACGACGAACAGCTCTTCGCTGGTCCCCTCGATGTTTGCGGAGGCGACGGGGCGGCCGGCGCGATTCGCGGCGCTGCACTTTCACACGCTGGTGTGGAATTCGAACGTGGTGGACATCATGCCCCATCCCGGCACCGCTCCGGAAACCATGGCTACGCTCACGGCCTTTGCCAGGCAGATCGGACAGATACCGATCGTGCTCAAGAAAGAGAACCACGGCTACGTCTTCAACGCCATGTTCAACGAGCTGAACACGGCGGCGCTGAGCCTGGCGGCCAGCGGCGTCGCCTCGATCGAGGATGTCGACCGGGCGTGGATGGGCGTTATGAAGATGCCGATTGGCCCGTTCGGGTGGCTGGACGGCATTGGCCTGAAGACGGTGTGGGACATCACCCAGTACTGGGCCACGGCGACAGGGGATACGCAGCTGCAGGCCAACGCCGATTTCCTGAAGCAGTACGTGGACCGGAACTGGCTGGGCGTGAAGACGGGCAGGGGATTCTACACGTATCCCGAGCCAGCCTACGCACGCCCGGGCTTCCTGACCGGCGGGGCCTAGCGGCCCTGCGAGCGTTGGCAGAGTGCCCCGGTCAAGCCAGGATCGGCCAGGAGACTCATGGGCCGTTCGACCTCGACGAAGCAGGGTTGATGGCGACACCATGCTTGTTCTTCACGGCACCTGGCTTCCCGCTGCGCAATCCCCTTTGCAGGGGGTAGCTTCATTATGCGAGACCTGTGTTATACTTACCTGCGTCACATTCACAACCTGTTTTCCAGCACAAGAGGAGATTGACCATGCACATTGGACTACAGATTCCCTCGTTCAA
>JAULUH010000501.1:0-3066 GCA_032111745.1 Anaerolineae bacterium | reverse complement strand
CCTGCGCCAGATGCCGCCCGGCATCTTTGTCGACGAGACCAACGCCGCCCTCGACGCCATCCGCATCATGGAGGGCCGGCCCGATAGCCCCTTCGGCACCGGCTGGTTCGAGACCCCCAGCCTCTACGCCTTCTACCTGGTCACCCTCTTCCGCGGCCTGGGCACCACCTTCGTGGCCCTCAAGGCCGCCTCTCTCATCCCCGCTCTCCTCACCGTGGCCGCTATCTACCCCCTGGCCCGCCTGCTATTCGGCGTGCCCACCGCCTTCGCCGCCACCTTCATCCTGGCCACCAACCGCTGGCACATCACCATGAGCCGCTGGGGCTGGAACGAGGTCGCGCCCCTGCTGTTCCTCGTCGCCGCCCTCTATTTCCTGCTCCGCGGCTGCCGCGATCGCCGCACCGGCGACTTCGCCCTCGGCGGCCTGCTCTTGGGGCTGGGCCACTACACCTACCTGGCCTCCCGCCTGGTGGCCCTGGCCGTGGCCTGCTACCTGCTCTATCGCATCCTGTTCGAGCGCGGCTTCCTGCGCCGCACCTGGCCGGGCCTGGCCGTGTTCGCCGCCCTCTACCTGGCCACCATCGCCCCCCTGGCCGTCACCTACGCCCGGGACCCCTTCACCTTCACCAACCGCAGCCAGCAGGTCAGCATCCTCAACGATATGCAGGCCTTCTACCTGCAGCAGCGCGACCCGGCCCCCCGCGCGGTCGGCGCCGTGCTGCGCGCCGTGGGTCTGCCCAAGGAGATCAGCCTGATCCCCCTGCAGGAGAGCATCCTGCGCCACCTGGAGATGTTCCACGTCGCCGGCGACCGCAACCCCCGCCACAACCTGCCGGGTGCGCCCATGCTGGACCCGGCCACGGGCGGCCTGTTGTTGCTCTCCCTGGGCTTCGCCGTCCTCCAGCTCTTCCGGCCGCGCGGGGACGACGGCCGCAGCGGCGGCCAGCGTTACGCCCTGCTCCTCTCGTGGCTCCTGGTGCCCCTGCTGGGCGGCATCCTCACCCGCCTGGACGAGGCCCCCCAGGCCTACCGCACCCTGCCCGTGGTAGGCGCCGTGGCCCTGCTGGCCGGCGACGCCGCGGTGCGCAGCGCCCGCGTCTTCGCCGCCGGCCTCTCCGCAGCCCTGCCCGCCCTGGACCCGCGCTGGACCCGCGCCCTTCCCGCCATCGCCCTCACCGCGCTCTTATTATGGTCCGGGCTCTACAACGCCCGCCTCTTCTTCGACGTCCAGGCCGTGGACGGCCGGGTCTGGCAGGCCCACTCCCCCGTGGAGACTACCGTCGCCACCGATGTGGCCGCGGACATGGACGAGCAGAGCTTCTACCTCTCCCCGCGGCTCTACAACTTCTCCCCCCTGCGCTTCCTCACCTACCGCTCCGTCGCGGAGGGCGGCGGCGGGCTGGCGGACCCGCCTTACCGGCTGGCCGAGCCCGTGACCGACCTGCCGGTCAGCGACCCTTTTGCCCAGGACGCCGTCTTCCTGCTGGATACCTACTACCAGGACGTGCCGGAGCTCTTTACCACCTACTACCCCGACACCCGCTTCGAGCTGGTCGAGGGGCCTGGCGGCCAGCCGCTGTACTTGAGCGTTACCGTGCCCGGCCCCGGCATCGCCGCCCTGCAGGGCATGCGCGCCCTCTACGAGCCCGGCGCCGGCCAGCCCGCGGTGGCCCAACCCTATCTCGACGCGCCGCGCTTCTTTTGGCCCCCCGACGTGGCGCAGGAAGCCGATCCCGCCACCGCCACCGCCCGCTGGCAGGGCTCCCTGCACATCGCCGCCAGCGGCACCTACAGCCTCTCCCTGTCCGGCCCCGGCCAGCTCCTGCTGGACGGCATCCCCGCCACCGGCCCCAGCTTCCTCGGCAAGGGCCTGCACGCCGTCGACATCCTGCAGACCGCGCCCGGCCCCGCCGCGGAGCTGGTGCTGAGCTGGGTGCGCCCCGGCCGGGCCATCCCCGAGCCGGTCCCCCCCAGCGCCTTCTTCCAGGTCGTCCCCCCCGTCGACGGCCTGCTGGGCGCCTACTATACCGGCGAGCTGTGGGAGGGCGAGCCCGCCTTCACCCGCGTGGACCCCCTGCTGATGTTCGCCTGGCCGGAGCAGGAGCCCTGGCCCACGCCCTTCTCGGTACGCTGGACCGGCACCCTCACCGCGCCCGCGGACGGCACCTACCGCTTCCTGCTCAATTCCGACGACGGCGTGCGCCTGTGGCTGGACGACCAGCTCATCGGCGAGGGCATGGTCCCCGACACGGTCAACCAGGTCGACGTGCAGGTGCCCCTGGCTGCCGGGCCTCACGCCGTGCGCATCGACTACTACCAGCGCGGCGGCGGCAAGGCCCTGGAGTTCTGGTGGCAGCCCCCCGGCGACCACCTGCGCCCGGTCCCGCCCGGCGTGCTATCCCCGGTCTGATATGGCCGCCGTATCCCCTGCCCTGGCCCGGCGCCACACCGGACCCCCTCCCCGCCGCCTATGAACCGCCTCGTCGGCCTCCTGCTGGCCCTGGGCTTAGGGCTGTGGGCGCAGCGCATCCTCACCGGCCCCACGCCCGGCATCCCGCGCGATGCCCTCCTGCTCTTCCTGCTGGCCGCCGCCCTATTCGTCTGGCACGCGGCCAGGCCGGCCGAGTTCCGGCCCCCCGGCACCCCCATCGCCCGCCCCTGGCTGCGCGCCGGCCGCTGGCTCAGCCTGTCCGGCCTGGCCGCCGGCCTCCTGTCCTTGATCTTGCTCTGGCCCGACCTGCAGAGCCCGCTGGGGCTGGTGCTGTGGCCGGTAGCTACCGTTCTATTCGTTGCCGGCACCTTCCTGGAGGGGGAAGCCCCCGGCCCTGGCCTCTCCCCCGGCCCCGGCTGGGATGCCCCGCCCCCGCCACTCGCACCGCCGCCGGCCGCGCCCCTGGACCGGCTCTCCGCCTGGGCGCGCGGCCACTGGGATCTCCTGGTCCTGGCCGCCATTCTCCTGGTCGCCGCCTTCGCCCGCCTCAGCCAGCTGGACGTCTACCCCAACGGCTGCCAGTCGGACGAGTGCAACAACGGCCTGGATGCCCTGAAGTGGCTGGCCGGCGCGCC
>JAULUH010000500.1:1719-4745 GCA_032111745.1 Anaerolineae bacterium | reverse complement strand
CTCGCCTGCCGGGGTGGGGGTGATGGTGCTTCGGCCGGTTTCAGTTGTGCATATGTCATCCGAAGTAGATGTGGATGGTTTCGAATTGGCCTGAGCGCACCATTTCGGCATAGGGCGGGCCGATGAGGGCGTCCGGGAGCTCCAGTGCTGCGCGGTTGGCGGGGGTCAGCACCGTACGGGATGGGCTGGCTTGCCAGGTGTCCAGCCGGGCCGGGTTGTGCACGGTGACGGTGGTGTGGCCCAGGAAGCGGAAGCTCATCTGGTTCTGCTCGTCAAAGAGCCAGGCTGGGAGCGCTGGCTGCAGAGCCAGGTGGAGCTGGCCGTCTTGCAGGAAGAACGGCTGGCGGCCGGCCATCATGGTGGTCCACATGCTCAGGAACTCGGCGGTGACGCCGCTGAGGCGGGCGACGAAGCCCCGGCCATGCAGGGTGGGGTCGGGGTGGGCGCTGCTGACGATGAAGGAGGAGTTCTCCAGGGGGCTGCGGCCGTAGACCTCCGCGGCCAGGAAGGGGGGCAGGGCCTGGCGCATAGCGGCGAAGAACTCCGCATAGAGGCCGGCCTTGAGAAGCTCCAGTAGGTATTTGGCCTCCATGTGCAGCCAGATGGACTCGTTCTCCAGCCAGCCAGGGGTGAAGGCGCGGGCCCGGCCGATCTCGTGGGAGTCTGCGGCCAGGCTGGCGTTCACCTTGAACATGCCCAGCTGGTGGTCGAAGAGAGCGCTTTGCCTGACCTGCTGGTGGAGCGCGCGGGCGCTGGCAGCGTCCTCCGCAACCTTCATGGCGCGAGTTGGCCCTTCCAGGAAGAGCGGCAGGACGTGCGGCTGGAAGCTGGTGGCCTTGACGAAGGGCCGTCGTGCGGCATCGCGCAGCGGCTGGCCGGCCGCGTCGAGGATGGGCTCGTAGCCTGTGACCTCATAGGTGAAGTAGGTGGGTGGCACCCCGCGGTTCAGGGCCACGGCGCGGCGGATGCCGTGCTTGACCTTGCGGAGGAACAGGTGCAGGCTCTGGGCCAGCTCGGCCAGGGGCACTTCGCAGGTCGTGCCATCGAAGCCCAGGCGAACCCGGGCGCGATAGCGCTCCCGCGCGCTGGCCACGCCATCCCAGTAGCTGAAGTCGTCGTCGCCGCCGTTGGCGACGTAGTGTAGATCAAGCCGCTCGGCGACATCGTGCAGAAGGCCGGCCGCCTCTATCGGCAGCTCGACGGTGTCGTCGCCGTGCTGGTCGATGGCCGCCAGCAGGAAGTGGAGCAGCCGCTGCAGCTCGTAGGTCTCGGCCAGGGAGGAGCCGAAAAGGCCAGGGAGGCCATTGAGGGCATCGTACCAGCCGGGCTTGCCGGCCTCCATCTCGACGCCCATGCCCAGGGGGTCGAGGCTGGCGAACTTGAGCAGCGCCAGCCCGGCCAGCTTGGCGAACACGGTGGTGCGAAACACCTGGCCCCGGCCATGGGCCGTGCGCAGGAGGTTGGGCAGCTCCTGGCGGGCGGCGATCATCGCTGCCTTCTCCTCATCCTCGGCCACGGCGCCGTATTGCCGGACCTTGCCCTCGGCGGTGAGCACAACCTTGCGGCTGCGCGGCTGCACCAAGGCGGGGCTATCGAAATAGGGCACCACCGGCCGGCCGAACAGCAGCTCGTCCTGGCGATCGGGATAGACGGCCAGGTAGGCCTCGATCAAGTCGAGGATGTAGGTCCAGTGGTCGATCCAGAAGCCCTCGCCGAAGCTCGCCTCCATATGCCGCTCAGCATGCGCCAGGACTGCGTCGACTAGCGAGTCAGGTGCAACCTTCAGGCTGATCTGGTGATCGTCGACGGTGCGCAGCAGGCTGCCCGGCGTAAACGGCTGGGCCAGCAGGGGCTGCAGGCGCTCTGGCTGCTCGACCAACGCCAGCACAGCGGCCTGATGCTCCGGTGCCAGGGTGAAGCGCACGCCCTCGACCACCAGGGGGTTGTAGCCGTCAGCCTGGATCAGGCCCAGGAAATCCAGGATGGTGGTGTCGCCGATGGCCGGGTGGAAAAAGACATCGGAGCGCCGGTTCTGGTTGACGTCGCGGTAGTTGCCGTTGCCCTGGGAGTAGGGCTCGGCGGCCAGGCAGAAAGCGTTGTAGTCGCGCTCCAGGTCGCCGTGCTTGCGCGAGTAGATGGCGTAGACGTGGGGGTGTTCGGGGTCGCCCAACAGCACCGGCCAGCCGCCGCGCAGGACGTTGTCCAGGAACGTCTGCCGGCAGTAGGCGTCGAATTGAGGCGACCCGCTGCGGGTGGCCACGGCGTCTGTCAACTTCAGGGCCAGCTCTCGGGCAGTTGCGCGCTGGCGTTGGATATAGGCCATGTCGACGAGGCGATCCTGGTGGCCCTGCAGGACGCCGATATCGCCCACGTGGCCTGTGATGCTGACCAGGGTCTGGGCTGCGCCGGGGGCCAGCTGGAGGGACAGGCCGGACAGGGCACAAGGCGTCCTGCCCTGCGTGACCTGGGGCTGCGCCATCAGCTCAGTCAGCGGATAAAGGGCAAACCGGTCCGGCCTATAGAGCGACGTATCGTGGCCGAATGCCACCTGGGGATCCACGATCACAGGTAGGACCTGAGCATCCCCATCCTGCGCGGCGAAGGCCAGGCTGAAGTGGCCGGCCCGGATGGCGGAAACCTCCGCCGAGTCGCCAGCGCTGGCCTGCAGGCGGTAGAAGGGAGTGCGCTGCTCCAGGTTGAACACCGCCATCCAGGCCTCGAGAGTGCGGCCGATCTCCTTCAGCCCGCGATTGTCGACGCCGAACGGGATCACGCGCGGCAGGCCGTCCAGGATCTCCAATGGCAACGACGCGGTGCCGGTGTTGGTGACGGTGACCATGCGCACCAGGCCAGCCAGGGGCTCGCCGGTGAGCGTGAAGTAGACGACGTCGGTTTGCAGCCCGTGCTGCGCGGAGCGGGCCTGGAGCTGCAGCTCGTTCATATCCACCATCAGGCAGGTGGCGTCGTCCCGTGACCACGGCGCGAAGGGCTCGTAGAGCACGCTTTCCGGGCCGCGTCCAAGCTTG
>JAULUH010000500.1:0-1709 GCA_032111745.1 Anaerolineae bacterium | reverse complement strand
GGTGTAGGGCGTGGCCTGGCAGGCCTTGTTGGCCGGCTCGAACTCCATGATGGGGCTGTCCTTGGTCTCGATGCCGAAGCTGGCAATAGCCTGGCCCCGGTTGACGTAGAAGGCCCACAACGGCACGCCCAGGGGGCCGGCGATGCCCGGGAGAAAGCTGGCGAAGGCCGGAAAGGTATGGAAGTCCTCGATGACGAAGCGGTTTTGGTCGTCCAGGTAGCATGAACTCATAATCTGGCACCTTGCGATTTGTGACGTTGCCGGCGACTCATGTCTCTGACAGCACCATGGTGGCAATGGAGTGGGCCAGGCAATCCACGACGGCACTGGCACCCGCTACGCGCAAAGCGACCGGGCCGGCGTGGTCCGTCCGGTTCAGCACGACGACGGCGACCTGGCCGTCCGGGTTGAGGAAGGCGGCGGCCTCCAGGGCATCGTGGGACGTGGCGCAAAGGATGCGCCGCGCGCCGGGCTGAACGAAGCGGGCGAAGTGACCGAGGGCGTAGTAGCTGCTCTGGTAGTGCACCTGGCCGGTCTCAGTGTCGGCCAGGATGGGGGCGCTGCAGAAATTGCCCACATGGTTCGGGCCGCCGCCGATGTCCAGCAGCAGATTCCAGTCGATCCAGCCCACCGTCCACCGGTTCAGATCGTTGATCATGTTGTGGGCATAGCGCTCGCCAACCTGCCACTCGCCCAGGTGGGGGCCGCCCTCCTGGCAGCCTTCGGTGAAGAGCAGATTCTTGTCCGGGAAGGCATCGTGGACCAGCTGCACGTTGTCAAACCGGTCGGCGACATACCAGTGGAAGGCGGTCCCCCATACGTACCGGGCCGCCTCGGGGTCGCCGAGCACCAGGCTGGCCCGCTCGACCATGCGGTCGCGGTTGTGATCCCAGATCAGCAGGCGAACATCGGCCAGGCCTTCTTGCTGTAGCGCCGGCCCCAGGTAGTCCCGCACGAAGTCGCGCTCTTCCTCGGCCGTGTAAATGCAGGACTCCCAGGTCTGGACAGCCTCCGGCTCATTCTGCACCGTCAGGCCCCATATGGGAATCCCCTCCTGGGCGTAGGCGCGGATGGTACGGCAGTAGTACTGAGCCCAGGTCGCGCGATATTCGGGCTTCAGCTTACCGCCGCCGGTCATGCTGCCGTTGGTCTTCATCCAGGCGGGTGGGCTCCACGGCGAGGCCAGCAGCTTGAGCGGCCGGCCGGCAGCCTGTTGGGCCGCCCTGAGCAGCGGGATCAGGGCATGCCGGTCGTGGTCGATGGAGAAGTGGCGGAGATCGACGTCGCCATCGATCTCCGCGTAGGCGTAGTTGCCGGAGGAGAAGTCGCAACTGTTGATGTGCGTGCGGCAGAGGGTGTAGCCGTGGCCGTGGGCCGGGTCGAAGTAGGCTGCCATGACCTCGCGCTGGCGCGCGGCGGGAAGCTTGAAGAAGGTCAGGGCAGCTGCCTCGGTGAGCGCGCCGCCGAAGCCTTCGATCTCCTGGTAGCGAATGGCTGGGTCGACGAACACCGAAGCCAGGGCTGCGTCTGGGTCTACCGAGCTGGAGACGGGTAGCTCAGCCAAATTATAAGGAGTATGTTGTGCTGTACAGAAGTAACGGAGTTGCATGGTCTGGTGTCTCTTACTGGGTCGCGGCCGCGGCGTCGGCCTCAAGATCGCCGCACTCCGGCAGGTCCAGCGGTTGCGTATCCCGGGCATCCAATCCGTA
>JAULUH010000499.1:0-8366 GCA_032111745.1 Anaerolineae bacterium | reverse complement strand
GACCGGGCCCGGGCCCTGCGCGACCGGGTGACCTATCTCGAGCTGGCCACCCGCCCGCGCTTCGCGCGCGCCTTTGCCCACAACTGCCGCCTGCGACCCTATGCGGGGTAGCGGGTGAAGCCCAGAAAGCCAGGCTGATGCAAGTCAAACGCACCTTCGAACTGAACTTCGACCAGCAGGAATACCTCGAGTTCCGCGGGGAGCAGTTCGCCCGCCTCCTGGAACGGCCGTCCGTGCGCGAGCAGGTCGCCGCCGCGCTGGCTGAGATCGGCGACATCGTCCAGCCTGCCGCGTGCTACGACCAGTTCCCCGTGGAGGCCTTTCTGCACGACCGGGTCAGGCTGGCCGGGGGCGTGACCCTGGGCGGTGGGCCCGTGGTGCAGGTGGTCTGCGGCGCCGAGGCCCTGGTGGTGACCTTGCCGCTGCTGGCGATGCTCTTCGCCATGGGGGTGAAGGGATTCCCGAAGTCGATGACGCCGGCACCGAGGCCTTCGTACCACGCACCCCAGGCCGCCATCACCCGACCGTGCGGCGCGGACAACCCCTGGACAGACTGCAAATGCCTGACTGCTGACAGCCCCCTAACGAATCCTCACCATCCACGCGCTCACGAACCCCAGCAGGCACACCGGAATCAGCAGCATCCCGGCCGTGATCCAGCCCAGGCTGTCGATGGCCTGGCCCACCAGGAGCGGCCCCACCAGCTGCCCCAGGTTCTGGCCGATCAGCACCACGGCCAGCCCCAGCCCGGCCCACTGCGGCCGGCGCATGATCTGCGGCGCGGCGGCGAAGGTGGCGGTGGGGATGGTCCCGGCCACAATGCCCTGCACCACCAGCACGGCGATGATCTGCTAGCCGGTCACCCGGAAGGGGAAGATCAGGGTCACGGCAATGGCCAGGAAGGGCAAAGCCACCACCAGCCGGCGCGAGCCGATGCGGTCTGAGCTCCAGCCCGCCAGGGGCGCCGACACCAGGATCACGATGGTGGCAATGCTGGAGATGAAGGCCGCTTGTCCCAGCGGATAGCCGCGCTCGGTGCTCAGAAACGTCGGGTAATAGGTGCTGATCGACACCAGGACCAGGTTGAAGCAGGCAAAGGCCAGGGCCAGCAACCAGATGTCCCGGTTGACCAGGGCCTGGCGCAGGCCGAGCGGCTCGTGGTTCTGGAACCCTGGGGCCAGGCCGGGCGGACGGCGCACCAGCCAGCCGTAGAACACCATCATCACCAGGGCCGCCGCCGCCCCCAGCCACCACACCGCCTGCCACCCCGCCGCCGCGGCCAGGGCCGGCGCCGCGTTGTACATGATCACGCTGCCTACCGGTACCCAGGTGGCCCAGATGCCCATGGGCGTGCCCGCCTTCAAGAGGGACACCGGCACGTTGCCACCATAACAGGCCCACCCCTGGAAGCGCTTCTTGACCTCCAGCATGTCGGTCTGGTCGAAGATCCAGATGGTCGACCCCTTGGGGATGTCCGGGTCGGCGATGATGGAAGCCCACATTGGGACAGACGGGGATACGCGCTGGAGTCTTGAGCTGGACCACGTCCTTGATCATCTGGATGCGCTGCTGGTAGGCCTGCCTGGCCTCCGGGTTGGCGAAATCCACGCCCTCGGCGTCATACCACTGCTGGAAGCGCGCATCCATCTTCTCGGCCGGCGACAGCTTGGATTCTTTGGCTGCAAGTGCCAGGGCCTACGCTCCAATCCACGCTTTGGCCAGGTTGACGGCGGTCATGGCGTCCTTGCCGTAGGCATCCGCGCCGGTGTAGTCGCGGATCTGGCCATCGACCTGGCCGCCGCCGATCATCACCCACACATCGTCCAGCCCGGCGCTCTTCAGAGCCTCCACCGTGGCCTTCATGGGCTCGTAGGCCAGGGTCAGGAAGCCGCTCAAGGCGACGATCTTCGCCCCGGAGTCCTGCACGGCCTGCACGAACTTCGCCGGTGGCACATCCACCCCCAGGTCGGTGACCTCAAAGCCGTTGACGTCCAGCATGAAGGCCACGATGTCCTTGGCGATATCGTGGATGTCGCCCTCCACAGTGCCGATGACTACCTTGCCTAGCTTCTCCTGGCTGGCTTCCTGCTTCAGGCGGGGCTTGACCAGGGCCGAGACCTCGCCTAGCATCTCGCCGGCCAGGATGAGCTCGGGGATGAAGCAATCCCCGCTTTCGAAGCGCCGTCCGATCTCCTCCATGGCCTGGCGCGAATCGTCCAGCACTACCAGTGGATCCGTTCCCGCGTCCAGCATCTGCTGGGCAATACGCCGCGCATCCTCCTCGCGCATGTCGACGATGGCGTCGACGAGTTCCTGGGACATAGGGACATCTCCTTGGGCCAGATCTATAGTTATCTAGGGAAGTTGACAAAAACAGTTTATCCTGGTATAGGGGATTTGTCAAGAGGGTTGCAGAACGGTCGCAGACCGTGCATAATGACGGCAGATCACGACATGAACCAAGAACCACGCGTGGCGGCAAAAAGCGGCTACCAGATCGACCGGGACTCCTACGAGCCGGCCTATGTACAGCTGGCCAATTTCCTGCGCCGGCAGATCGCCGAAGGGCTCTACCGGCCGGGTGACCAGCTGCCCTCCGAAGCCCAGCTATGCCACCGCTACGGCATCAGCCCGATGACCGTGCGCCGGTCAATCAACCTGTTGGCCGACCAGGGCGTGGTGAGCACGGCCCAGGGCCGCGGCACTTTCGTCAAGTTCCTGGAGCTCGGCACGGCGGTCTTCGACCTGCAGGACCTGCAGAACCTGCTGGGGCGAGAGCCGGAGGGCGCCATCAAGCTGCTGGATGTGCGGGTGGTCTCGGCCGACGAGCGCACCGCGCGCAAGCTGGACTTGCCGGCTGGCGCCACCGCCATCTACATCCGGCGTCTGTTCAGCCGCGACGACGGCCCCGTCTTCTATCACCGGGCGTACCTGGTCTATGACCCCACCCGGCCGATCGTGGAGGCCGAGATGGACGTGACCTCGCTGCAGGGATTGTTCGCCAACGCCGCCAACAGCCTGCTGAAGTGGGGCCAGCTCACCATCGAAGCGGCGTTGATGAATGCGGAGGAGGCCGAGCTACTGCACAAGCCGCTGCCCGCAGCGGCGTTCTACCTGGAACACCTCTTCTACGACTTCGACAACCGGCCACTGAGCTGGGGCTGGTTTATCATCCCCAGCGACCGCCTGCAGTTCACGGCCAAGATCGGAATCCAGGAATGACAGGCCAGGGCATGGATCGACCATCTGACCCACCGGGCCAGCGCGCTGAGCTGGTTCGTTTGGTAGCCGAGCTGGCGGAGCCGGAAGCGTTAGCCCTGGTGCGAGCGCGCATCGCGCAAGGCGATGATCCCCTGGCGATTGTCGAGGATTGCCAGGAGGGCCTGCGCCAGGTCGGCGAGCGCTACGAGCGCCAGGAATACTACCTGGCCGGGCTCATCATGGCGGGCGAGATCTCTCGCCAGGTCATGGAGCTGCTGGCTCCGGTGATCGAGGGGCGCTTTTCCGGGCACGAAACGGGCGTGATCCTGCTGGGCACCGTAGCGGGCGATATCCACGACATCGGCAAGAACAGCTTGAGCCTGCTGCTGACCAGCTACGGCTTTGCGGTACACGACCTGGGAGTAGACGTACCTGCCGCCGACTTCGTCGCCCGGGCAATGGAGCGCCGGCCCCATATCGTCGGGCTGTCAGGGCTGCTCACCAGCTCTTACGACAGCATGCGCGACACGGTGCAGGCCATCCGTTCGGCTTCCGACAGGGCCGTCGCCTCCGTCCCCATCATCCTGGGTGGCAATCAACTGGACGAGCAGGTGTGCCGCTACGTGGGCGCCGATGCGTGGGTGACGGACGCCATGACGGGCGTGCGGCTATGCCAGCGCTTGTTGCAGCAACCTGCGGCCGCAGCTGAGGCTTCACCCGGCCCCGGTTCGTAGTAGCGGCTTCAGCCGCTCCGGGCACGGAGTCGAGGCCTTAGCCGGAGTGCCGGCTAAAGCCTCGACTCCGCCGAAGCGAACCGCCGGCGGGCTTCCGCCACCCCAAACTAGAAAGCTGATTGCTCCATGCCCCAACCACCGCGCACGGGTTCCCTCTCCGTCATAGCACCCCCCCTGCCCAACCTGCCCTGGGAAGAACGGCCTGCCGGCTCCGGCGACGTCGTCTGGCGTTACACCGCCAACCCAATCATTCCCCGCGACCTCCTACCCATCTCCAATAGCATCTTCAACAGCGCCGTCGTACCCTTCCAGGGCGAGTTTGCCGGCGTGTTCCGGGTCGACACCCGCAGCCGCGCCATGCAGCTGCACGCCGGCCATAGCCCGGACGCCATCGCCTGGACGCTGAGCCCCGAGCGCATCCAGTTCATACCAGATAACCCGGTGGCGGCGGAGATCAATCCCTGGACCTACGGCTACGACCCCCGGGTGTGTTGGCTGGAGGACCGCTACTACGTCACCTGGTGCAACTACCACCACGGCCCGACGATCGGCGTCGGCTACACCTACGACTTCCGGACCTTCTACCAGCTCGAGAACGCCTTCCTGCCCTTCAACCGCAACGGCGTGCTCTTCCCGCGGCGCATCGGCGACAAGGTCGCCATGCTCAGCCGGCCCAGCGACAACGGCCACACCCCCTTCGGCGATGTCTTCTACAGCGAAAGCCCGGACATGGCCCACTGGGGCCGCCACCGCTGGGTGATGGGCACGACCGGCGGCTGGCAAAGCACCAAGATCGGCGCCGGGCCCACACCCATCGAAACCTCCGAGGGGTGGCTCCTGATCTACCACGGCGTCCTGACCTCCTGCAACGGCTTCGTCTACAGCTTCGGGGCCGCTTTGCTGGACCTGGAGCGGCCGTGGCAGGTCATCGCCCGCGGCGATCCGTACCTGCTGGCGCCCCACATGGCTTACGAGCAGGTGGGCGACGTTCCCAATGTGGCCTTCCCCTGCGCCGCGTTGGTGGATGGCGCCACGGGCCGCCTGGCGATCTACTATGGCGGCGCCGACACGGTGGTCTGCCTGGCCTTCGGCTACGTGCAGGAGATCGTCGACTTCGTCAGGTCTAACTCCCAGGTATAGCGCGCACCGGCCGTCCCCCCTGGGCTGCCGACTCCCTGATCGCATC
This sequence comes from Anaerolineae bacterium, assembly GCA_032111745.1. GTDB lineage: Bacteria > Chloroflexota > Anaerolineae > JAAEKA01 > JAAEKA01 > JAULUH01. The sequence continues at coordinate 3,245 of JAULUH010000499.1, read as the reverse complement.
ATAGAGCCGCGCCATGCGCAGGCCCACCTCCGGCGGGCAGGGATTGGGGATCAACCCCTGGCGCACGGCCATGAACTGCTCCCAGACGCCGGTGGACGGCGGGACCGGCACCTTGCGCAGGCGCTTGCCGCCGGCGCGCTGAACCTCCAGGCGCTCGCCCCAGATGCCGGTGCGCAGGATGGCCTGTGTGCCAAACACGCGAACGTCGCTGCCGTAGGTGGGGATGGTCTCGCCGCAGCCGTGCATCGTCACCCAGGCGCCGGACTGCAGGCGGCCCATGACCATGCCCAGGATCTCCACCGGCCGGCCGTTGTTGTTCAGCCAGGCTGCCACCTCGGCGAACTCCTCGCCAGCCAGGTCGACTACCGTGTTCAGCATATGGGCGCCGGTATCGAACAAAAAGCCACCCCCGGCCATTTCCGGCACCTGGCGCCAGGTGCCGGCGGTGTTCGGCCCCCAGTCCTGCCAGGCTGTGGCGCTGATGCTAAGCAGCCGGCCCAGCATGCCTGTGCGCAGCATGCCCACCGCGGTGCGAATCGAGGGCGACAGGCTGCCGGGAAAAGCCACCACCACCAGGCGCCCGCTGCGCCGCTGCGCGGCGATCAGGCTCTCGGCCTCCCCCGCGTTCATCACCATAGGCTTCTCCAGCAACACGTCCAGGCCGGCCTCCAGACACGCCACCGTCTGGTCGTGGTGGAAGACGTGGGGGGTCACGATGAAGGCAGCGTCCAGGGCAAAGGCAGCCAAGAGCCGGTTGAGATCCGGCTCGTTGGGAGGAGCCTTGAGGCCGGTGGCCTCGAACAGCTCCACAGCCAGTTGATAGTTAGCCTGCGACGGCTCGCAGATGACCGTGATCCCCGTGGTCTCCGCATGCCGGAGCATCTCCCGGACATGCCACAGGGCCATGCTGCCGCAGCCAATGAGTGCGACGCGCGTCCTGGTTGTCATGAAGAAGACTCACCTCTCTGGAATTATGAATTGGTTTGGAGATAGACCGGCGTAGTCTCACACGCCAGCCCGAAGTAACAGTCTGCGACAGCACCATACTACACCGCTCGTTGGCGCCGTCAAATTGGTGCAGAGGCGATTTTGCCAGGGATCGGGGTATCTAAAAAGAGGTCCCAGTTGATGATCGATCTGGCCGCCTTTGCTGGCCTGACTGCTGCTGAAACTCGAGCTCTGGTGCTTTGCGCGTCTAGCAGTCCTGAGCTAGAATTGTCTTAGATAGGTCCGTCTTTGTGACACATTCAATCACAAACACTGTAGTTTCTAAAAAGAGGCCTTGATGTCACGCCCCCTGTCCGCGCTGGAATCGCAGCTCATCCTGCACCTGGAATGGGAGAAGCAACCGATTGTCACCATCGAAGAAGCGATGACAATCCTCAACGTCTCCTACGACCAAGCGCGCCAAGTGCTCTCCAGATTAGCGCGCCGCCGCTGGCTAGCGCCGATCGTGCCAGGCAAGTACGAGCTGATCCCTGCCGAACGTGGTGTCTATGCATTCCCTGACACCAATCCCCTTTTCATTGGCAGCGTGCTGGTGCAACCCTATTACTTCTCCTACGCGACGGCGGCCTATTTCCACGGTCTATCAACCCAGGCGGCGGCTACCGTCTATATCGCCACGACCACGCGTCGGGAGGGACTGTTGCTCGTGCGCAACAAGGAATACCGACTTGTGGTCCAACCCCCACACAAGTTCTTCGGCGCCACCCAGGTGGATGCCTATGGCAGCCATGTGCAAATGGCTGAGCTCGAGAAGACAGTTCTCGATTGCCTCGACCGGCCGCAATACGCCGGTGACATCCCAGAGGTAGCCGCGATGCTATGGCGGGGTAGAGTCCGATTGGACTGGCCTCGTCTGGTGGACTATGCGCTGCGTTTCCGTTCCCAATCTTTGGTACAGCGCCTCGGATACCTAATCGATCTATTGAGATTGTCTGTGGACAGCGAGACGCGCGAGGGTTTGCTTAACGGAACCGGGAAGAACACGTGCTACCTGGGCCAGCCCAGTCGCTGGGGGCGTGGGGGCGAATATCAAGCGACCTGGCGGATTGTAGACAACGTACCGAACCGGGAACTGCTGGGTGATATCGAGGTACGCTAATGATCGAAAAGCGCTTGGTGCAATGGTATGCGGCAGACGCCGGTGTGGACCTGGACATTGCAGAGCGGGAAATCGTCCTGACCTACGTGCTACGCATTCTCGCCGACAGCAGCTTGCTCACACAGTTGGCTTTCAAGGGCGGTACGGCGATTCGCAAATTGATTCTAGGCGGGCAGGGGCGCTTCAGCCTTGATCTGGATTTCACTGCGACCACCGATACCGAACCAGAAGCGTTCGTGCTGGAACTAGCCAGCTGCCTGCATGATCAGACGCTCTATGGCATCACATTTACTATCCGAGATTCGGATTACTACGCCACCGCCGATTCCTGTGGTGCTGAAGTCTCCTACCGGCATAGTTGGGTGACAGCCGGCCTCTTTGGTCTTCAGGTCAGCTTTCGAGCGATGCCACTCCTGCCCGTCAGATCTACAGCACTGCGCCCAGAACGCTACTTTGAGTGGCTAGGCATCACGCCTCCCGAGCCACCAGCGCTTGACGTCCATGAGATTATCGGTGAGAAGGTGCGAGCGGCCGCCCAACGCAGTCGTGTGCGTGACCTCTATGATCTCTACCAGTTCACCCGACTGCGTTTTGACAGGGATTTGGTACGACGCATCGCCGTGCTCAAGTGCTGGGAGACGCGTTTCGCCTTCGACCCGCGGGCCTTCCTGGCAGGGCTGCCCCAAGCTCACTACGAATGGTCTGATCTACGACGACTGATCCGGGGGGAAGCAACGACGAGTCCAGAAGACATCATTCGCGGCGTTCAGCAGGGATACGCCTTTCTCGCGCAACTTACGGGCGACGAGGCTCTACTGGCCGAGGATCCTTACGGCCGGCAGCGACAGCTCTTTGGACGCATGGTAGACGATCTCACCCGGATCTGACATCAACCCGGCGCCGATGGATGTTCTATCGAGGACTGGGACATCTGAACAGATAGTCAAGCTGTTCTTCATACTTTCTAAACAGGTATTTGGTATCCTCAGGAAAAGAACGTTGCCGGCACGTTGGCGTGGTGGTCGCGTCCTGGTGACAGGGCGTGGAGGAACTCATGAAAAAGCAGAGAAGAAGATGGCCTATTGCCCTCGTGTTGTTCGCCGTGCTGGCCGCGGCCGTCGGCGGCTACTACCTGTAT